>WJLJ01000013.1 GCA_014728525.1 Candidatus Babelota bacterium | reverse complement strand
TTTTTCTTAGTTGTTTTTCTTTTTGTTGTTTTTTTCTTAGTTGTTTTCTTTTTTGCTGGTTTTTTCTTAGCTACTTTTTTCTTAGTTGTTTTCTTTTTAGGTGTGGCCTTTTTCTTTGTTGTTTTTCTTTTTGTTGTTTTCTTCTTAGTTGTCTTCTTTTTTGCTGGTTTTTTCTTAGCTACTTTTCTTTTTGTTGTTTTCTTTTTAGGTGTAGCTTTTTTCTTTGTTCCCTTTTTCTTTACAGCCATATCATTCTCCTTTTTTTATTATTATCTTACCTCTTTCTACTTGATTGAGGCTCAATATATTGATATGAATCTAAATACTTATCAAACTTTTATTTCAAATATCAATAGTTAAGGTTATCTATTTTTATTATAGACAAAAATAGGTGTGTTTTGTCAAATAAATAAGCTTATTTATAAAATTTTTTAAAAAATTTTACACAAAAATTATAAATTATAATTGTTTAAATTAACAATTTTTCTGCACAACGACTCATTTTTGTAGGGTAATAAGGCATTTTTTTACTATTAATTAATTTTAGATAAAACCCAATTCTTTTAAAAAAGAATTTAAATGTTCTTTATATTGCCAAGGAGCAATCGAATGAATTCTTACATGACTGCCAATATCTGAAAATAAATATTTTTTTTGCGTATCAACTTTATTAAAAACCTCTATACCCTCTTCTATAATAGCAAAAGGATCACCAACAAAATGTTCAAAATAACAAGGAATTTTAAGTTCGTTGATAACTTCTATGGGTTTTAATTCAAATAAACTACCCGTTAAAATATGATCTAAAACATATTTATTAAAACCTAATTTATTTAAAAAATTCATTATTAATCTTCTATACCAACGTTTTTCGGCCAAAATAGCCCTATTATATTGATTTTCAAAACTTTTAAAAATGCTATTTAAAACTAATAAATCAGGGGTATTCCTTTTTTCTTTTTGAGCAACTAAGGTAGCTTTTAAGGCTATTGCCGCACCAAAGCAAAAACCTACCAAAACAACAGGCTTATCATTCTCTTTTCTAATAAAATCAATAGCAGCTAAAATATCCGGGTAAGCATTACTTCCAAAATCATTTTTTGTCCATTTACCGTCTTTTCCATCACTACTACCAAACCCCCTCCAATCAAAAGATAAAATATTATATTCAGGAAAAATTTCGGCAAAAGGAGCACACCATTCTTTTAAAGGAGTTTGATCATGAAAATATCCTGTAACATAGATTATATTTATAGGAGAATTTTCTCTTTTGAAATATAAAGAAGAAATGTTAAATCCGTCATCTGTTTTTAAATAAACTTCTTTTGCACCATATTCCTCTACACATTTATCGAAAACTTTTTTTCTTTTTTCTTTATCCGATTTATTTGATCTTTCATAAAATAATTTTCTAACTTTTTTTAATAATTCTTTATCTTGAGGTAATTGTTCTTTTATATAAAAATCTGGAAAAAAATTATTCGATACTTTAGATAAAATCTGTTTATCTTGAACACCATATGATAAATCAAATTTTATATCATTCTTAAAATATGTTTCCGCTTTTAAAGCTAATAAACTAAAAATTAATATTGATATTTTAAAAAATTTTGTATATTTCATGCTTTCCTTTTTAATAAAATTTTAATCTTAAATAAAGAAATCAAAAATGTTAGAATACAAGCCTAAAAAACTACCGAAGGAAACTATGTTGAAAAAAATTAAAAATAGCACATTTTTAAATTATATCATTAAATACTTCATTTATTTATATCTAAGATTTCTTTTTTACACATACAAATTAAAAATAATAAACGAAAAAAACTCTAAAAAAAAACCGGAATTAAATCAAGGAGTTTTTTACTTTTGGCATCAGAATATAATTTCTGCCACCTTTTTTTTCTTTAAAAATAAATGTATTGGGCATTGTATAATAAGTCCTAGTAGAGATGGTAAAATCATGGGGTTTATTGTACAAAAGCTCGGTTTTAAGGTTCTTTATGGTTCTGCTTTCAAAAACCCCCTAAATCTTGTAAGAAAATCTTTAGATGTATTAGAATTAAATAAAAGAATAGCAATAGTTGGAGATGGTTCAAGGGGGCCGGCATTTAAATTGCAAAGAGGAGTTATTTATCTTGCGGCAAAATCAAAACAACCTCTTATTTTTATAGACTGTAAAACTGACTGGGCAATTACTTTTAAAAGCTGGGATCGTTTTAAAATTCCTTTACCTTTTTCTAAAATTCAAGTAAAAGTAAATACACCTACACATATATCTTCTGATGCTTACAAGAGCTTCTAATTATGTATATTTTAGTTAAATTATTAAAAGGATTTCCCAAACCATTGTTCTATCAAATTCCTGAAAAATTTTTTGATTTAAATTTAAATGGGAAAATAGTTAATGTTCCAATAAAAAACAATTCTACACCGGCATTAGTTTTAAAAACCTATAAAAAACTACCTAAAAACATAAATTTTAAAATAAAGAAAATTAATGAATTACATAGATTCCCGGAAGATAATTTATTTAAACCTTTTATAGAAAAAATATCAGATTTTTATTTTTTAAAACCTATCTACTTTTACCAAAGAATACGGAATTTTTTATTAAAAGATGAAAAAATTAAAAATAAAATTTCTTCAATAACAAATACAAAAAATATAAATGTAAAACTTACAAAAGAACAAAATAACGTGTTCGATTTTTTAAAAAAATTTATAGACAAAAATGAATATAAACCAACATTACTTCACGGTGTAACCGGCTCTGGAAAAACAGAAATTTATAAAAAATTAATAACAGAAACAATTAATAAAAATAAATCTATAGTCTTATTGCTTCCCGAAGTAAGTTTGGCAATGATATTTGAAAATCTACTAAAAAAACAACTTCCGGAACATATAAAAATTATAGGATTTCATTCTGCAAGTAAAAATTCTACAAAAAAAGAATTATGGCAAAATTTATTAGATAAAAAACCAATGTTAATAATTGGAGTACATCTTCCAATATTATTGCCTATACCAAACTTAGGATTAATAATTGTTGATGAAGAGCACGAAATAGGGTTTCAAGAAAAAAAACATCCAAAAATTAATAGTAAAGAGCTTGCAATTTGGAGAGCTCAATTTTATAAAATTCCAATCTTATTGGGATCTGCAACTCCAAGCATAAATTCACTTTATAATGTTAAAAATAAAAACTGGAATTTTTTACAACTTATAAGACGTTTTTCCGGAAATTTTCCAAAAGTTGAGCTGGTAAAACTAAAAAAAGCTTATAAACGACCGTTCTGGATATCAAAAGAGTTAGAAAAAGAAATAAAAAAACGGCTAGAAAAAAAAGAACAAACAATTATTTACATTAATAGACGTGGTTTTAGTTTTTTTATGCAATGTAAAAATTGCGGTTTTATATTTGAATGCCCAAATTGTTCTGTAAGTTTAACTCTTCACCAAAATTCAACAGACCAATCAGAAATTTTACGCTGTCATTATTGTGATTATACCAAAGCTGTTACTAAAAATTGTCCTCAGTGTAAAAATACCAAAAAAGATTTTCTAAAAAAAGGAATAGGGACACAACAAACTGTAAAAATTTTGCAGCATATGTTCCCTTTTGCGCGGATAGAAAGAGCTGATTTAGATACTACAACAAAAAAAAGATCTTGGAATAAAACCGTAGAAAGTTTTGAGCGGGGTGATATTGATATTTTAGTTGGAACCCAAGTTATAACAAAAGGTTATCATTTTCCTAAAGTTACTCTTGTAGGAATCTTATGGGCAGATTTAAACTTACATTTTCCTATATTTAATGCGAGTGAGACTTGCTTGCAAAAAATAATACAAGTTGCAGGCAGAGCAGGCAGACAAAGCAAAGAAAGCAAAGTAATTATTCAAACAATTAATGATCATGAAATTTTTAATCATATAAACGAAAAAGACTATCTGGAATTTTGCAAAAAAGAATTTGATATTAGAGAACTAACAGGATACCCACCATTTAAAAGACTCATTCAAATAGAACTAAAAAATACTATTGTTGAACAATTAGAAAAAGACTCTATAAAGCTTTATCAAGAAATTGAAAATCAAAAACTTAAAAATAAAATTAATATAAAAATTTTAGGTCCAGCAAAACCAATTATTTATAAAATACAAAAAACAGAAACCAGACACATTTTTATAAAAACTTCCAACTTTAAAAATTTTTACGAGATTATAAAAAAGATAAATATCAATAAATTCGAAAGTAAAATATTTATTGTTCCAACTTAATAA
>WJLJ01000012.1 GCA_014728525.1 Candidatus Babelota bacterium | reverse complement strand
GGAAAAATTTTTAAAAACAGGAAAGGGTAGAGAAAGAATTAAGTTCCTTTTAAAAAATACATTAATGGACCGGTAGTTCAACTGGCTAGAGCACCGCCCTGTCACGGCGGAAGTTGCGGGTTCGAGCCCCGTCCGGTCCGCAGATTGCGACAAAGCAAGGTTAAAGCCTTGCTTTTTGCTTTAGTTAAGGGCTTTTTGTGCAGTTCGAGAGTTGTATATTTGGTAGCATTAGACCGAACGGACATTTCAAAAAATCCTCCCCATTCATTGGCTGAGATTAACAAAGTTTTACTACCTAGTACTCGGTTCGAGCCTAAATGCTCGATGATGTCTCTTTTGTCTTGAATTGTGCCATTTTCAAATTGTTTTTTAGCTCGTAACATGAGAGAAACATTATCAAGAGTCTTGTCAGCTTCGTTGTTTCCTTTTTTAATTTCTTTAACCCGTTGTTCTAATTTTAATATCTGCCTTTGGTAGTTATTTTTTTGTTCCAAAAATTCGTCTTCGGTAATTAGCCCCTTACAAGCAAGGCTGGTTAGATTAGTTTTTTCTAGTTTTAGCTTGTTAATATCTTTTTGAATATTTTTAATAATTTCGCTTTGGTCAATTTCGTCTTTTCTACATTCTGCCACTATCTCGTCAAACAAATTAGCAAAGTCTGGTATGACATTATAATTTTCTAACATTTCCAAAACTTGTTCTTCTAACTTTGATTGTGGTATAGGCATTTCATGACATTTAACAGTTGGTTTTTTGCGGTTGCACCTATAATACACATAACTTTTTTGTTCTTTGGTGGTTTTTAATATTTTGGTCTTTTTGTCCGCAGTAATAAGTGAACCACAATTTGCACATCTGATTAAACCCGA
Organism: Candidatus Babelota bacterium; assembly: GCA_014728525.1. Classification (GTDB taxonomy): domain Bacteria; phylum Babelota; class Babeliae; order Babelales; family UASB340; genus WJLJ01. The sequence goes on along the minus strand of WJLJ01000012.1, from coordinate 4,652 downwards.
GTAAGCAAATTTATTTACCCGCTGTCTTGGTTTTCCTTTTTTACCCAATATTTCTTGTATACGGTCGTATTCGTCCAAAGTTATCATGGGTTTGTGTTTACCTTGTTTTTGCTTGCCGTCGTATTCAATAATTCCAGCATAAAAAGGATTGGTTAATATTCTATAAATTGAAGAACGAGATAAACCTTTACTTTTTCTATTTTTTGTTTTAAATCCCCATTCATTATTTAATTTGTCTAGTACTTGTGGGGCGGTATAGCTTCCTGTGAGCATCATGTCAAAAGCTTGGCGGATAAGTTTAAATCTTTTCTTATCCACCTTAATAGTGCTAAAACCATTTTTCCTTACATTCATATATCCGTTTGGACAAGTGTTTGGTTGCCATCCCATGCTAAATTTCTTTTCCATTCCACGCTTTACATCTTTACCAAGTTTAGAAGAATAATATTGAGATTGTGAAAGTGCCAGTTGCAACATCATTATTCCCTCGGGGCTATTATCAAAATTGTATGAGCCAAATTTGAGATCTTTTATCACACCAGTCCTAACCAAATATGACACCGTAGAGGCGTCTATTTCGTTACGAGAGAGTCTATCGGGGTGCCAGGCAATAATTCCATCAGCTTCGCCTTTTTCTATGCGTTTAATCATGTTTTCAAAGATTGGTCTTTGGTGGGGTTTAAAAGCCGAGTGTTTTTCTTCCAATACTTCCACAATATTCAAATCACCAAATATCTCTTTGGCTTTATCAACTTGGCTAGAAATAGACAGTGCTTGTCGTTCCTCGCCCTCGGTAGATTTTCTTACATACGCAAAGTATTTCATAATTCTAAAATTAAGTATCAAAAAAGGGCAGTCCTAGCTTACCCGACACAAAAAACAGAAAGTTTTTTCATCGGTAGGAACTGCCCATCTCTGGTATGAAAAAAATAAACTCTCTGTAATTAAATTGTGTCAGGTAAGCTTTTATATAATACCACGCTCTTGTTATTTTTCAAGAGCTGGCTGATTTTCTCTTGGTAGTGGTTTAGTCGCCACCATACAAAACAAAACCAAATCCATACACTGGGTGTATGCGTCTTCATAGTTTATTTTTCTGTTATATATCTTTTCATATATAGCTTGGTACTTCTTAATATGCTTTTTTTGAAGTCGCATATTATTTTTCCTTTCGTTTGTCTAAAACCCTATATGTTTACATTTAACAGGTATGTCCTCGTTTAAAGAATATGCGGAGTAGTCTACCAATCCGCTATATTTGTTTTCAAACGTTTTTTCAAACAGTGGTAAGGTCGGTTTTACAAATGTATTGAAAAAGCGTCGTGCTTTTACGCCAGTCATTTCAACTGGTTTGTTTAGTGTTTGTGAGCAAAAGAATTTCTTTTTATTAAACATTCTTTTGTCGAACATGTCTTTGGTAAGATATTTGCAGAAGTATGCCCCCATGTTGGTAATGCTGTTTACGTCTTTGATTTTTACAAAGCCGTTTTTCCAATATCTCATTTGAAACCACCGCTCCCATTCAAATCGTGTTCTTTGAAGTTTTGTTTGTATATTGCATAACAAATGATAATGCACTGATCCGCCATGTTCTTTTTTTCTGCCGTAGTGGTCAGTGTCTTTTTGAAACTCAACAACGGCTATATACTCAAACTCAGGTTTGGCTCGGAGTATTCTTTTTATGGCGGTGTTAAACAATTTGTTAGCCTCGTTCAAGTCGGTCATAGGCTTGGCAAAGGTTAAAGTCAAAAACTTGTTTAGCTGAGGGTTGGCGTTGGTTATTCTTCTGATATTGGTTTGGGTTCTATGTACAGAACTGTCTTGTTTTGCTTTTTGTTCTTTTTCTTGGGTATCTAATTCTTTAATAATATCGTCAAAATCCCATGTTCCTGTTTCTAAAATGTTTTTCTTCTTTTTTGCTCGTTGTCTTTTTCTTCGGGTGTAGCCTTTTACTATTTTCTTTGTTTTATAATCATACACCTCAACATGCTTGCCTGACTTTATTATTCTAAAGTCAAATGCTTCAATAGGCATAGGCTAAATTGTGTCTAAGAATTCAAATACAAAACTTATGTTCAAATCGGTTAGATGTGTGCTTATAATCAAGTTATATAGTATAGGTAGCTAACCGATATTCAAGAGCTATATTTATCCATTTTCCTCTTAGCATGCAACCGTTTTTTCGGGCACGGGCAGTTGCCCGAAAAAAACGGATCTACACTTGCTAATGATGTAAAATGTAGACAAATAAAAACAGCTCCCTTATATAGGGGCTGTGATTTGTTGAAAATCCCTAACAAACTCTGTTTACTGCGTTCCGTTCTTAGATTTCTCGGGCAGTTATATCGGAACTAGAGATACAATATCATGGATTTTTGGTTTTGTCAAATTTTGAAGATTTTGCTTGATTTTCGTACTTAAAAAGTCTATAATTTAAGTATAAAATATTAAAATTGAAAGTATGAATAATTTTTTTAGAAAAGATCTTAATTTAAAAAAGAGATGGTGGCATAGATTATTTGTCGTTTTATTTTTTGCTTCTTTCATTTTGGCGTTATACACAATATATGACACTTTTAACTCACCTATTATTCCTCAATACGAAATTGTTGATTCTGTTAACGATAGAATAACAACTGATGTTAAGCAAATCCAAGAATTAAAGAAGCCAAATGAAATAGTTGAGGAATTACATGATCGTCCAGGTGCTTCATACCACCTAAATGTACCAACCGACAAAACCTTATATGACGATATTTTTTGTTCCAATGATCTTGAAAATAAAGTTGCTGATGTACAAAACAAAACTGGAATTCGCACCTTGTTTATTAGAGATATGTACGGTAGAAATGATGTCCCAATTGAAACATTCACAAACTATATAAGAAAAAACAGTATTAAATGTTTACTTCCTGACGCATACACGCATTATGATATTAATGGTCAAGAAGACGGAAAACTTAAGTTTTTAGAACCAATAGGACAGGACTCACTATACTATAAAGATTTGGTTTTTTATAAAAAATCGAATCTTCTTACAACTCTCTATATTCTAAAAATATCTCTATTGGTTATCGCAGGGTTTGTTGCTGTTGTTATCCTGTATTACAAAGTTTTTCTGTATATAATATTTGGTAATAAAAAATAGTTTTAATAGACATGAATTGGCTTTTAGAAAATATAATTGGAATAGTTGGGATTTTAGTTGGCGGTTTTATAGCTTACCATGTTTATTTTTTGTCAAAGAAAATTAACCTAAAGGATAGATTAAACCATAAAGAAAATATTTCAAAAAAGGTAGAAACTATTTTAGACAAAATCCGAAGTGGTGGAAACAGTAAAGTTGAACTGATAAATATTAAAAAATATGTAAAAAATTACCCACATAATAACGAAGAAAACAGATATGGCTATACTTATCTTGGAGCTGAATTAAAATCGTTAAGATTTGATGGTGTAGAGTTTTTCTGTGAGGTTAAAGAAGTTTGCAAAAAAGAAGATAATAACCTGGCACTTAAAGAAAGTAAAAATTCAAAGCGTGAAAAATATAATGTTTTTGTAGCCGGTTTAATCCCTTACGAATGGATTGAATATGTTGATATACAGGGTGATGAATTTAGCTATAGACCACAATTTTTCTCTAATTTTAAAGGAAAAGAAAAAAGCCCCTACAAGTATCTTACTTATTATAAAGAAAGTGAAGTTTACAATGAGGGCAGTGATCCAATGGATATGAAATGGAGTAGGATTGAAGTTAATAATTAAATAGATAATTTATTATGAATAACACAAAAAGTATAAATGGCTTCACTTTAAGTGGAAATAGTGATGGTAATAGCATACAGGTTAGTGCCGAGAATGCACTCAACTGTCCATTTTGTCATGTAGATATAGACACACAGCCTTTGGTTTATTTTCGCACATCAGAAACAGAAGTACAGGTATTTTTAAAGTGCAAAAGATGTAAAAATAGTTTTATAGGTTATTATTTTAAAAATCCCTCAAACGGCATTTACCAACTTAAAGAATTAACAAAAGGGAATAAAAAATTTACTGAATTTAATAAAGAAATTGAAGATCTTTCACCAAATTTTATTAAAATATATTCGGAGTCGGAATGTGCAGAACAAGAAAAATTAAATGAAATTTGCGGTATAGGATACAGAAAATCTTTAGAATTTTTAATTAAAGATTTCTTAATAAGTAGACAGCCTGATAAAACCGAAGATATTAAAGCTAAATTTTTAAGTAATTGTATAAAAGAATATTTAGAAGATGAGAGAATAAAAGGCATAGCTGAAAGAGCTACTTGGTTAGGAAATGATGAAACTCACTATAATAGAATTTGGGAGAATAATGATATATCAGATTTGAAAAAAATGATTGCTATTTTAATCAATTATATTGAAAAAGAATTATTAACAGATGCTTATCTTAAGGAAATGGATAAAACCACTACTAGCCAGCAGACTAGTAGTTAGTTCTAATACGGTTGATTTCTCTCCGCAAATTAATAATTATCAGAACTTAGTGGCTCAAAGAAGCCACTTTTCTTATATAATTAATATAGATAAATTATACTCAAGTACTTGATTACTGAACTTTTTTCTATACTATAACTTACATAAAAGCCATATCATTGACATTTTGGC
>WJLJ01000011.1 GCA_014728525.1 Candidatus Babelota bacterium | reverse complement strand
AACATCCCAAACTTAAAACAGACAATCTTCGTTGATTAATTATTTCTAAATATCTTAACCAACTAATTTCAACCCTTTTATTAATTTGTTATTTTTGCTTATTTTCAAAAGGAACATTGTTTGATTGTTTTGTTTGTTCGGTGGATACAAATCCTGCAAGTTTAGATTTTGTAGATTCTTTATTTTTTAATATTGTAAGTCCTAAAGCTCCGAATATAAATAAAGCACCCATTACCCATGTTGCTTTTTCAAAAAAATCTTGGCCTCCGGAACCACCAAATAACATTTGTCCTCCGCCTCCAAGACCACCAAGGCCCATATCTCCTTTTCCTTGTTGTATTAAGATAAAAAGAGCTAGAAAAATAGAGAGTATTACAAAGAGTATCGTTAAAAAAGTTGTCATTTTTACCTTTCGTTTATACTGTAAAATCTTATTTTCTTTTTTTTAATATTAATTAACTTAGACTACCTAATCTTACAATTTTTTCGAATTCTTGGAAATCTAAACTTGATTTTCCTATTAAAAAACCATCTAAATGCTTTATTTTCTTTAAAAAATTTGTATTTTCAGCATTAACACTACCGCCATAAAGAATCTTAAATTCTACATTATTGTTTATATTTTGTGTTTTTTCGAATAACCAGGTAAAAACATTTTCTAAATGTTGTTGTGTTGGGATATTTCCTGTTCCTATAGACCATAAAGGCTCATAAGCAATATATATAGGAATATATTCTCGTATATTTGCGTTATTAGAAATAGATTCTTCTAATTTTTTAAGTTGTAATTCCAATTTTTTTAAAGTTTCATTTTTTTTATGTTCTTCCTGATTTTCTCCTATACATAATATTGGAGAAATTTTATTGTCTATTAACATATCAAGTTTACCAATTATTTGATTTTCATTTTCATGTAAATATTTTCTTGATTCAGAGTGTCCTATTATACAAAATTTACTTCCTATAAGATTAAGACTCTCTGCTGAAACTTGGCTTGTAAAACTTCCTTTTAAATGTTCGGAGCAATTTTGCGCTCCCGTTTCTATTTCTGTTGTTTTAAAAATCTGGGTAATGTTTGATAAACTTAAAAATGATGGACATATAATAATTTCACTATTGGTATTTTTGGCAAGTTTTATATAATTATCATATTCGGAAGTTGCTAAATCTATTTCTTCGTTAAAATTTAAATACATTTTCCAATTAGCGATAAAAGTAAAATTTTTTTTCATTGATTTTATTTACTCCTTTTTTTACTTTCCTTTTTTTTGAAGGTATATTTTAAAATGCAAACTTTATTATTGATTAATAATAACTTATTTGTTTTTTTTATCAAAATAGTGGTATTGAAATCTTGACGAAAATTGTATTTAAAGTAAGATCAAAACTTATTTTAAAAAGGGTTTTATAAAAATGTGGTGTAGATCAATGAGGTTCTTGAATAAATTCTGTAATAATAAATTCCATAAAATTTTTTTTAATTTATTTGTAATTATATTTATTTTTAATTTCTTAAATGCTTCTCATAATACAAGTAGATATTTTCCATTTTTAGAAAGACCGGCTGAATATGTTAACAAAAGAAAGTCTCATGTTTCTCCTTCATTGTTTTATATAAAAGCAGATACTGCTTTTTCTAGAGGAGGTGGAAATGCAGGTATTCCAGAACTTTATGGAAAATATGATCTGAGAGATGTTATTGCCAGTTTAGAAAAAGTAAAAGGAGCGGGATTTACTAACCCTATAGAAGAAGAAAGGGGTCCCGGGGATGCATGGTTAAATAAATCAATTAGATTTAGAGTCAACGGTAAAATAAAGTCTCGTGGTTTTTTATTTAATTATGAACAGTGTTTTAGAGCTAGCGGTAATTTTTTACATTGGAAAGGTTTATCTTTAGGTACATCTTTTCCTTTAATGCATGTTAATACAAGTGATAATTTTTATTTTTTAGAAAAAGATTCCGATAATGCATTAAAAAATTTACGTTCCGGTGAATTAGATCAATTGAATAGAATAAGAAGAAAAACAAATGAAGAACTTGATGTTCAAGGTGGAGATTGGACAAAATCAGGAGTTGGAGATGTTGATTTACATGCCGGTTTGAATTTTAATTGGGGTCACAAGTGGTTAATGCGCAGTATAGATTTAAATTTCAGATTGGGAACAACTATTCCGACAGGAGTTAACAGTTATATAGATTATCCTTCCTCAGTTTCTTTTATGGGTAATGGACATTGGACTTTATATTTTGATGTTTTACCTGAATTTGAATTAAAACAAGATTGGAAAATTGGTTTATTATTAGGTGCAATGTATCAATTTAATAATACAAGAACTTTACGTATTCCAGTTTATCAAGAACCAGCTATATTTAGTGCACTTATTGCCAATGTAAAAATAGATCCCGGTTATACAATTAAATTTTCTCCATATTTTATTGCAGAAAATTTAACAGATGGAATTGATTTTCAGTTGCGTTATACTTATTTAAGACATTCTAATGATAAGTGGATAGATACGAGAAGTGATCCTGCAATTAAAAGTTATTTGAATCAAGAAGTTGGAACAACGATGTGGGAAGGAAAAGACTTAACAGAAGAAGATATTTCTAATAATATAGCAGCTAAAGAAAATTTAACTCGTTGGAGAATGCATTACATTTCTTTGGAATTAGTTTATGATTCTAAAGAAGCAGGAAATAATTGGATTTTGGATCCAAAAATATTTTTAACATTTGATTATCAATTTAGCGGAAATGGTTCTTGTAAGACCCATCAATTAACTTTGGGCGTACAAGCACATTTTTAATGGGGTATAGATATGAAATTTTGGCCCGCAAGTAAATTATTTAGTTTTTTTTCGAATGATTTAGCTATAGATCTTGGTACGGCAAATATGGTTATTTATGTTCGTAATCAAGGTGTTGTTTTAGATCAGCCTTCTGTTGTTGCCGTTAAAAGTTCTACAAATGAAGTTTTGGCTGCCGGAAATAAAGCAAAGAAAATGTTGGGTAAAACGCCTGAAAGCATTGTAGCAAGTCGTCCCGTAAGAGATGGTGTTATTGCCAATTTCGAATTAACTGAAAGTATGTTGCGTTATTTTATCAGTGAAGTTCATAATAATAGGAAAACTTTAGTTCGTCCTCGAATGATTATAGGAGTTCCTTCAGGTATTACACAAGTTGAAAAACGTGCAGTTGAAGATTCGGCAAGAGAAGCCGGTGCAAGAGATGTTTATACTATTATGGAACCTATGGCTGCAGCTATCGGTGCCGGTCTTCCGGTTGAAGAGCCTACCGGAAATATGATAGTGGATATCGGAGGAGGAACAACGGAAGTTGCAATAATTTCATTGAAAGATGTTGTTTATTGTAAATCTGTTCGTGTTGGGGGCGATGAAATGGATCGTTCCATTGTTCAATATGTAAAAAGAAAATATAATTTACTTATTGGTGAAAGAACAGCCGAAGAGATAAAAATAAAAATAGGCACAGCTATGCTTTCTGACGAATCGATTAAAGAAGAGGTTAAGGGAAGAGATTTAATAACAGGTGTACCTAAGACTGTAATTCTTACAGATGCAGAGGTTTTTGAAGCTCTAACAGAACCTATTGCGGTTATTATAGATGCCATACATTCTGCATTAGAAAATGCGCCTCCCGAATTATCTTCAGATTTAGTTGATCGTGGAATAATGATTGCCGGTGGAGGGGCTTTGCTAAAAAATCTAGATACGTTAATCTCTAAAGAGACAGGATTACCTGTCAAAGTTGCAGAAAATCCTTTATTATCTGTTGTTATAGGGGCAGGTAAAGTTTTAGATTCTTTGGATTTTTTCAGAGATGCCCTACTTAAGTAGGAGGTTAATTTTATGGATTTTTTAAAAAAAAAGATAATTAGTATATTTTTATTGTCTTTTTTATTCCCTTTTATTTCTGCGAAAAAATCTCGAATCAAAAAAGTAAGAGAAAATAATTCAATAACAAAAGATATTAATTCTGATAACAATAAATCTGATAACAATAAAAAAGAAGAAGAAAACATTTCTAAAAGAGAAGACAAAGATTTTAAATATGTAGTCTTTGATGTTAGTAATTGTTTTTGGCAAAAAAGTTTATATGATCTTTTGATGTCTTTTAAAAAAAGAATAAAAATTCCTTTTAGAGGTTATTTAGATTTATTGCAATGTGGAGTTTCTTATACGTTTGGAACTTTAGATGCAAAAAAAGGATACGAAACATTTTTTAAATATTATAAAAATAAAAAAGAATCTGAAGTAAAAGAGAAGTGTAAGCTTGTTTGGGAAAATGATTGTAAAAATTATATATACAAAGATGCATATGAGAGATTGCAAAGACATAAAAAAGACGGTCTTAAAACAATAATGGTTGATGCAGGGATATCACAATTATACGACGAATTGATTAAGAACTATAAATTTGATTATGCTTTTACTTCTTCTTTAGAATTTAAAAATGGAATGTCTACCGGGAAATTAAAAGGTGAACCTTGTTCAGGTAAACAGAAATATAAATTAGTAAAAAAATTAATAGAAGAAGAACTTGGCGGTTCATTAAAAGATGTTATTTTTTATGCTAATAGCCATAATGACATTATGTTATTAGAACATGTTGGAAAACCAATAGCTGTAAATCCCAATAAAAAATTACAAAAAAAAGCCAACAAAAAAGGTTGGCCAGTTTTAAATTTCTCTGAATTAAAAAAAGATTAAAAAAGCCGGCGAACGTTCACCGGCTTTTTTAATCTTTTTTATCTTGGTCTTATAAGTCTTGCAAATTTTATAAGATAATCACATCCTAAATCTTTTAGATAAGTGCCATATTCTTTAATATTATCTTTGTCTATTTTTTTATAAACACTTATACAAAATTCAATCAATTTTTTTAATTTTGCTTCTAAAACTTTTGGATCAGTGCAAGAATTTAATATTTCTCTTGTAGATTCACTATTTTTTAAAAATATTATGGTTGAGCCGGTTGCAATTATTCCCATAAAGATTATTCCTGATTCTTTTAATAAATTTTTTGTATTGATTTGATGTTTATCTAATTTATCTTTGATCTTTTCAAGATTGTTGATGAATTTACATTGAGCTATCTTTATTATTAGATCTTTTCTGCTTAATGTTATGATGTAACTTTTTTCATTTTTAATAATTTTGTAATTTAAATTTTCCAATTCTTTTATAAGTTTTGAAATATCTTCATTTGTTAAATCGTTTGTATATTTTTCAAATAAATTTTTACTTCTAATAATAGATTTTGTTGCTTCTTTAATAAAATTTTTTAGTTTGTTTTGTTTTTTAATTTTTCTTTTTGGTGTCTTGCATATTTCAGCGATTAATTCTTTATCTATATCTTTTGCAATATCTTTTATTGATAATTCTTCCGGTTTTATTTTTGAGAATATTAATAAAAATAAAGCAAAAACATAAAATAATTTTTTCATAAAGTCTCCTTTTTGTTTAAAAAAAGTTATTAAATATTACCTCGGTTATAATAATTAAAAATATTATTAGCGCAAGAATTTTTAATATTTTTTTATTTGAGCAAAATCATCAAAAAAATATTTTTTATTTTTAATTAGATTATAATTTTCGTGGCCTTTGCCAAGAATGGCTATTATTGAATTTTTATCGGAAATTGAGACAGCTTTTTTTATAGCCCTTTCTCTATCTTCAATTATTTCAATTTTGTTCATTTTATTTTTTGGAATCTTTTTAATTATATCATTTATGATTTCTCTTGGATTTTCAAATCTGGGATTATCATTTGTTATTATTACTTTATCAGCGTATTCAATTGCAATATCACCCATCATTGGTCTTTTTGTTTTATCTCTGTTTCCTCCGCAACCAAAAACAACAATTAAATTTTTTGTTAAAGGTTTTAATGTTTTTAGAACTTCTTTCATAGAAGATGGATTATGTGCATAATCAATAAAGGCTATAGTCCCATTTTTTAATACATGTTTTTGTAACCTTCCCGGAACTCCGGGGAAATTTTTTATGGCTTTTAGTATTTTTTCTTCTGATATTCCTAACTTTTTGCAAATTAGAAAAGACATGAAAAAGTTATAAAGATTAAATTTACCGGGCATGTGATTAGGAATATATTTTTTTATTATATTAAAATTTTTTTCTTCCAGTGTAATTAGGTTATTAATATTTTTTTGTTCTTCTATTGCTCTTTTGCCCCACTGATCATCTTTATTTATAACTACTACGGAATCTTTTTTTATTTGATTAAATATTTTTGATTTTGCTTTAAAATATTTATCCATATTTTTATAAAAATCTAAATGTTCATTTGCAAGATTTGTAAATCCTATAGCATCAAATTTTATACCATATGTGCGATTTAAACTTAGAGCATGAGAAGATACTTCCATAACTACAAAGTTAATATTTTGTTTGTCGCATTCATGCAAAAACATGTGTAAAAAATCACTTTCCGGTGTTGTATTTATACTTTTTATTTCTTTATTTAGTATTTTATTTTTTATTGTTCCAATTAAAGCAGTTTTAAATCCGGAATAACTTAAAATATGTTCTATTATGTATGTTGTAGTTGTTTTACCTTTTGTTCCCGTGATTCCAATGATTTTAGTTTTTATATTTTTAGTTTTTAATGTTTTAGAGCTTTCTTTAGCTAACGCAATTCTTGCATTTTCTACCAATTCAAATTGAATTTTTTGTTTTTTGCAAAATTTTATAATCTCTAAATCTTCTTGATCAGATATAATTTTGGCAGCTCCCCTTTTGATGGCTTTTTTTATAAATTTATTACCGTCTAAGGAAAAACCTTTTATTGCAACAAAGGTTGAATTAGAGCCAATATTTTTTGTATGACATGTTACAGGATATTTTTTAGGCAACATATTTTTAATCTTTTTTATAGTTATTAATTATATAAAATATATTAATTTTCTTGATTTTTTAAAAATAAAATTATTATAATAATTGTATGTCGCAGCTTAAAATATTATGTCAATTTTTTCAATGGGCTTTCTAGGAGCTTCATTTTTTTTGTGTTTTAAAAGTATACAATCTGCTGAAAACTTTTCCAGTTCAATTTTTGCAAAAAATCAAACTGGAGTTACTAACAAACTTGTTAGTAACTAAAGTGAAAAATTTTAATTTATCCCATTCAGAGCATTTTATTTACAAAAACATACTCTATTAAACTTTTCTATTTGAACTAATTTTTTTTATAGACTTAAATAAGCGGGAAAAATGTAGAATCCGCCTATTAAAAGTGTTGATTCGTAATTTTTTTATGAATTTTATATGTCTAATGATAAATTTATAGGTGGATTTTATATAATTTTATTTTATTATTTATCAAGAGTGGGTATTGATGTTTTTTTGATGTTTTGCTTAAAACTAGTTAAAATACTTATTTGGCTTTAAATTTAGATATAAATTTTAATTTAATGGGTTAATTATGTCAGACAATAATAAGAAGAAAAATGAAGATAAAAATGAAAACGTAGAAAAACAAGCTCAAAAAAAATTGAGTCCGGAGGAACTAAAGCAAAAGCAAGAACAGTTATTAAAAGAATTTATGGAGAAAAATACTAAAGAATTGGAAGTTCCGGCTCTTTCTGTTGAATTTAAAAAAGAGGCAGAGAAAATAATAAGTGAATTGGAAAAGGCTAAAAGAGAAATAGAAGAAAAAAGAGACTCTTTTGTGCAGCAATATAAAACAGTTGAAGATAAATTACAAAATCTTACAAAAGAGGGACAAATAAAATTAAATGAAGAAGATTTTAAAAAGTCTCAAGCAAGTTTTTTAAAATATGAAAAATCTTTAGAGCAGGTTTTAGGAGAGCTTACAGGTGATATTACTTTTTATTCAAATTTAATTGCTGAAAAACCTCTAAAAACTATTAAAGTTTTTAAAAATGCAACAGATGATGCTCTTCTTTATTTGGATCAAAAATTGAGATCAACAAAAAAACACGTAAAAAAGCTTTTAAAAGATGTAAGAGTTAGTTATTCACGTTATTTTGTAGGATTGCAAGAACAAATTAGAAAATTAGATTATTTATCTTCTTATTTAAAAGCTGCAAAAGCTAAAAAGAAAAAATAGTAATTCATGAAAGTAATTATTCAAAGAGTTGGATCGGCATCAGTTTGTATTGATAAAAAGTTAATTTCTCAAATAGAAAAAGGTTTTTTAATTTTAGTTGGTATTTCAAAAGATGATACTCAAAAAGATATTGATTATATTTCAAAAAAAATTTTAAATTTGCGGATATTTGAATCAGATAATGGATACTTTGATAAAAGTATTCAAGATATAAATGGAGAAATTTTATTTGTATCTCAATTTACATTATATGCGGATTGCACAAAGGGTAATCGCCCTTCTTTTTCTAGCGCTATGTCTCCAGAACAGGCAAAGATTTTTTATAAAAATTTTTTAGATGATTTCAAAAAATTATATCCAAAAATTAAAGATGGTCAATTTGGTGCTAAAATGCAAGTTGAGCTTGTTAATGATGGTCCTGTTTCAATAATTTTAGATAGTAAAAAATAAAATTTGATTTAAACCTTATTTTAAAATAAGAGAAGCCTTCAAAATAAAATGATAGATTCTTTCAAACCGAAAATAAAATTATCAAAATACTTTTTTTTTAAAGAAAAAAAACCGAAAGAAGAAGGTAATCAACTTGTTATTCCTGGAAAATCGGAATTTGTTGATTATTTGTTTTTTCCTTGTAGTTATCCAATTAATTTAGATGGGCATGTAGAAAAATGACTTTATTTTTCTATTAAAATTGCCCTTGCAGGTGCGCCGTCTGCATTATTTATATAAATTGGAAAACAAGAAAGAATATATTTTCCTTGTTTTACATTTTTTAATCTGAGACCTTCAATTATTGGAATTTCATTTTCTAATAAATATTTGTGTGTTTCATGATTTGGTTGATTGCTTTCTATTCCAAGATAATCAAAACCAAAAGTTTTTATTTTTTTATCAGCTAAGTATTTTGCACCGCTTTTTTCTAAATAAACATAATCAGAAACAAAATCCCCCTCTTCTTGAAGGTTACTATTGGTTGTTTTTAAAATAACAATATCATTTTTTTGTATATCTAAATTTTCAAGATTTTTTGATGTTATTTTCTCTTTTACATTTGTTAAATCGAAAATTTTACACAGACCATAAAATTTATTGAGGGTTAATTGATCTAAAGTTTTTCCATTTTCTGTAAAATGTGACGGTGCATCTATATGTGTTCCTGTGTGACTATTAAAAGTTATTAATTTTTCTCTTACACCATCTTTTTTATATTTCGAAGTCTGTATTATTTTTATTGATTTTTTATTTTTATATTCAGTAATATTTTCAGATATAGGCCAACTAATATCTATTAAGTTCATTCTTGTCCTTTTTTTTAATTAAAGTTAAAATTTACTTTTGTTTTTTAATATACAACTTTAAAAGTTTTCGGGAATAAATTATATGATAAAAAAAAAATAATTATATAATTTTATTATTTTTATTT
>WJLJ01000010.1 GCA_014728525.1 Candidatus Babelota bacterium | reverse complement strand
TCTATATTATTAATATTATAAGAAATATCTTTTTCTAATAAATAAAATTCTTCTACCAGATTCCCAAGATTATCAAAAATATTTAAAGCTTCATTTAAAATAGTTTTATTTGACAGTAAAACTACATTTTGAGGTAAATATGCAACCTTTTTATCTTTTTGAATTACTATTTCACCGGAATCTAAATCCTGAAATCCTGCAATAATTTTTAAAAGAGTCGTTTTACCTGAGCCATTTCTTCCAACAAGCCCAATCCTTTGATTAGAATTAATATTAAATGAAACATTATCTAATATTACTTGGTTTCCAAAATGCAGTTCTAAATTTTTTGCAATAAACATAAAAAGCCCTTAAACACCAATCCCTCGTTTTTTTAGACTCTTTTGAGAATAAAACAATCTTTTTTGTTGTTCAAGAGCTACTTTTTGAATCAAATGATAAAAAAAATTTCTATCGGGACCTTTTACAACAGCTTGTTCATGAGACTCTGCCAACACTACAGGATATCCCAAACCTTTATTTGCTTGATCAATAGCAACTTTACAAATAAAATCCAAATTATTAATATCCTTGGCTATCCAATCAAATGTCTCTATTCTTACAATCTCCTTGCCAACATTAAGATAAAAAAAACAGGGTTTTAAATGATTCGGATATTCTTTTATTATTTTTGAATTACTAGAAAAAATGGTAGTTCTTTGCATTGGCTTTAAAAAAGATCTTAAAACTTGTGTATCTATTAAATGATCAATAATTTTACAGGGAAAATCAGTATAATTTCTATGACAAGCAATACACTCTGCAAAATCAAACCTGCATAAACCTAACTTTATTAAGTTAACTATTTCTTTGCTTTTAGGAAAACTAATATAACCTGCAATCAATTTTTTATTATTATAAAATTCATTTAAATAATTAAGATAACTTTTTAAAAATAAATCTTTTACTTCTTCAGCTTTTCCCTCTAATGGCCAAAAAATTATTGTTCCGTCAACAAAACATAAATCAATATTATTACTTATACTTATTTCAAATAGCTTTTTTAATTCAAGCTCTTCTCTTTTTAAATCAACCAAATCTCTAGAAAAACTTATTTTATAATTTTTATCCAAAAAATCCTGAATCAAAAAAACTTGCGGCTCGGAAAAAAAAGAAACTTTGCTTTGACTGGAATAATGAATTTGACAACCTCCTGTATTTATTAAAAAACAACCTGCACCCGAGACATTTCTATCCGGATAAACCTGAGAACCGTCAACAGCCAAAACCGAATAATCTTGCAAATCATTTTTTATATCAAAGGTATCTTTAATATTTCCTATCCAAGAAGGTATTAAAAATGAACTGTTTGATAACTCAACTTTTTTTATAAAGTTAATATCGGTATTAATTTCATCTAACTTCTCTTGAGCAATATTGGATTCGGAAGTTAAATCCGGAAAAAGATTTTTTGATAAATTTTGAATTTGTAAAAATAATTTATTACGATCAAGCACCCTTATCCTTTTTTTTATTTATAAAATTTTATTTATAAACCCAGAATTGCATTAAAAATACTAAGTTAACAAAAAAACCTCTTAAATCATTAAATAAAACGGGTGCCGGTAAATTTAAAATTAATCCTGCTGAAGTTTCAAACGTATAAGAAAGTAAAGATAAAACAATAAAAAATAAGCTAAACCCATAAACAGATTTTGCTTTATAAACTTTAAACATTTGAGGCACTTTTTTCCACAAGCCTATCCCTACAGGAATCCAACCCAATAAATAACCTAAATTAGTTAGGCCTGTAAATATAAAAAAGGCAATAGAAAATAAAATAAAAATATTTAATAAATAAATACGTAAAATTTTTTTATCATTTAATGATTTATCCGAATAATAAAAACGTTGGAATATTATTATAGAAAGTAAAAAAGCATAAATAGGATTTATTATTTTATATATAAAAGGCAAATCTTTAATAAATGCATATACCAAATAAGAAAACTGACCATTAAGTGATGCCAAAATAAAAATATCACTTAAACCTTTAGTTGATTTTATTCTATAATTTAGAAAAATTTGAGGTAGCAAACTCAACATAAAAATTAAGTTTGCTACCAATACAAAAAAGTTTGCTATAAATACTCTTGTAATAAACATGTTATTTACTTAAATAATTTATTTAATTAAACAATATAAAATTTAATTTATAACTAAGATTAATTTTAACTATAACTAAGATTAATTTTAACAAAAATCTCTAATTTTTTTTCTTATAAATTTAACATTATTTATCTTAACAAGAAATAATTCCGGATTAAATTTTTGACTAATTTGTGTTCTAGCATTGAAAAAAGCAAATGAAATCTTATGTTTAGAGAATCTTTTAAATAATCTACTATAAATAAAAAATTGAGAACTAAATATCAAATAAATGACAACAGCCCTTAAATTATTAATTATGGTAGGCAAAGGAAGTTTTAAAACTATAGCACCAAAAAGTTCTACCATATCTCCAAGAGTAAACAATGAAATCAATGCAAAACTAAAACCTTTTGTACTTTTATTCTTATAAATAGAAAAAATTTGAGGAAAATAACACATACTAAAAATAAGAGATGAGGTATAACCAAAAATTTGTCCGAATACATAAGAAAACTTAAAATAAAACAATAATACTGTAAAAAATAAAAATATATTGCATATAAAAAGCGTAAATAATTTTTTTGCTTTTTTATTTTTTAAATCAGCATATTTAAATCTTTGAAAAAACAATACTAATGTAGCCATAAAAGTATTTGGGACAATTATTTTGTAAGCTATAGGTAAATTTAAACCAAAAATATATATTAAATATGCAAAATAACCGTTTAAATATGCAAATAATAATGCATCACTAAAGCCCTTGGTTGATTTTCTTTTAAAATTCAACCAAATTTGGGGCAAAATAGCCGAGAAAAATAGTAATTGTGAAAGCCACGTAGCTATAATAGCAAACATATTTGTACTAAAATACATATAATACTTCCCTCCTGAAAGTTTTTTATTTTTATTAGCCGAATAATTTATATTTTTTAAAGAAACATTGGCACTCGCCAATGATTTGAACGCAAAATCAAAGTTGTTAAATAAATTTGATAAATTTCAATTCTTAGATAATTATAGCACAATTTTAAAATATAGTCATATACCCCTAAAAAATGCCTTTTTAGCCTTTTTTTAAAAGAAAAAACCTAAAAATTTTACTTTTTTAAAATTTTTTCTTTAATCGTAATAAAATTATTATTTTTACTATATAAACTAAATTGAAACATATAAATTAAAAAAATTATAATACCCCTTATTGCAATTAAATGCGTTTGAATGGGGTAATTAAAAATATAGGCAATAAATAATTCTATTATATTTCCAATTCCAATTAAAGAAACTAAAAAAAAACTAAAACCTTCAACTGATTTACGTCTATATATTTTTAAAATTTGAGGCAATTGATATAAGCTCCAAATAAATACTAAAATCCATCCTACCACATGACCGGCAACTTTTGGAAAAGAAAATATAATTGGAGTAATTAAAAATAACAAAGAAAAATCCGAAACATAAAGACGCTTTATCTTATTGTTTTTATAAATTTGGTCATATTTAAAACGCTGAAATATCATAAAAGCTATAGCTAAAACTGCAAATATAGCCTTAATTCTATAGGCTAAATGAAAATTAAGTGTAAAGACGTAAAAAAAATTCGCAGCATAACCATTAAAATATCCAACTAAATAATAATCACTTAAACCCTTTGTTGATTTAATTTTATAATTTAAATAGATTTGCGGTAAAATAGCTACTATATAAGAAAGATTGACAACCCATGTTATAAGGGCTGTCAAAAAAGAATTACTAATCACCTGCGACCCCCCAAGATCATCAGATCGTTTTTCCCTCAAAAATTTTACCCCTCACAGTTGTATTATAAAAATAAAAAAATATTAAAAACAATAATTTTAATATTTTTGGGTTTTTTATTTTAAAAAAAACCAATTTTTAATAAAATTTTTTAAATTTAATACATTTTTCTTTCTTTTTTTACGTTTTCTTTCAAATAGAAAAAACTATATAATATAAATGTATTTAATAAATTTTAGGAGGTTTACTATGAAAAAAATAATATTTTTAATATTTATAACTTTAAATATTTTTGGATTATCAAAAATATTTGGAATGAAAAGTCATGAAAAAATTAAAACTATTACTTTGGAAGATATTGGAGTAATAGAAAAAGAAAGTTCTAATAAATTTAGATTAAAAAAAGATTTTAATTTAAATAAAACTTTAGTTATACCGGAAAACACAACTGTGATTCTTGATGGTTCATATATTGAAAAATATATAGATATTAATCCATATGAAGAAAATTATATTAAAAATTATATTGGACTCAGAAAATTAATATTAGAAAAAAATAGTAAAATAAAACTTGAAAACAAGTCTATTTTATATTTAAAAAATATAATCATAAAAGGTAAAGGGATTATAAAACTTGAAAAAAACTCTAAAATTTTAGCTTATAAGTATAATAAAGCCTTTCTATTTGATAAAGATTTATTGAAAGAAAAGGAAGAAGAAGAATTTAGAGAACATTATAAAAATACAGAAGTACCTGAAAATGATGGTTTATATTCAGGATGTTCTATAATTTAATTTTTAAACCTTAAAAATTGAAAACAAAATACTAAATAAATTATAATTCCTCTTAAATTATTAAGATAGGTTTGCGGTGGTAACTTAAAAAAAAGTGCTACCGCAAATTCTATTAGATCACCTAATCCCAAAATTGTTAACCAAGCAAAACTTAAACCATTTACCGATCTTAATTTATAATTTTTTATCACTTGCGGAATTTGATAAACTGCCCAAGCTAACATCATCAACCATCCAGCAATATGGCCTATTATGAAATTATTTTTTATAGCTACGGGTATAAAAAACAAAATTATTAATAAATTAAAAAAATAAAATAATTTTAAATTAAAATCAGAAAATACGGAATAATAAAAACGTTGAAAAATTAATATCAAAACAGCAGCAAAAGAAAACGGAATCATTATTCTATATGCTAAAGGCAAATTTAAAGAAAAAACATAAAATAAATAAAATATATAGGCATTAAAGTAGCCTATTAATAAAAAATCACTCAAACCTTTAGTAGATTTTTGCTTAAAATTGAGAAATACTTGAGGTAAAATAGCTAAAAAGAATATTACTTGCGCAGTCCAAGGAAAAAATAATTTAAAATTCATAAAATATACAAGGAATGTTAATGAAAAAAATACTATTTATATCAATAATCTTTATAATATCATCTTTAAAATTAAGTGCTATAGACATTAAAGAAGGTATAAAATCAATAAAAACCATAAAAATAGTATCCGAAACTAAAAAAAAAATACATTTAAAAATAACAGATGATACTACAATATCAGAAGAACTAGAAACAGATAAAGAACTTATCCTAGAAGGCAAAAGAATAAAAGATGAAAACGAAACTGGATCAATCAAACATATAAAGTATATATATCCAATTATCTTTTTTAAAGGAGAAGGAAAAATAACATCTGAAAAATTTATCCGACGAATAAAAATTAATATCTCAGAAGAAAAAAAAATAAAAGCTCCATTAATATGGTATTTTTAAAAAACTCCACAAAAGTAATGAAAAAAAAATTACTTACAATATTAATTTTAATAATCTCATCAATTATAAAAATAACACCTATGTCTAAAACTTATTTGGAGCTTAAAAATAAAAATGTAGAATTAAAAAAAAATACTTATTTAAAGGAAATATTAATTTTTAAAGGAAAATGTGTTTTAAACTGCAATGGCTTCTCTTTAAAATTAGAAAAACCTGGCAAAATTATCTTAAAAGATGAAACTACTCTATATATAAAAAATAATATCAATGATGTAACGCAATTTATAGAAAACATGGGTAAATGTATTATTTACATTGATAATTCATTAAAAAAAATAGATCCTAAAGGAAAAATTATTCTTTAAAATAAAAAAGGAAACTAAATGAAAAAATTTTTAATAATTTTATTTTTATCTTCTTTATCTTTAAAAGCAAAAATACATCATAATGTAAAAATTACTCTAAAAAAAGACATAACTACTGATTCTACAGAACATATTTTCTCAGGTTTATGTAAAATAAATGGTAATGGGCATAAACTAACACTTACTAAAAATAGTAAAATAATATTAGGACCAGATTCATTATTAAAATTTAAAAACATCATAATTGATAATTTTAATAATATATTTATAGATGAAGGTAGTGAAATATTAATTGGTAAAAACGTTACAATAATTGAAGAAGTTTAAACAACTTTTCCAAACCTTTTTTCCCAAAAAAGATGTAAGATTCTTCTTCCAATAATTAAAAATAATAAAGAAACAAAAATATGTTTTCGCAACATTGCAGCAATTAAAATTATAATTAATTCTCCACCTAATAAATAAAATTTTGCAAAGGAAACACCTTTAATAAAAGTATTAAAAAAATCTTTTAATACTAATAATATTACAAAAGGCAACCACGCACCTAAAAAATAATCTGTTCTAAAATAGAATGAAAAACCTAAAGCAATAACTGTGGCTGTAAGAAAATATAAAGAATAATTAAAAACCTTTCTTTTATTAGTAATGACAGAATCAAAGATTTTATCTTTAGTAAAAAACGTTAAAATTAAACTTATTACAAATACCCAAACAAAGATCATAGAATATAAAAATTCTTCATAAAACTTTTGCAACCAACCAATGTTAAAAAGAAACATAAATAAACCGATAGATAAAAAACAGTTAACTGCCAATAAAAAAATTTCTTTTGATTTAAAAGTAAAAGCTTTAATCAAAGAAATAATTGCAAATGGAGCAGATAAATAAAAGGCTAATTTCCAGCTTTTTGTAATCTTATAAGTAAAAACTAAAATCAATAATGGGGCTAAAGAAAAACCAAAATCAATTATTTTGTTCATTTTTTTTTGAACAAATCCCATATTTCTCCTTTTTTATAAGGGCTTTTAAAGCCCTTATTGAGTTACTTGTTCTTATTATAATTTAAAACAAATTCAGTTAATAATCTTACACCGGCACCGGTAGCACCTTTACCTAGATAACTTATACCAGGAACACCGTCAGCAGTTCCAGCAATATCTAAATGTGCATATTTTGGTTTATCTACAAAGTTTTTCAAAAACCAACCGGCAGTAATAGTGCCTGCTTTATAATTTGATGCACCTGTATTTGCAATATCAGCAACTTCAGATTTTATCGCATCCCTAAAATCATCATCTAAAGGTAATGGCCAAACTCTATCACCGGTTACCAAACCAACTGCTTGCAGTTTTGCACCAATGTCTTCATTTTTTGTCATTATCGCAGTAAAAAAATGTCCTAATGCATAAAGACAAGCTCCTGTTAATGTTGCTACATCAATTATAACTTGCGGATTATAAAATTTTTCTGCATAAGAAAGTGCATCAGCCAAAATTAAACGTCCTTCAGCATCTGTATTTTTTATCTCTGCTGTTTTACCATTTAAAAATGTGATTATATCATCTTGTTTGCAAGCTTTACCGCTAGGCATATTTTCTACTAAAGGTGTAACGGCTACAACATTTACATCCGGTTTTAATTGCGCAATTGCTTTCATGCTTCCAATTACAGCAGCAGCACCGGACATATCAAATTTCATACCTTCCATATATGCAGAGGGCTTTAAACTTATACCTCCGGAGTCAAAAGTTACACCTTTACCAACTAATGCAACGGTTGGTGCATCTTTTTTTGCTTTATATTCTAAAACAACAAATTGCCCTTCTTCATCCGAACCCGAATCAACAGCTAAAAAGCCTCCCATACCTAATTTTTCTGCTTCTTTTCTTCCAAAAGCTTTATAAGTAAGTCCGTATTTATCTGCAATCTTTTTTGCATCTAAAGCCAAAGATTTTGGGGTTAAAAGATTTGCCGGAAGATCTGCAAAGCTTCTTGTTAAATTTGTAGCATCACCAATAATTTTACCTTCTTTTAAGGCTTGCTCAAAAATAGATTCATCGCAATCTTCAACATGAATATATAAAATTCCTGACCATTCTTTTTTATCTTTCTTTTCAGATTTAAATTTAATGAATTCATAATCAGCCATTATTGCTGTAGTTACAAGCTGTTTTAAAACTTTATCGGGAATTAAACCAAAAACTTTACCCTCTTCAGGCATACTAAAAATAGCATCTTTTATCTCTAATTGTTTAAGCTTTAAAACAGCAGACCCTATAGCACGCCTTAAATTTTCTAATTCATAATTCCAAGCTTTATCTAACTTGCCAAGACCAACAAAAATAAATTGAATCAATTTCTCATTCTTAGTGGAAGTTAAAACAAATGCTTCACACTTTTTACCGGTAAATTTATGTTTTTTTAAGATTTCTTTTAAATTTGGATAATATTCTTTTTCTAGAATTTCAAAATCTTTTTTGCCTGCAACAGGTACGATACCTTCTTTTACAAAAAAAACATAACCTTCAACGTCATTTTTCCAAAAAGATTTTTTAGTTAATTTGATATCAATCATAAATCTTACCTCAATTATTTTTTATTTTTTCTAAACTCGATTTCAAAGCATCTAATGATAACAATGCACATTTAATTCTATTTGGACCTAAAGGTATTCCTAATAATTTTAAAATATAATCTTTATCCAACGCCAAAACTTCCTCTACAGTTTTTCCCGTACAACTAGTTAATAAAATAGAAGCTGCGGCTTGGCTTATAACACAACCGGAACCGGAAAAACCCAAATCTGTAATTTTTCCATTTTCCAATTTACCTTCTATCAAAACACTGTCACCACAAGAAGGATTTTGTCGACCTGTTGAAAAATCAGGATTTTCTATATTCTTTTTATTCCTAGGATTTTTATAATGATCCATTAATTTTTCTTGATAAATATTATTATTCATTTTTAATAATCTCATTAATTTCTAAAAAACTTTATGGTCTTATCCAATTTTTCTAAAAAAATTTGTACATCTTTAGGAGTATTATATAAATAAAAACTAACTCTTACACTTGAGTTAATACGGAGAACTGTTGCTAATGGTTGTGCACAATGGTGCCCGCTTCTAACTGAAATATTTTCATTTCCTAAAAATCCACTAATATCATGAGCATGAACATCCTTTAAAGAAAAACAAACAAGATGCCCGTCTTTGCGAATTTTATCAACATTACCCCAAATTTTAATTCCACTAATTTTTTGTAAACCATCTAACAAAATATTACACAGATTCGTTGTGTGATCTGAGAAATCATCAAAATTTATATTGTTTAAATAATCAATTGCTGCACCAAAACCTATAGCTTGCGCAATAGGAGGTGTACCGGCTTCAAATTTATAAGGAGAATTTTTCCAAACGACATCATGAAACGAAGCTGCTTGGACCATAGATCCACCAACTTGGTACGGTTCAACTTTATTATGCAAACTTTTTTTTATATATAGAACACCGATACCCGTAGGTCCTAACATTTTATGTGCAGATAAAGCCATAAAATCTACTTTTAATTTTTTTACATCAATTTTTTTGCATGGGGCTAATTGAGAAGCATCCAATAATACTTTAGCACCTATTGAGCTTGCTTTATCTATTATCTTTTCCAATTGACCTTTTTGCCAAATATCACCCAAAACATTTGAATTCCCAGATACTGCAACCAGCTTCACGCCACTATCCCAAAAACTATTATCCGGATCTTTTACGGAATAATTATTTGTATCTATTTCTAAATATTTTAATTTTGCTTCATTTCTTTTTGCAATTCTCATCCACGGTAAAAAATTTGCATGATGTTCTACCTGAGTAGTAACAATGGAGTCTCCTTTTAATACATTTTTTTTTGCCCAAGCATCTGCTACAAAATTTATACTCTCCGTTGTTCCTTTAGTAAAAATAATTTCCTCGGGTTCTGCGTTAAAAAACTTTGCTATTTTTTCTCTTGCTTGTTCATAGAAACATGTAGAACTTTCACCTAATTCGTGAATGGATCTGTGTACATTAGAATTATATTTTTCATAAAAATCAACTATAGCCTTAATCATTTGTTTGGGCTTTTGTGTTGTGGCAGCACTATCCAAATAAACTAAATCTTTATTGTTATCAAAAATCGGAAAATCTTTTTTTAAAAAATTAGCATCAAATTTTGACATAATTACTCATCCTTAAACATTAATAATATAATTAATAAACAAAATTAACATGAGTCAAAAATTTGATCAAAAGGCAAAAATAATTAATTTTAATAAAATTTATTTTAATTTTTTAACCAAATTCATTACTATTTGCTCGAAAAACCTTTTATTTATAAGCTCTACCTAATATATAATGATCAATTCTTAATTAAGGGTTATTATGAAAAAAATATTTTTATTTATATTAATTTTAAATTTTTTACAAGAATTAAAATCTCAAGAATTTTGCTACGAACATGAAACAGAAATATGCTCATATCTAGAAGAAAAAAGCTTTAAACTACCAAAAGAAATAAAACAATTTGCAAAAAAAATAAATGCGTCACTTAACTATTCAATGTTTTTTGATGTTCCATTTTTACTCAATACAAAAAATATACGTAAATATTTATTAAAACCGAAATACTATAAATCCGATATTGGAAAAATTATTAATATAGAAACAGAAGATGGAAATAATGTTGAATGCATTTATTTTAATAGAAATTCCGACAAACTAATTGTTATTGGGGGTGGATTTACAAATGAAAAAGAACTTATGGCTCCTTTTGTTCACATATTTGATTGTGACATTATCTTGTTTGATTACAGAGGACATGGAATACATAATGGCAA
The DNA here is from genome assembly GCA_014728525.1 of Candidatus Babelota bacterium. Taxonomy (GTDB): domain Bacteria; phylum Babelota; class Babeliae; order Babelales; family UASB340; genus WJLJ01. The sequence goes on along the minus strand of WJLJ01000010.1, from coordinate 5,268 downwards.
ATATTATAACCCCAAAACTTGGAGAATAAATCCTATACATAGAATGTTTAACGTTAACACAAGAAAAACAAAATTGGGTAATGAAGAAGAAAAAGATGTAATAGCAGTTGTTAATCAATTTAGAAATATAAAAAACTATAAAAAAGTTTTTGGACTAGGTGTATGTTACTCTGCATTAATATTTATAAAATCACAAAGTATTTGGTTAGAAAAAACAAAAACTAAACTTTTCGATAAAATAATTTTAGACGGTTGTTGGTTATCACTAAAAAAATTTATAAAAAAATTATCTAAAGATATTAAACTTCTATTTTCAACCCAACATGGAGGATGGAAAAATAACTGGTTAAATAAAAAAGACTGGTTTCAAAAAACTCTTATTTGGATAGCCCAAAAAATTTTTACAGTAAAATTTGATAGTGTTTCAATTCTTGAATATCTAGAAAATATAAAAGATACCCCAATACTATATTTTTATGGAAAAGATGATCTACTAATCAAAAGAAAGGAATTTGAAACAATTTGGAATAATCTTAATACTGAAAAAACTGCAATTATAACCTCTAAGCCTCATGTAAGAAATCATATAAAAGAAAAAGAGCTTTATAAACTTGCTTGCAATCTTTTTTTAAAATTACCACACAAAAATTTTATTAATTGCTTGAAAAATAAAAGCTTTCTGGTAAAACATTACACAGATGAATTATTAAATTATTAACAAATAAAATAGGAAAGTAATGAAAAATAAAAAATTTTTTGCTGCAATAATTTTATTGTCATCAAGTATTTCTCTAAACTCTATGATTAAAAAACCTGTAAATAAATTATCTAAAGGTAAATTACCTACAGAACTTTTAGAAAAATTAGCAAAAAAATATCTATCTACAAAAGAAGGTTCTAAATTTATATCTTTAGCAGAAAAATGGAAATGTGGGACTCGAATACAACAAATGGCAATAAGTGGATTGTCAAAAAAAGAAGATTTTGAAATTATAAGAGGATTATCAAAACAAATATAAAGCTCATCTAATTTTTTTTAAAACTTCAAGCGCCAACATGGCGCTTTTTTCTTTATCCTTTATTTCTAACATAATATCAAAATTTATACTTTTAGTTTCTTTTAAAAAATTTTCAAAACTTTTTAGATGAATAGATTGTGAATGTTTACCTTTTTTTTCTCCTCTTGCTTGATTACTATAATCAATCATTGGAACACCATCAGATTTTTTCCAAGTTTTTTTTGCAGAAGCGATTATTTGCCTAAAAGTTTCACCATTATTATTTGCTTCATGATGTAAAGTATCAACAACTATAGGAATTTTTATAATTTTATTTATGTCCATACAATCTTTAAAAGAATAGGATTTTTCATCATGTTCTATTACTAATCTATCTTTTATTTTTTTTGATAAACCTTTATAATTTTTACAAAAACGTTCTATTGCTGCTTCTTTATTACCATAAACTCCCCCCACATGAAGTTGAATTTTTGCTGTTTTATCTAAACCTAAAAGATCTAAAACCTCTGCATGATACTCAAGCTCTTTTATACTTCGCGCTACTATATCTTTATTTATAGAATTTAAAACAATAAACTGATCCGGATGCATATTAATACGCATATCATTTTTTTTTATAAAATCACCAATTTCTTTAAAACGTTTTTTAAAATGTTTTTGCCAATTGAATCTACAAATAGGATGTGATGCAAAAGGAACTATCTCAGAACTTATTCTGAAAAATAAAAATCCTTTTTCTAGGTTATAATTTAAAATACGCTCCAGACAATCTAAATTATTTGTAACTTTTTCTACTAGTTTTTCTTTAGAATATGAAGCCAACCGAAAAGTAGAATTTGCAGTGCAGCCGATAGATCTATTAATACACGGATAACCTATTTTCAATCTACTCTCCTTATTAAAAAATTAAGTTAACCTCGTTCCATTTTCAATTTCTCCAGAAACTGTTGCCATTCGCATGTTCCCTTTTTCATCTTTTCCAAAAAGCATCATCCCTTGAGACTCTAATCCCATAAGTTTTCTTGGTTTTAAATTTTCAACATAAATACCTTGTTTACCAATCAAATCTTCCGGTTCAAAAAATTTGGCAACACCGGCTAGAATTTGCTTTATTCCCAATTTGCCCATATCAACAGATAATTTATAAAGCTTTTCAGAACCTGCAACAGGTTCGCATTCTTGTATAGTTCCAACTATTAATTTAACCTTTATAAAATCATCAATAGTTATATAATCGCTAATAACTTTTTTTTCTGTAGTTTTTACTTCTTCTTTCTTTTCCACTTTAGACTCCGGTCTTATAAATAAAGGTTCTTTTGATTTTGTTAATTTAAAATTTTTATCCCAAATATTTTTACGTAAATCTTGCTCATAATTATTATTTAAATCAAACTTATGACCAATAGAGCTTAATAACTCTTCAGCTTTTTTTGGCATCACGGGCCAAATTAAAATACCGATTGTATAAAGAGAACGCGTTACGGCATAAATTATTTCATTAAATAATTCTTTATTTTCTTTTGCAACAGTCCAAGGTTTTTGTTCGTGAAAAAAAGCATTTATATCTGAAATAAATTTCCATAAATTTGATAAAGCTATATGAAAATTATAATGATTCATTTCATCCCAAAAACTTCTAAATGCTTCTTCACATTTTTCTCTTAAAACACTTGTTTCTGTTTCTAAAGTTTTAGGTGCAACAACTTCTTTTAAACCATTATTCAAAGCCAAAGTTACAGTTCTATTTAAAAGATTTCCCAGATTATTAGCCAAATCGGAAGCAATTCTTCCTTCTAAATCTTTTAATGCAAAATGACCATCTTGATTTATAGGCATTTGTCTTAATAAATAATAACGAACAGGCTCTACACCATACCAATCTGCAAGCTGATTAGGATCAGCCGCATTACCTAAAGATTTAGACATCTTACCGCCATCAGTTAAAATATAACCATGAACTAAAAGCTTTTTAGGTAAAGCTAAATTGGCACTCATCAAGAAAGCAGGCCAATAAACAGCGTGAAATCTCACAATATCCTTTGCCATCACATGCAAATTTGCTGGCCACCATTTTTCAAATTTTTGTTTTTCTTTGTTATCAAACGAATCGAAACCAATAGCACTTATATAGTTTGTAAGAGCATCTGACCAAACATAAGCAGTATGATCTTTATCCCAAGGTAAAGGAATTCCCCATTTAACTTTTTTACGCGAAATGCTTAAGTCTTTTAAACCTGATTTAACAAAAGAAGTAACTTCATTTAACTTTTCCTTAGGAACTATAAAATTAGGGTTTTTTTCGTAAAATTCTAATAGCTTATCTTGATAAGCAGAAAGTCTAAAAAAATAACTTTCTTCTTTCAATTCTTGTAAAACTCTTTTGCAATTCGGACATAAATATTCACCCTCATCATTTTTGGGTGTATCTGAATTTACAGTTACATAAGTTTCACAGGGGACACAATACCAACCGGAATAAGTTGATTTATAAATATCGTCATTTTCATAGAGTAGATTTAATAATTTTATAACAGCTTTTTCATGTTCCTCATCCGTTGTTCTTATAAACTTGTTATAATCAAGCTCAAACTTTTTCCAAGAATTCTTAAATGCAGGAACAATAGAATCAACAAATTTTTTGGGTTCTAAACCAGATTTTTTTGCAGCCTCTTCTAATTTTTGCCCATGTTCATCTGTTCCCGTTAAGAAAAAAACCTCTTTTCCTAATAATTTATTCCAACGCGCTACAACATCAGCAATTAAAGTTGAATACAAGGTGCCTAGATGAGGCTTACTGTTAACATAATAAATAGGAGTTGTAACATAAAACTTATTATTATTATTTTTGCTCATAATATTCCTGAAAAAATTATTTTATCCATTTTAAAAATCTATTCCATCTAACTGATTTAGTCCAAAAATCTATTGGATGTTTTAATAATTCAAAAATCCATAAAGGTTCTTCACTATCAACAGAATAAATAATAAAACTAGCTTTTCCATGAATTAAACTCTTATCAAGCAATCCCCAAAATCTACTATCCCTACTATTTTTTCTGCTATCACCCATAACCCAATATTTATCTTTTGGTATTCTTATCGGACCAAATTCATCAATACTTTTTCCGGAAAAACCGTTAATTTGATCATATTCATAAGTAGGAGTATAAGGCCATTCTAAAAAAGGAGTATTATCCGCTTTTCTTACAACCTCATTTGGTTTTATGTAATAAAAAGGTTGTTTGGAAAAAGTTTTTGATGGAACATAAGTATATTTAACCATCTTTATTGTTTTTCTCAAAAAACTAGGAATAGGCAACATTGCAATAGAAGAAGGTTTTATAAATCCAGTGGTTTTTACAAGTCTTATTAAAGGATATGGATTAACATAACCACTTTCGTCTAACTTTTTACCATTTCTATAAATAACAGTTTTATCATCCTCAATTCGACCCTCAATAACATCACCGGGGACAGCAATTACTCTCTTTGTCCAATTATCGGGCCCTGCACTCAATCCTAATAAAGGAATAGGAAAACCAACATATTTTTGCCAATAATAATTAAATGTATTAGGCCTATCAAAAACAAATTCAGGATTATCAAAAATTATAGTATCTCCATGTTTTATTTTATCAAAATAATATGTAAATTTATTACCCCAAAGCCTATCTCCAACCAAAATAGTAGGTTCTGCCGAACCTGTTGGAACATGATATAGTCCAAAAATATATGTTCGTAATATAAAGACTAATGAACCTGCAACAACTATAGCCTCTATCCATTGACGCCAAGAAGATTTTGTCATCTCATTTAATTTTTTATAACACTTTTTAAAATTTTTAATCTTTTTATTTAATAAAATTTTATTAGGCTCACCCTCTACAGTTGTAACAAAACTTTCTTGAATTTCTTTAGATAAAGATTCCGCCTCTTGCATCAAAGAAAGGGCTTTTTTGTGTAAATCAAGTTTACCTTTTGTCCACCATTTCTCTAAGACTTTTGTAAAATGATTTTTTTTACTTATATATTTTGAGTTTATTTTTTCAAAACTCTTTTTCAAATTTTCCATACAACCAACTTTCAAAAAACTTTTAAGACAATTTAACTTCTAACCATAAATTATTAATTTTTTTTATATCTACATTATTATGAACTAAATGCAATTTTTTAAACATTTCATCATCTGGAAAAAAAGCTTTATTTTCTAAAAAACGAGTTTGAATTAAAGAATAAGATTCTTTATTTG
>WJLJ01000009.1 GCA_014728525.1 Candidatus Babelota bacterium | reverse complement strand
TTATTCATGCGTCAAGTTTAGTGCAGATGCAAGGCCCGAAACCTGCCGACATAGTGATCTATTTCAAGGGTTTCGTAACGCAGCAGGTGCGCTAAAATTGGCGCACTTGTAAAAAATAAATAAAAAATTATTTTAGGAATTAATTTTTGTAAATTACTGAAATAATACATATTAAATGATTTTTATTTATTTTTTATGTTATCATCCTCAAAAACTTTGTTTTTTTAACAAAATTTCAGATCTAATTTTTTAAACATTAATACTCTCGCTATTATTTCTTCGCCAGTTTTAGTAACCCTATACCTAAAAGTATGGGGAAGCTTTGTAACTATTTTATGTGCACGAAGTTTAGCTATCAATCTTGATATTTTTCCGCTCAATTTTTTGATATTGCCAAGTTCGCCCCTTGAATATGCCCCAAGTTCGACCAGTAGGAAACGCAATTCTTTATTTTTGAACCCCCTGATTTTAAAAGACCCGTGCAATATTGCATTAAATACTTTGCACGTAAAATCTGAAAGCAGGTTGAAACCTGCATATTTTCTTGGTTCTGAATTTTTGTTGGCCAATAATTTGACCTCTGCCCTGTTGCACAGTTTCTCAATTTTTCTATCAAGTTCATTGTTACGGTTAACAGATGTCAGGCTGTTAAGGTAACGCAGGTTGCACGCTTTGGCCACTTCCGCATATCTGTACAGGTTTGACGTTGCTTTTCGCATCGGCACCCATTTTTTCGTGCCCTCTTTGTTTGGGTTGCGTATTTTAAATGCATTAGCATTGTTTATTGTTGTTTCAACACGCAACACGTTTGTTTTGTCATACATTTTTATAAAGTTTTTGTCAAGTGCGAACTTGACCCTAAAACCTTGGTTCCAGAAGTATTTCCTGTCGGAGACCGTTTCTCCCTTGCAATGACCGTGAAGTTTCCTGCCAAAGAATGTATATATATTTGTCCCCATTTGACATAATGAGGCGTATTCAATAAAATAAGGAAAATATTTTTGCAACTTTCCCAGGCTTCCGAAAAGGACATCACTGGCATATTCGCTTTCCTGTATGGTCCATTTATATCCGTGCCCCCCAAAGATACTTTCTATACGGGGCGTATAACTGTTCAGCCTTTTTGCAAAAATATCCAATACAGCGTCCCATTTTTTTTGGTGGAATTTATCGCTTATTTCTTGAGCCCTGTCTATATCTTCGACCCAGGTTATGCTATTGTCGTAACTTTCATACTTTATGCCCGATTTTTCGAGCTGTTGCATCAGATATGATTTCCCATTAATATAGACCTGCATATTAAAAGGGAACCATGTCTGGAGTTTGACATGCATAAATCCAAAGTCCCTGTCCATATAGTAAAAATAGTAGTGGAGGCATTTGCGGTATTGACTATTTTTTTCCAGTTTCTGTGTGTCCTTGTTATATTCAATACTCAGTGCGTAACACGGTTCTACAGCAGAAAGCGCACATATTAAACCTTCTTTGATCCCTTTTTCTTCCATCACCCGTTTTGCAATGCCTTCCTTGGACACATCTGACTTTCTCAAATATTCTTTGTAACAGCCACTTTCTGTAATTATTGATTCTAAATCCTTCTTTATTGAATCCGTCACTCTTATTACATAATCTTTAAAACATTTGAGTTTAATACCTTCTTGATCTAAAAAATAATAAAAGTTGTTCCCATAATAAAAATGAGGGATATGACCTTTTATAATTATTCGGTCAAATCCGTGAAGTATCCCATGAATGCTATCTTTAAATGTTTCTGCAAAATTCATTAGCTGTTTTATTCAAAGGTACAAATTTCATATTTTTGTTTGCAGCCTTGTGCTGCGGTAGGAATAATGTAGGCTAAAAATATTTTAGTTAGATTTTAAGCTGCAGAAATATATTTTTTATCACTATTATCCGACTAAAATTACTACTTAATACTATCTCTCTCCTAAATACCTGCAAATAAATGGATTGATTGAATTCGCAAAATATGACCTCCCCCTATTTTCAGAACATTCGCAATTGCACTTCACCTGGCGGAGCCTCTAATTTCAGGTTGTATGCTCTCTTTGTACTTCTCAGTAACTGATAAACATCCAACATGCTTATCAGGTGTATTCTTATTAAGGTTGCAACAACTGAAAAGGCCTTTTTTGCTTGTGATATTTTTTGAATAACAGTCAAAAGCAATTGGGCTATTAAGGTACACCAGACCTGTGTGTATATTGCATTTTCATTCTCACCATAAAAGTAATGTAGCTGGAAGTTCTGCTTCATCTTCTTAAACATGATTTCTATTCCCCAACGTTTCTTGTACAAGAAAGCTACTTCTTCAGCAGTAATTTCAAAGTTATTTGTCAAGAACTCATAGTATCGGTTCTTCTCATCCTGATAGCAGACCTTTCTTAACCGGACTGTTTTTACAATCATGGTTTGTTTTTTGCCATTTTCATCTTCTGGATTGTATTCCAGTTCAATAATTTCATCACTCAAGACTTTTTCCTGTCCTTTTTTCCTGTAATGTTTGCGAAGAATATCAATCACGGTATAAACAGCATTCTTTTTGAGTCGTGTGACAAAATAAACGTTTTGATCAGTCCATAAGGCAAATTGCTGGTAATAATTGTAAGCCTTGTCAAAAACAATCATACTGTGTGACACCAGATCAAGGCTTTTCAGAAAATTCTTGTCATGTACTTTTGCAGCAGTCAATTTCACGAACCGGCCAACCGATTGGACTGCATCAATTAACATATGAACTTTCATTCCACCTTTCTTTTTGCCGTCTCCTTTAGGATTTCTGCCAACACCTTTCAATATGTCGCTGAATAACCGGATTGTTGTTGAATCAATAAGAAGCACTTCTTTAAAAGTTAAGCCAAAAGTTCGGCTGTCCGACAAAAATGATTTGTATTTATTAACCAGAGAAAAGTATAAATCTTCAAAGAATTTATTACTGCGATTCCTTAATCCATCACTGGCTGTACTTTTCGCTGGAGCTTTATCCAATCCAAGATGATTGAGTTTGCCTCCAAGGGCTCGTAATCCCTCACAAGACTCAGTCATGGAGTCACATCGGCTTAAAATACCAAAAAGCATTACAATCAATTGGGTTCTGCTCTTGAAAGCCTTGTAATAATAGTCACTCTGGTGCTTTATCACTAATCGTTGTATGTTGACAGCATCAATTAATTTTAAAATTTGTTTAAAAATCGGCTGTCCGACAAAATGAATCTCATTATCTTTACTCATGTCGTTGTTTATTTATTGCAAAACAAACTTACGACATTGGGTGAAACCATTTTGGGAGTAGCCCTCTTTTTTTGAAAAATTTAGTCGGTCACCACTGTAAAAAAATAAAGATTTTTCATATCCCTTTACAGCTTCCTTACCCTGACAACACCGTCTATATTGCTGATCTTTTGAATTACTTCTTCTGAAACTTCCTGGTAACCCAGTATGCTTCTTCCTGATATACCAACGCTAAAATTCGTGTTTGGAATAAAATAAGTCAATCCGCCCTCCAGCATCCAGTAATCCATCCAATATCCAAGCTCAAAGCTATAGGCCAGTCTTATCC
>WJLJ01000008.1 GCA_014728525.1 Candidatus Babelota bacterium | reverse complement strand
GAATTAAGGCTTTCAAAACAAATACGGCAGTTTCTGCATTGATGGAATTTTTAAATGATTTAAGTTCGGAAAAACATAAGTTAGATAAAGAAATTCTAGAACACTTTTTGGTTACAATTTCAGCTATGGTTCCTCATTTTTCGTCGGAATTATTAGAACGTCTTTTAAATAAAAAATTAAGAGACGGTTATTGGCAAACTTATAATCCAAAGCTAGCACAAGTTGATAATGTGGAAATTGCCATTCAAGTAAATGGAAAATTAAGAGGTACTTTAAATATTTCAAAAGATACAAGTAGAGATAAGGTGGAATTAGAATCCAAAAAAATTATAGAAAAATGGTTAGTTGATAAAGTTATTATAAAAGTTATTTATGTACCAAACAGACTAATTAATTTTGTAATAAAATAACAAAAAGGGAGGCTTAGCTTCCCTTTTTTACAAGATGAGTTTGATGTTTGTTAATTTTGATAAATCTATAAATTCTAAATCCGAAGCGTATAAAGATTGCATTTTGGGTGAAAACCCAAAATATTTGCGTTCAATGCCCCAAGGTGTTAATCCCAAAAAATTTTTACTTTTTTGTAAAGATTTATATAAAAACATTTCTTACATAAAAAATAATAAAGTTGATAATCTTAGAATCCCAAAAATTATTCATCAAATATGGTTAGGTCCCAATAAATTTCCTGATGATTACAATTACTTTATAAATAGCTTTAAAAAAAAACATCCTGATTGGGAGTATATTTTTTGGAACGAAGACAAAATAAAAAAAATTTTTAAACAAGGTTTTTTAAATCAATATTTATTTAATTTAGCTTACAAAAGAGAAAAGTATGCAAAAGCTTCTGATATTTTGCGTTATGAAATTTTGTATAAGTTTGGAGGTTTATATGTTGATTTGGATTGTAAATGTGTTAAACCATTTGACTTATTGCATCAAAAATTTGATTTTTATGCCGGATTAGAAAATATTTATAATGGCTTGGTAGTAGGTAACGCTATTATAGGCAGTAAAGCTAGACATCCGATTATAAAACAGACTTTAAGGAATATAAGAAAGTATTTTTTCAAGAAAATTGATATGAAATATTGGAAAGGATTTTCTGATTATCAAGAAAAAGATGAAATTGATTATGCTAAAACCCTTATAACAACCGGTCCTATAGTTTTTACAAAATCAATTTGGCAAAAAGCTAATAAATTAGATAATTTAGATATAATATTTCCTCCAACATATTTTTATCCTTGTGCGGAATATAAATCTTATCCTATAAAAAAAGAAACGTTAGCTAGTCATTTTTTTAGGGGATTATGGAAAAAGAAAATGTTAAGAAAGGAAAAAAACTTATGAAAATTTTTTTAGATACTGCAAATAGAGAACTTATAAAAAGTTGGATTCCAACAGGAGTGATAAATGGAGTTACTACTAATCCATCTCTTTTAAGTAAAGAAGATCCCGATGTCAAAAGTGTTCTTAAAGATATTTGTGATATTGTAAAAGGGGATGTTAGCATTGAAGTTGTAGAAAAGGAACCCGAAAAAGTTTATAAACAGGCTATTCAAATTAGTAAGTTAGCAAAAAACGTGGTAGTAAAAATACCTTTTTCTAGAGAATATTTACCCGTTATATCCCAATTAACAAAAGAAGGTGTAAAGATAAATGTTACTTTGATTTTTTCTTTGGTACAGGCATTATTGGTTGCAAAATTGGGAGTGAAATATATATCGCCTTTTATAGGTAGATGGGATGATATTGATGTTGATGGAATTAATTTGATTCAAGATTTAGTAATTATGCAAGAAAACTATGGTTTTGAATCAAAAATTTTAGCAGCTTCTATTAGAAATGTTATACATTTACAAAAATCTATTTTAATTGGAGCTGATGTTGCAACAATTCCTCCAACTTTATTAGATAAAGTTTTCAATCATCCTCTAACTTTACAGGGTATAGATAAATTTGATGCAGATTGGAAAAAACTAGGTAAAAAAAATCTTTTTGATTAAAAAATTATTATTTTTATTGCATATTTTGTGTGTGTTATTATATTATCAATTAACCAATAAAATTAAATTTAATTTTATTGGTTTTTGTTGTGAGGTTTAAAATATTAAAGAGGTTAAATTTCTAGAAAGATGAAATTATGGATTCGCGTGATTATAATTTTTTAAATGAAGAGTTAAAGGAAAAATCTATATTGCTTTCCGAAGATTTTGATGAAGATGATGAAGATGAGGAATTTGAAGGTTATGATGATTATGAAGATGAGATGGAAGAATTAGATTTTGACGATGATGATTATGAATTTGACGATGATGATGACGATGATGATGACGATGATGATTATGATTTTGATGATGATGAAGAAGATTAATTAATATAAATTATCTACTACATGGAAAGGGATTAGAAATTTTTCTGATCCCTTTTTTAATACCATGTCTCCATTTTCTAAAACATCTTTAAATATTCCTGTTATCCAACTAGTATCTTGTCTGTGTACGGTTACTGTTTTTCCAATATAATCTTGATTTTTTCTCCATTCTAAAAAAATTTCATTGTATTTTTGATCTAGCCATTTTTTATAAAATAAATCAATTGATTTGAATATGTTTTTTTCTAATTCATTTTTATCTATTTTTTTGCCGGTAATTTCTTTAATACTTATTGCTTTGTAGTATTTGTTATCCAGTTTGGGTATTTCATTATTAACATTAATTCCAAATCCAAATATTATTCCGATTATTGAATTATTTTTCCAAATAACTTGAGATAATATTCCACCTAGCTTTTTACCTTTATAATAAAAATCATTGGACCATTTTAGTTCTATATCATATTTGCGCAAAATCTTTAATATTCCTAAAGTTATAGCCATGTTTAGTTGATTTAATCTTAAAGATAAATTTGTATGTTTTATAGAATTTATATTTTGAGGTTTTAAAATTATAGTTATTGCTAATTGGCCTTTATTAAATATCCAAGGCCTGCCTTGACGAGCTCTTGCTTTTTCATGTTCATCAGCAATAAAAATTGAACCATCCGGAGCATTATCTATGTTTTCTTTTGCCCAGTCTAGAGAATTATAAATTTTGTTTTGATGATATATTTTTGAGCCGATTATCATATTTTATATTTAGTTTCTCTTCGGGTTGAACGTAAAATATCTTTTTCTTTTAATTCACGTTTTTTGCTGACAGCTTTTTTATGTTTTGCTATGCCCAGTTCTATTTTTACCAGACCTTTATTTGAAAAATACATTTTTAAAGGAACAAGAGTCATCCCTTTTCTTGATACTTCACCAATAAGCTTGTTTATTTCTTTTCTATGCAACAAAAGCTTTCTACTTTTTCTTGTTTTATCTTCATCTTTTGAATAAGCATGAGAGTATGGAGCTATATAACAATTGATAAGATTTATTTCATTGCCATGTATGGTTGCATAGGCATCAGCAAGAGAAACGTTCCCCTGGCGTAAAGATTTTACTTCATCTCCGGTAAGAACTATTCCTGCTTCTAATGTATCTTTGATATCATAATTATGAAAGGCTTTTTTATTTTTGGTAATTATTTTCATATTATTTAATTTTGTTTCATGGGATCAAATTTTAAAACTAATTTTTTAAAGACCATTTTTACAAAGGGGTAACTTAACAAGGCCATAAATATACCTAATATATTTCCTCCAATAAAAAAGGACCAAACACAAATTTTACCAGAACCAAATATCTTTGCCAACGGTATTGCCCAACCGGGATTTATTCCTAATAATTTATGCATAAACCAGTATCCAAATGCGTAATCAAATGAATAGAAAGGAACCATGGTCCAAGGATTATTGATAGATGTAGCAATAAATAAAATTGGGAAATTTATATTGAAAAGCCATTTAGCTATAAACATCATTATGGTGTGAGCTCCCGGAAAAGGAGAAAAGGCTATATAAACTCCCATGCAAAATGATAAAGTTAGTTTTTCAACACTCCAACCCTGCGTAAAAGCTTTTTTTAATACATTTTTTATTTTTTCTAAGATTTGCATTACTATCTCATTTATAATTTAATTTAATTATATAAAATTTTTATATAACATACAGATGTTATTAGAATTTTTTTGTTTACTCTAAAGGAGACAAAATATGAAAATCAATAAACTTAAATTTAAAATGTTATTGATATTTAAAGTGTTATTAATATTAATATTTATATTTGATTCTTGCAAAAATAATTTGTTTTGTGTTCCAAATTCACAAAAATCCAATTATTCACATCCTTTTATTTTAAAAGGTTACATTAAAGTTCCTCAAAACTGGAAAAGAGTTCCTGAGTTCAGAATACTTTTTAACGGAAAGCAGGTTACTAATGATGAAAACGGTTTTTATTCGTTTCCCCTGGATAAAAAAATCAATAAATTTCATTTTTTGATTTGTAAAAATGTAGACCAGGTTTTTGAAAAAATAAATACCGTAAAAAATTTAAAGGTAAACATTGAAAAACCTTATAAGTATTTTTTATTTGTTAAAAATGAAAAAGAAAATGAATGGATACAAGAAGAAAAAGATCTAAAAAATAAAAATTTTATAGTACGGGATGATTGTATAATAGCTCTAATAAATCCTAAATATATAGAACATATTGAACCATGGACGGTAAATTTAAAAGGTAAATTTTTAAATTTACCTAAAGTTATTTTTAGAGGTGATTTGGTAGAAAATAAAATAAAAAGAGAAGCTGCAAAATCTTTAATTCGATCAATGGATCTTTTACCCTTCCATGAAAAAATATTAAATGAAAAAAAAGTTTTTAATGATAATCGTGAGGCTATTATAACGCAATAGATTTGAATTTAAAAAAGGAGAGCTGATGAGAATTTATGCAATTATTGCTCATGATAAAAAAGACTCTTTAAATGGCTTTATTTTTGAAAATATTATTAATCATTTAAAAACAAAAAATTTAGATTTAGATATTTTAAATTTATATGATTATGCGGATAAGATTCCATTTTATTTTCATGATAAAGAAAAATTAGAATCAAATGAATTTTTTCAAAAAAATAAAAATAGTATTTTAGCAGCAGATAGAATTTTGATAGTCCATCCAATTTATTGGTATTCAACACCGGGAATTCTAAAAGCTTGGATAGATCTAATTACTAACTATGCTTATAAATATGAAAGTGGAGTTTATGCAAAACCTCTGCATAAAATAAAAAAAGCAATGCTTATAAATACTTCTAAGGCACCTTATTTATATAGAAAATTTTTAACCTGTAACACTGCAACAAGACAAGTAAGAGAAACTTTAAAGTTTATAGGAATAAATGATAATATTTTTTATGAGATTGGTAGTGTTTATAAATTAAATGATAAAAAAGTTAATGGTCATATAAAAAGTATAATTAATAAAATTGATAAATTCATTAAATAAACATAATTTGATTATTTAAAAACATCTAGATCTAAGTCTGAAAATTTATTTTGTTTTGCTTTATATGCGCCGGTAAAAGCTATCATTGCAGCATTATCGGCGCAAAATTTGCAAGGTGGGGTGATAAAACTTTTATCATATTTTTGACTTATATTTTTTAAACGTTCAGAAATGTAATTATTGCAAGCAACTCCGCCTACAAATGTTAAGGCTTTTGCTTGCGGGTATTTTTTGAATGCAAGTTCTGCTTTTGCTTGAAAAATGTCTGCTATACAAACAAGCAAAGAGCCGGAAACTTTGTTTTGTAATTCCGGAGTTATATTGTTCCAAATAGGTCCTTTATTTAAATCGTAAGCACCTTTTTTTACCAAATCATACATAACTGCAGTTTTCAATCCGGAAAAAGTAAAATCTAAAGATTTAGTAAGATTTTTTGTTCTTGGATATTTATAAAAATCTTTAAATTCAACTTGAGATGCTGCTTGTTCTATTTTTGCACCGCCAGGATATCCAAATCCAATAATTTTTGCAATTTTATCAAAAGCTTCACCGGCTGCATCATCTGTTGTTTGACCTATAATTTCATATTCACCGAAATTTTTAACGTAATATAAAACAGTGCTTCCTCCGGATGCGGATAAACAAATATGAGGGAATGGAACTTTTTCTATTGAATTATCACTTTTTAAAAATGATGAAAATATATGTGCTTCAAGATGATTGATTCCAATTAATTTTTTATTTTTTGCATAGGCTAAAGTTTTTGCAAAACAAAGTCCTACCAGAAGCGAACCTACCAATCCCGGCTTATTTGTTACAGCGATGTAATTTATTTCTTCTAATGTTTTATTAGCCTGTTTTAATGCAGAATCAACAATAATATCCATTTTTTCCAGATGAGATCTAGATGCAATTTCGGGTACAACTCCGCCATAAATTTCGTGTAATTTTATTTGAGAAAAAACTGTATTAGATAAAAGTTTTTTGTTTTCAGAATCATAAACTGCAGCAGCGGTTTCGTCGCAAGATGTTTCTATTCCTAAAATTATAGACATATTTTTTTTACTTTAATAAATTAAAAGGCTGCATTAGCAGCCTTTTATTATTTTTATTTCTTTTTATTCATTAATTCCCAAAATTCTTGATTTGTTTTTGTTTTGCGCATTCTATCTATCAAGAATTCCATTCCTTCAACAGTATTCATAGTTCCAAGAAGTTTTTGTAGTATCCACATTCTCTTTCTATTATCATCAGATAATAATAGTTCTTCTCTTCGTGTTCCTGAAGATACAAGATCAAATGCAGGATAAATTCTTCTGTTGGAAAGTTTTCTTGTCAGGTGAATTTCCATATTGCCGGTACCTTTAAATTCTTCAAAAATAACTTCATCCATTTTTGAACCTGTTTCAACTAAAGCTGTAGAAATTATTGTTAAAGAACCGCCTTCTTCAACATTTCTTGCGGCTCCAAAAAATCTTTTGGGCCTTTGCAAAGCATTTGCATCAATACCACCGGTAAGAACTCTTCCAGAAGCAGGAGCCAAAGTATTATAAGCTCTTGCAAGACGGGTCAAAGAATCAAGAAGAATAACAACATCTCGTCCGCATTCAACCAATCTTTTTGCTTTTTCCAAAACAATTTCTGCAACTTGAACATGCCTTGTTGCATACTCATCAAAGGTAGAACTTACAACTTCTGCTTTTACGCTTCGTTGCATATCTGTTACTTCTTCCGGACGTTCGTCAATTAATAACATCAAAACTATTACTTCCGGATGATTTTCTATTATTGTATTTGCAATCTCTTTTAATAATTGTGTTTTTCCCGTTTTTGGAGGAGCAACAATCATACCGCGTTGTCCTTTACCTATAGGTGAGAATATATCCATCAACCGAGTTGAAATTACAGATGGATCTTTTCCTTGCAAATTAAATTTTTCGTCAGGAAATATAGGTGTTAAATTTTCAAAAACAGTTTTATTATAGCCCGAAGTTGGCGGACCGAAATTAACGCTTTCTATTCTTTGCAACGCAAAATATTTTTCTCCATCTTTTGGTTTTCTTAATGTGCCTTTTATTACATCTCCGGTACGAAGACCAAATCTTTTTATATGCATTGGAGAAACGTATATGTCATCCGGACCGGGAACATAATTAAATTTTGCAGAACGTAAAAAACCAAAGCCATCAGGTAAGCGTTCTAAAATGCCTTCACCGAAAATATCTATTTTTTTGTCTGATTGAGATTCCAATATTCTAAAAATAATTGCTTGTTTTTTTAAAGAAGCAACTTCAGGAATACCTAAGTCTTGAGCATATTTTATTAATTCTTTAATAGGCATTTCTTTTAATTTTTGAACGTTTATAGATTTTTTTTGTATTACTTTGTTTTCGGAGTGATTTTTTGAATTTTCAGTATTATTTTTTTCGTCGGATATTTTTTTTGTTATTTTTCCTTTTTTTTCTGTTTCCGTTTTATTTGTTTTCTGTTTTGATTCTAGTGAGTCGTTTTTCATTATTAAATTACCTCTTTGATTTTTATTTTTCTTCATCTGAATAACCCCCATTTATTATTTTTTTTAAGATTTTTCTTTTTTTGATGAAACTCCAAAGAACATCATTACCGGGCTAGCAACATAAATAGAAGAATATGTTCCGATTACTATACCTATTAACATAGCAAAAGAAAAGCCTCTTAATGTTTCACCGCCTAATACAAAAAATGATCCTACAGCAAGTAGAGTTGAAAAACTTGTTAATAAAGTTCTTTTAAAACTTTGGTTTATACTTGTATTAACAATTTTTTCTAAACTTTCACCTCTCATTTTTTTTACATTTTCTTTTATTCGATTAAATATGACAATTGTATCATTTAAAGAATATCCCAATATGGCAAGAATCGCTGCCAATACAGAAAGAGATATAGGTTCTCTAAAAATTAGCAAAAATATCAATACTGCCAACATATCATGTGCAATTGCTGCAACAGCTCCAAATGCATATCCGTATTTTGATCTGACTGCAACATAAAGCAATATTAATAGCAAAGAAAGCAAGACAGCAATTATTGCATTCTTTTTCATGTCTTTACCAACAGCTGCACCAACCCAATCTATATGATTAACTGTCATGGTATTTCCCGGAGTTGCTTTATCAATAGCATTTCGGAATTTTTCTTCAAGACCTTCAGCAGTAGCCCCGCCTATTCTAACAATAAAATCTTTTCCCGATTTTCCTATACTCTGTATAACCGTATCTTTCCAGCCTTTACCGCTTATTGCTTTTCGTAATATTCCTATATCTATAGGTTTCTCAAAAGAAACATTTACTTCTGCACCTCCGGCAAAATCAATGTGATATTTAAAACCTCCCAAATAAAAATAGGCAATAACACCTGTTATCAGAAAGCTTATGGATAATACAAAACAAATAGACTTGTATTTTAAAAAATTAATCATGGTTTCTACTCTTCCTCAAGATTATATATTCTAAACATTGTATAAGGTTCCAAGATTTTTTAAATTTAAAAATAAAAAATTAAGATATTTGATCTTCTATTGATACATATTTGCGGCCTTTAAAGCCTTTGTAAAATTTTACAAAACCAGGTTTTATTGCAAAAAGAGTATCATCTTTACCCTTTTTTACACCGTTTCCCGGATGAATCCTGGTTCCTCTTTGGCGCATTATAATATTGCCTGAAACAACCGATTGACCGGCAAATTTTTTACAACCAAGTCTTTTACTTCTACTATCGCGACCATTACTCGTGGAACCACCGCTTTTACTCGTTGACATTATTAATTTCCTTCATTTTTTAATGAACAAACTTAATGATTTAAAAAACTTAACTTAGCTAAATATTCTTTTTAGATTTTAAGAAAGACCTAATAAATCTCCACTTTCTTAATCAGACATGCTTATCTTGCCTCTTTTTTTTATAAAAGTCAAAGGGGAAAGCTTTCTATTTTGTAACTTTTTCCCAATTTTTACCTATATTTATAGCTACCTCGAGCGGAACTACCCATTTTACGGCATTTTCCATTTCTTCTTTTACAATTTTTTCAACTTTTTTAACTTCTTCTTTTGGTAATTCCAATATAAGTTCATCATGAATTTGTAGTATCATTTTTGCTTTTAATTTTTTATCTTCCAATATTTTATTTATTTTAATCATTGCTTTTTTAATTATTTCTGCCGATGTTCCTTGAACAGGAGTATTTATAGCTATTCTTGTTGCTGCTTGGTATAAAGTTCTATTTTTTTCTTTGAGTTCGGATATATACCTTCTTTTTCCCATTAAAGTTTTTGTATACCCCTTTTCTTTGGCTTCTTTTATTGTTTTTTCTATCCATTTTGCAACATTTTTATAAGTGTCGAAATATTTTTCTATATATTCTTTAGCTTTGGATAGCTTTATCCCTAAATCTTTTGAAAGTCCGTACGGGGTTAATCCATAAATTATGCTAAAATTTATTCTTTTTCCAACTTGTCTTTGTTGTTTGGTTACTTTTTCTATAGGTACATTAAATATTTGGCTCGCAGTTTTTTTATGAATATCTGTTGAATCTTTAAAAGCGGCTATTAAGTTTTTGTCTTTTGTCATTTGAGCGAGAACTCTTAATTCAACTTGAGAATAGTCTGCAGATAAAAATAAATTTCCTCTTTCGGCTTCAAATGCAGAACGAATTCCATGATCTGTTGTTGCAGGTATATTTTGTAAGTTGGGAGTTGAACTTGCAAGTCTGCCTGTGGCTACCAAAGTTTGACTAAAAGAGGTATGAATTCTTCCTGTTTTTGGGTTTATTTCTTTTATTAAAGATTTAATATAGGTACTTTTTAATTTTGATAATTCTCTAAATTTTAAAATCATTCCCGGAATGGGATGTATTTTACTTAATTCTTCCAAGACCTCTTGTCCCGTACCCCTTTGCCCTTTTATTGTTTTTTTAACAACGGGAAGTTTTAGTTCGTCAAATAAAAAATTTTGTACTTGTTGCGGTGAATTTAAATTCATTGAAAGCCATTTTTTAGGATATTTATTTTCTATTGTTGCAAAAATTTTTGTTTCAACTTTGTTTAATTCTTTATCTATTTTTTTACCTATTTCTTCTAATTTTTCTTTGTTTAGTTTTATTCCCGTCAGTTCCATTTTGAATAAAACATTGCTTAGTGGCATTTCTAAGTTTTTAAATATTTTATAAAGTTCGGGTATTTGTTTTAATCCTTTTTCAAGTACTTGTTTTAATTTAAAAGTTTGCAAAGAATCGTAGGCTGAATATTCGGAAGCAGCTTTGATCGGAACTTGACTAAAATCTTTATATTTTCCCTTCATAATTTGCTTAAAAGTATACATTGGTTCTTTTAAATATTTGGTAGAAAGGAATTTAAGATTTATTTTTTCACCTTCATCTTTTCTTAAAAGATTTGCAGCAATCAGCGTATCAAAAAAAACATTTTCTACATCTATGCCGTAATGTTTCAAAACTAATAAGTCAAATTTAGCATTGTGAAATATTTTTTTTATTTTTGAATTTTTAAATATGGGTTTTAATATTTCAAGAGTTTTTTGCCTATTTAATTGAGGAGTATCTTCTTTATGTGCAAAGGGAATGTAATATCCTTCTTTTTTATTAAAAGCAAAAGAGATTCCTACCAATTCATTTTTTAATGGCCTTAAGCCGTCGGTTTCTGTGTCGATTGCAATTTCTTTAGATTTTTTTAGATTGTTTATAAGTTTTTCCAAATCTTTTTTGTCGGTAATTGTATGACATTTCCATTTTAATTTTTTTGTTTTTACTTCTTTAGAAATACTTTTTTGTGGTTTATCGAATAAAGATAATTGCACATTTTCTTTTGTTTTACCGATTCTTTTTTCTATTTCTTCTGTTTTAAAATTCTTTTTTAGGCTTTTTAATAGACTTTTAAATTCCAGTTCTTCAAAAAGAGGTGCTGCCTCTATGTAATTATTTTTATCGAATTCAAAATCTTTTTTCTTGAAATTTAGTTTGTAATATTTTAATAAAAAAAGTTTTAAACTTAAAAAAGCATTTTCTTTGTTTTCTATTAAAAGTTTTTTAGTTCTTTCTTTTTTGACTTTATCTAAATTTTTATAAAGATCTTCAAGTGAATCAAACTGTTGAACGAGATCTGTTGCTGTTTTTTTCCCTACCCCGGCAACTCCGGGAATATTATCGGAAGTATCGCCTAATAATGCATAAAAGAAAGGAACTTTTTCCGAGCCAAACCCCTTTTCTTCTTTAAATGTTTTTTGATCAATAATCCTTTCTTTAAAAGGATCATAAATAACAACTTTATCTGATAATAATTGATATAAGTCTTTATCCGGACCTACTATGACAATTTGTTCACCTTTATAATCTTTTACTATAGAACCTATAAGATCATCAGCTTCATAACCCGATTTTGCAATTTGTTTTTATTTAATTAGGTCTGCAAATTCAGAAATATTATCTTTTTGAATAAATAAATCACTTGGTGCAGATTCTCTTGTTGCCTTATAATCTTCATATTCTTCTTTTCTTAATGTTTTTCCTTTACTGTCCCATACAAGAACCATATTTTGAGGATCAAATAGATCTATTAATTTTTTTATAGTTCTGCAAAAGCCGTAAACTGCTTGAACATTTAATCCTTTTGATGTTTGCAATGGTCTAATTGCATAGTAGGATCTGTAAAGAAGATAAGAACCATCTATTAGAAAAAGGGCATTTTTTTTAATTTTATGCACCTTATTACCTTTCTATTTTTAATTATTTATTTTTAATTTTATTTATAAATAAAATCTTTTCAACCGTATTTAAAGTTATTTTTTGCTAAATAAGAGAATAGGCTTGAATTTAAAATAAAAAACGATTTATATTTTTTTATTTTTGAAAGCCTAGAAAAGAGATTACAAAACCAGTTTTGGATGACTGTGACGTTTTATACCTATTTTAAATATAAAATAATAACACTAAATAATATTGTATAAAGTTGGGATTATTGATACAAAAAAGATTTTATTTAAGTTTATAAATTTTACTTTAGGTTATTGGCAATTGCATGAGTGAAGCAACTTTGCTGCGAAGTCGAATGGAATAATAATTAACGGTATTTTACTTAAAAATTAAAGAATACAATTTAGATTGTTATTATATTTTATATTCATTAAAAATATAATGGTAAAAAAAAGAAAGATAAATATGAAAATTTTGGCTTTAGATTTAGGTGATAAATGGGTTGGCTCCGCTATCTCAGATGCTTTAGGGATTACTTGCAGGCCGTATCAAACTGTGGAATTAAACCAATTAAAAAATTTTTTACTAAAAATGATAAAAAAAGAAAATATTTCTACTATAGTGATTGGAAAACCGACAACTTTTAGTGGAAAAGAAAGTGAGCAGACTAAAAAAATAATAAATATGGCAGAAAAATTAAAAAACGAAATTAATTTGGAAGTAGAAGATAAAATAAAATGGATTTTATGGGATGAAAGATTAAGTAGTAAGAGGGCAGAAGCTTTAAAACAAAGGAAAGTAAAAAACAAAGAAGATAAGATTAAGAGTCATTCTGTGGCTGCTGCATTTATTTTGCAAACATATTTAGATAATTTATCAAAATAATTATCCAAAAAATAACCATATTTTAATTTAATATCAATATTTTGCAATTTTGATAAAAAATGCTTAAATTGTAATTATAGGATTTAAGGAAAATTTTAAAAGCCAAAAAGTCTTGCTTATTAATTTTTAATTTTAATATGCTCTTGCTAAAGTTAGTAAGAGGGCTTTTTTTATTCCTTTGGCGAGGAGGGTAAGATTATGAAGTGTCCAAAGTGTGATGGATTGATGGTAATGCAATCCTTCTTTGACCACTTCATTAATTTTGAGGGCTGGAAGTGTCTTAATTGTGGAAAAGTTATAGAAAAAAAGGAAAACACAATAAAAGATGATGCTTTTAGTATTTTTTACCAAAAAGAAAAATTAAAAAAACATAATTCTTAAATTTTATCTTTAAAATATGAAACAAAATCCAACTTTTCTTAGTTTACAAGGTTCTTATTCTACTTTAGAAATATCTCTTTATAACGAGTCTGAATGCCAAAAATCTTTTAAAGAAGATAATTTGCGGGCAAGTTCTTTATTAATTCCTAAAATAAAGGATTTATTAGATGATAATAATTTGTCTTTAAATGATTTAGATTTTATTGCCGTTAATCAAGGACCCGGTGCTTTTACTTCTTTGCGTGTTGTAATTACTGTTGCTAATGCACTTGCTTTTGCAAAAAAAATTCCGTTAATTGGTATTGATGGTCTTGAGGCTTTATATGATCAAGCATCAGAAAAAATAGATTCAAAAAATATTGTTGTTATTTTAAATGCTTATAATAACGATGTTTATTTTGCATTTAAGAAAAAAGGTATTTTAGAAAAAGGTTATAAAAAGATAGATAAACTTATTTTAGAATTAAAAGAAGTTTTTGAAGATTCAATAATTTTTGTTGGCAATGCTTATGAGCAGCATAAAGATATATTAAATAATCTAAATCATTCTTTTATTGATTTGCAAAACGCTTCTGCGAGCCAAATTGCAAAAATGGCTTTAGATAAATGGAATAAAAATAATAAAGATGTTAGTTATAAACTAACCCCTTTATATTTAAAATCTCAAAAGTTTGCTATTAAGTCCAAAAAATAAAAATTGTTATTTTTTTCTTTTTGATATTTTCTTTTTGATATCTTCTAGAATATTTCTTAATTTGTTTATTTTTTTATTTCGTTTTATTTGAAGATTTCTTTCATAAAATTTTATTATCATTTGTTGATTTTCTTGAGAAAGATCTGAAAAGTTTTTATTTTCTTTGATTGCTATGATCATTTTATGAAACTCTTTTTTATTATTTTCTGTGAGTTTATTTAAATTTATTTTGTTTAATGTGGTGACAAATGTAGTTTTTTCATCAAGTTTATTAAAATGATCTTTTTCAATAAATGGAAATATTTTGTTCGGGTCAATATTTTTATTTATATTTAAAATTTTTCTAATTACAAAATAATAATATTTTGTTTTTTCATCAAGTTTATCAAAATGATTTCGTTTTATTAAGTTTAAGAATATATGTGCCTTATTTTTATCTATATTTTTTAATAAATTTAATATTGAATTATAATATACAAATTTAATATCTTCTGGCATTTTTTCAAAATGGTTTAATTTACTTGCTGATTTTTTATTTTCTAGATGTGCTAATATTATAAATGCTTTAATTTTATTATTTTCGTTAGAATTTTTTTCTAAGGTATAATAACAACTATTTTTTATTATTTTTCTTAAGGATTCAGAGGGATTTAGTTTTATAGCTCTTATTACTTGTTCTGTTTTTGTTTTATTAAAGTCTACAATCAATTTACCTTTTTTATTCTTTTTTAATTTTATTGCTTGAAAAGCTTTTCTTGATCTTGGATTAATTATACTTACAATAGGTTTTTCTTCTGATTTTATTTTTATATCATTTATTATAAAAGTTTTACCTCTATTTATTGCCCATAAATGAGGATGTATATTTTTATTTATTTGAAATAAATCTTTAATCTTTTCAGTGTCTTTTATTT
>WJLJ01000099.1 GCA_014728525.1 Candidatus Babelota bacterium | reverse complement strand
ATATTTTTATTTTTGAATTTAATTTGTTTTTTAAAATATTGACTTCATTTTTTAGATTCTTATTTTCGTTTTTTATTAAGTAATAACTTTTATTTGTATTTTCAACTTTTAATTTTAATTCATTTTTCTTTTTTATGGTTGTTTTTGATATTTGATACAGCTTACAAACTTGATCTAATAAAGAATAAACTTTTGTTTGTGTTTTAGGGTGTTCTTTTTTTAGATCTAATAAGTTTTGGCTTATTTTATTATGAAGACTAGAAACTTTTTCTTCTGAATTACTGTAGTTAATATTTATAAATGTTAATATAAATATTAAAAATAGTAGTGAGAATTTTTTCATTTAACACTCTCCTAGAAAATTTTATTTATAAAATACACAAAAATTGTTTTTTATAAAGTAGGAAATTTTAAGTTGAATTTTCAAATAAATAAGAATAAAAAAGGAAAAATATGAGAGTTAAACATCTTTTTTTAATTTATTTTTTTATATTATCCAGTTTTATTTCGGTATTTTGCGATACACAAGTTTTTTTCTCTCCTGAAGATAAAGTTTCAGAGAAATTAATAAAAATAATTAATAATGCTAAAAGAAATATTTATGTAGCAGTTTATATGATTACAGATAAAAGGATTGCGCAAGCTTTGGTTGATGCAAAGCTAAAAAAAGATTTAGATGTTCAAATTATTACTGATCAAAGTTGTTTGGAATACAAATACGGTAAAATCAATTTCTTAAAAGAGGGGAATATTGATGTTTTTGTTTTTAAAAACAATTTAAAAAGAAAAAAAAGAGCTCCTAAAATTATGCATAATAAATTTGCAATAATTGATAATTTTGTTTGGACAGGTTCTTTTAATTGGACTGTTCAAGCTAATTCTAAAAACAAAGAAAATGTGATTTTGATTGATGATACCAATATATACGAAAAATATTTAAAGCAATTCAATTGTTTAAAGAAAAAATGCATAAAACAAGCTATGAATTTGATGCTTGAAAAAAAAAAGACAAAATCTGAAAGAATCAAAGAAGGTGCTCAAAATTTAAAGTCCAAATTATTTGATTTTCTAAAAGATGTGAGAAAAAAATTTAATTCTAAATGAAAACATTTCTATATGAAAATTTAAATTGATTTAATAACTCAAAAAAAGGTATTTTTTACTTATATATATCATTTAAGCTTTTGTTATAAAAATGCTATTTGATATTATGTTTATATAAAATAATTGTATGTTTATATAACTTAAGTTATGACCTTTGAAAAATAGTAATATTGCCAATAGATAAGGTATTATCTCCGTTCGCCCTGAGCGTAGTCGAAGGGTCTTATCGAACGGTTTTCCGCAATTTTTTTTATATGGATGGCCAACCATCCTTCGACTACGCTCAGGACGAACGGGTGGTTGGCTAATTTATAAAAAATAGAAGATCACAACTTAGGTTTTATATAAAATAATTGGAGGTTATTTATATGAAATTAATAAGAAAAGTTTTAATTTTAAGCATTTTGGCTATTTTTAGCTTAAAGCCTATGGGTTTTATAAAAAATGTTGCCCAAAGAATAAAAAGATCAATATATAATCCTGTAGATGTTTCTTTAAATGATCAAACAGCTGTAAGAGTTACTAACTATATGAATTCTTTTAGAGATCCATTTATGGATAGAGATAAGTTTAGTATAGTTCAAACTAGACCTGGAAATCCAACTTATGCAAATAGAAGGGCTTATCATCAAACATTTACTTTGGGTGGTAATGGTAACTGGATAGGTGGGCATGGTTTATTTATAGAAACACAACGTTTTTTGAATATAGCAAGACAAATTAACTTTAAAGAAAAATTTAAGTTAGCATCTTTAATATCAGCTTTAGTTTGTTCCGGTATTTATTATTTTTATAAGAATGATTTACAAGTAAATATTCCTGTTTTACCTGCAACAATATTGGTAGGAACTTCTATTGTTGGATATAATATGTATAAATATTTAAAGAAAAGATCATTTTATAAAAATGGTGGTTTTTAAATTAATTTATCTGATTTTTAAATTATTAAGAAGTTCTTCAAAATCTTGAGGAACTTCTTTTTTATATTCAAATTTTTGATTTTTGAATTCGAATTCAAGTTTGTGGGCATGAAGTGCAGGTCTGTTTATAAGTTTTGATTGGAATCCATAATGATCATCACCAATAAGACCATGACCTATTGCTGCAAAATGAACTCTTATTTGATGTGTTCTGCCTGTAATGATTCTTATTTCTACTAAAGATTCATTTTTATAGTATTGCAGTACTTTATAATAAGTTAATGCAGGTTTGCCATCATAACTTAAGTGGCTCATTAAATGTCTTTTTACCGGATGGCGGCCTATTGGATAAGAAATTTTTCCTTCTTTTTGTGGATGCCCTTTAACTACTGCTAAATATGTTTTTTTTATTTCTCTATTTTTAAACATGTTTGAAAATTTTATTTGAGATTTTACGTTTCTTGCAATAATTAAAAGTCCGGAAGTTCCTCTATCTATCCTGTGTACTATGCCGGGGCGTTGTTCATCATTAAAATCTTCAAGTTCTTTGAATTTATATAGTAAACCGTGAACAAGACTTAGTTCATCTTTATTATTATCTGAAGGGTGTACAACAAGACCTGCAGGCTTATTTATTATGATAAAATCATCTTGAATATCAACAACTTCAAAATCAATTTTGTGTGGTGTTAGATCATATTGAATTATTTTGGGAAAATTAACTTGAATAGTATCATTTTTTTTGAGTTTATAGTTGCATTTTATTTTATTATTAGAATTTACAGAGATTAAATTTTCATGAATTAAATTTTGAAAATATGCTCTAGAATAGTCCGGAAATTGACTGAATAGATATTTATCTATTCTTATAGATTCAAAATCCGATTCATTGCAAATTAAAGTATGAGTTTTTGATATATTTTTATCTAAACTTTCCATTCCCCACCAAATTACTATAAAAAATAGGTTAAACCTTATAAATTTATCAATTTATTTCTTTTACTTTTCGCTTTATAATAAGTATTATTTATAATGATATAAAGTCAAATAGGCCTTTAATTGATAAATAAAGGGTAGGAATGCTAAGGGGGCTTTCATGTTTAAGTTAAAAAAGGTATTTTTTCAAATAGAAAACAATATAGATGAGGTTATAAAAGAAAAATCCTCCTTAGGTAAGGATCTTTTTAAGCTTTTGATAAAACAGCATGCGGCGGATATTGCTTTATTTTTTAATAGAAGAATTAAAAATAGTAAGGCTTTACAGCTATTTAATAAATTGCCAAAAGAGCTTCAGTTTAAAGTTTTTGAAGATCTTTCTGAAAGTCGAAGGATATCTATTTTAAAGCATCTGAGTTCTCAAGATACTGCTTTTATATTAAAAAATATATCCGGTGATAGTTTTGCAGAATTATTTGAATTTCTTCCGGATCAGGATTTAAAAAAATATTTAAAATTGTTACAGAAAAAACAAAGAAATAATATTATTTCACGCTTAAGCTTTAATCCTGATTCAGCCGGCAGAATTATGCACAGCAATGTTTTAAGTTTGGAAAAAGATTTGACTGTTAAAAAAGCTATATCTATTTTGCAACGTTCCGGGCAAAAGAAAGAGTTGTTGCAAACTATTTATGTTACCGATCCGGATGATAAATTAGTGGGAAATATAAATCTTGGAGATTTAGTTTTAAATAAACCTGATGTTTTATTAAAAAATATTTTGCATAAAAATGTGCTTGTTTTAAACGTTGATACTGATCAAGAAGAGGTTGCACAATTAATTCATCACTATAGTTTGATGTCTGCACCTGTTGTTGATAAGGACAATCATTTTTTAGGTGTGATTACGGCAGAAGATGTTGTGGATGTTTTAGAAGAAGAGGCCAGTGAAGACGTTTATAAAATGTCCGGTTTAAGTTCGGTTGAACATGATTATATGCAAACTCCAATTTGGAAACTTATTTGGCAAAGAAGTCCTTGGCTAGTCGGATTATTATTATTACAAAGTTTATCCAGTTTTATTTTATCCGGATTCCAAAATATAGTTGATAGATATTTTATAATACCAATGTTTTTGACTATGCTGATTGGTACGGGTGGTAATGCTGGTAACCAATCTTCGGCTATTGTAATCAGGGGGCTTGCAACCGGTCAGATATCCAGAAAAAATAGTTTAAAAGTTTTATTAAAAGAATTTGGAACATCAATTGCAATTGCACTTTTACTAACTATCGTATCCTTTTTTAGGGTCTTTTTATTTCAACATGATATTATAAGTGCATTTACGGTAAGTATTGCTTTATTTTTAATAGTAATAACTTCAATGTTTTTAGGAGCATTGTTACCATTATTATTAGAACGTTTGAATTTAGATCCGGCACATTCGGCAGCACCCTTTTTGGCAACATTAATGGATATTTTGGGTGTTTTGATATATTGTTTGATAGTTAGCAAAGTTTTAGGTTAAAAAATATTTAAAAAACCCCCTTTTTTCTTGACACTAAAGTCTTATTCTTGTAAATTCATGTCATGAATGGGGTGATTAAATTATTTTCTTGATAATTTAAAACCAAAATTGATATTATAATTTTTGAGTGAGCCGCTAGCTCAGTTGGTAGAGCAACAGCCTTTTAAGCTGTGGGTCGTAGGTTCGAGCCCTACGCGGCTCACCATTTCTATACGCGTCCCCATCGTCTAGCCCGGTCTAGGACACCAGGTTTTCATCCTGGCAACAGGGGTTCGAATCCCCTTGGGGACGCCAATTTTCACTTTTTGCTACTTTCATTATCATGTCGAATGGCTTTTTGAGCTGTAGATCAAGCTTTCCGTCTTTATATGTTGAGTTCGATAGTATCAAACTAATTAAACGACGTTTTTCTTTATGATTTTGCTTTTTAAACAGATAGGCGGCCTTTTTGGAGAGTTCTAAAATTAAATTGACGTTATCTAGGTAATTGGAATCTGCTTTTTGAGATGCAGATAGTTTGATTAAAAGATTTTCTTTCTCATTTTTCCATTTTTGTGAATTTGTTTGCCAATATTCTTCACTTACCTTTCCATCTAATTTATCTAAATAAATATTATCAATTCTGTTTTGCAAGACTTTGATTTGTTTTTGTAAATTGTTAACTAAATTATTGTGGTATTCAATTTTGTCTTTAAAACTATCTTTTATGCCTTTTAGTATAAAGTTTTGTATTTCATCTGTTATTTCAATATTGTTTAGTAAGTTTTCAAAAGTTTCTTCAAGAACTTCTTGTTTTAAATATGGCTGGTTACATTTTCCTTTATAACCTGTGCAATGATAGTAAACATATTTTTCTTTTTTTATTTCTGCAGTGAGGGCACATCCACAAACTCCACATTTTATTAAGTTTGTATATGGAAAGTTTCTAGACTTGGATTTGTATGGATTTGATTTCATTCTTTGAACAAGATTAAATAGTTCTTTACTTATAATTGGCTCATGAGTGGCATTATGATAAGTTTTGCCTTTCCATACAAAGACTCCTGTATAGAATGGATTTTTTAAAATTACTTCAACAGCTCTTTTAGTAAAATTTTTACCATTTTTATATATTAGTCCATCTGCGAGCATTTTTTTTCTTAACTTTAATAATGAATAACTTCCTGTTGCATATAGTTCAAACATTTTTTTTACAAATGGAGCTGTTTGGGGATCTATTTCAATAATTCTTTTTCCATTAATAGTTATATTTCTATAGCCATAAGGAGCTGTTGAGGGATATATACCTTGATTCGCTTTTTCTAACATTCCCTTTTTTACTTCTTCAGATAGATTATCTATATAATTTTTAGCCATTAAAGCTTTGAAACCAAACATTAGTTTTTCATTTGATTTTGATTCTTTATATAGAGTTGAATTTTCTTTAACTAAATGAATTTTTATATCATTAAGTTCTATACAATCATCTATAGTTGCATAATCTTTTATATTTCTAAGAAGACGATCGGTTTTTTCTACTAAGATGTTTTTAACACTTGGATTTTCTTTTAAAAATTTAAGCATAGCATCAAATTGAGTTCGCCCTGCTTTTTTTGCTGTTTCAACGTCTTTGAATTCTTTTATTATGGAGAAATTATTTTTGAAACTATATTCTTTTAAGAGTTTTATTTGTGCTGGAATTGAATAACCTTCAACTTCTTGTTCCTTTGAAGATACTCTTGCATATATAACTGCTTTATCCATAAAAGTTTATCCTTTTAACTAAAGTGTTATTGCTTTTATTAAAGGATAATCTATATAATTTTTGAAAAAAATAAATTTATATATTATTTATTGTTTTTTTTAATTATTATTTTTTTAGAATATATAAGGTATAAGAATATTGTTATTATGATT
>WJLJ01000098.1 GCA_014728525.1 Candidatus Babelota bacterium | reverse complement strand
GTTTTAAACAGGCTTCATTTTTTGCAGAAAGTAAAGAGGGTATTTTACTGGATTTCATGATGAATTTTTTAATGGAAGGAACGGGAAAATTTTCAAAAGATGATAATGTTGAATTTTTTGAACGCTTGGGTTCAATTTATAATTTTGATGTTTCTGGGGCAGGCATTTCTGGTTTGACTCAAAATTATGAAGAAGTTTTAAAACGTTTTATGCAGGTTCTTACAAATCCTTCTTTTCCTGAAAAAGAATTTGTAAAATTAAAAGAAATTTTTATTGATCTTTATCAACGCAGACAAGATTCTCAAACAGATAGAGGAATCAGACTTTTAAAAAATTTAATTTATAAAAATACTCATTTTGATTGGTCTTTTGATCAAGCAATAGAATTAATAAAAAATATTGATATAAAAAAATTAAAAGAACTGCACAAAAAATATTTATCTCCAAAAAATATGGTTTTATCAATATCGGGTGATTTTGATCTTGAAAAGCTAGAAAAAGAAGTTTTAAATATCTTTGATTCTTGGCAGGGTGAAAAATATTGGGCTGAGCTTCCTGAAAAAAGTAACTTTGAATCCGGAAAAACTATTAATAATTTTATGTTAAAAGATCAGGTTCTTTTATTGTTGGGCAGACCTTCTTCTTTGAACGTATATGATAAGGATTTAGTTCCGGTAAAAATGTTAGATTTTGTTGCTTTTAGTTCAATTGGTTCTAGATTATATCAATTACGCGAACAGACCGGTCTTTTTTATACCGCTTTTGGAATGTTCGGTGCAAATGCTTCCAGATTTAATGGATTTGATTATGTTGGTTCTATTTTAAACTTAGAAAATGTAGAAAAATCTGAAAAATTAATCTTTGAAGTTATTGATAATTTGGGTAAAAACGGTATATATCAATATGAATTAAATGCTGCAAGCCAGAGTTATTTAAAAGGCATTATAGATCTTACTTCTAGTAATGAATCTATATCCGGAGTTTTAGCAAAATTAAAATCTTTAGAACTTGGTTTTGATTATTATGATAAAGTTCTTAATCGAGTTCAAACAATTTCTTTAGATGAAATTAATAAAATATGTGCAAAATATTTTTATTCTAAAGGCATGAGTAAAGTTAGAGTTGGAAGGATTAAGGGGTAATCAAATTACCCCTTACAATAATTTTTTATTCTCCAATAAAGCGAGGTTATTGGATTGCAGCTTAAAAGTCTAAAAATAATAAGCGGTATTGCTACATATAAAGGTTTGTTTTTTAATATACTTTTTGTATATTCGGTGCAAGAAACAGGATAAATACAAGTTTCCGGCGGGCCGATGAATGGACGAATTAAATCCATTAGAAAAAAAATGAATTTTAAAAAAGTTTTTTTAATTTTTTTCATTAATTTTTAGATTTTTTATTAAAAATTCTTTAAGTTCTTCGAATTTTAAGTTAAGTGCAGATTTATAAACAAGAATAATTGAATTTACAGGATT
The DNA here is from genome assembly GCA_014728525.1 of Candidatus Babelota bacterium. Classification (GTDB taxonomy): domain Bacteria; phylum Babelota; class Babeliae; order Babelales; family UASB340; genus WJLJ01. Next base: position 12,843 of record WJLJ01000098.1, on the reverse strand, counting down.
TTTAAAAAGGTTTTCTTGATAAAAAATAGATTTTAACTGACGTCTAATTTTATTTCTTTTATGAGCTTTACCGACCTTTTTTGATGCGATTATTAAAAGTTTTCCAAAGTTTTGATTTTGCCCTGCAGGGCTTTGCAATAATTTTAGACCTTCTATTTTATCTATTTGTTTGGCATTTTTAAAAACTTGGTCTATCTCTTTTTTTTCAAATCTAAATAATTCTTTAAATTTCATAATAATATTGAATAAAAAAAGGCCGAATTTAATTCGGCCTCAGATTTTTAGACAGCTAGTCTTTTACGACCTTTTGCTCTTCTGCGGTTAAGTATTTTACGACCGCTTTTAGTTTTCATTCTTGATCTAAAGCCGTGTTTTCTTTTTCTTTTTATTCTGCTTGGTTTATAAGTCATTGACATTTTGATTACTCCTGCAATTCCATTAATAACGATTAAATCTGTTCAGAAGTATTAATTATAACGAATTTTATTTATAAAACAATATGGTTGTCAAATGTTTTCATATTGTAATGTTTGTTGTTTTTTATTAACCGCCAAATTTATAGTTTTTTATAGCCTCAATAACATCTTCTTCTGTTTTGCCTTGCTCATTCCATAGGTCTATGAATCTATCAACCTCTTCAATAAATGGGTTTCTATTATGATATTTTATGAAGTTATTTTTGATAAAATCATGATCTTTTTTATTATCGGCAGAGTGGTATTTTTTTGTATAACTTGGTTGTTTTTCAATTTTTGTTTCTTTTATTAATTTTTCTACATTATCAAAAGTTTTATTTTTCCATATTTCATATCGTGTAAATTTTTCTATTTCTGTACTTGTTGGTTTTCTTCCATGATATTTTTCAAAAGATTTAATTACAAGATTTTTTCTTGCATCTTGTGCTGCTTGAGAATTCCTTATTCTGCCTTTAACCTGAAGACCTTTTAATTTATCCCAATTTTCAAAATAATAATTTATTTCATCTTGAGTAGCTTTTTTGTTTGTGAATTGTTTTATCCATTTAGCAATAGTATTTTTTCGGTTTTGCGGAGAAGTTTGTTGTATTAAATTCTCAACCCCGGAATCTTTTCCGTATATGTTCCAATTTTTTGTATAAATAGAAATTTCTTCGTCAGTTGGTTTTCTTTTATAATATTTTAAAAATAAATTTATAATTTTTTTTGTTTTTACTTCTGGATAGTCCATTATTTTTTGTTCAATTATTTTGTCAATTTCTTCAATTTTTTCTGTTTGAGTTTTATCTATAATTCCTTGATATTTTTGAGGATATAACTTTAAAAATGATTTTATTTCATCTTGAGTAGCATCTCTATTTAAATATTTTTGAAATAGAATGTTAATTAAATTTTCTTTTTTCCGGATAATATTTTTTCTCGATTTTTCTTTTTCAGAAAACCAATCTATTTTTACTTTTTTACCTTCTCTTATTCTTCTTCTAAATGATTGTTGTGTTCCGTATTTTTTATATAATTCTGCTTTATCGGGAAAATATCCAATATCTATATAGATGGTTTTATAATCGTAAGTTTTAATTATATTTTCATTTCCCGGCCAAGAGTTGACCAATTTCCAATTCCTATTTTTATCTTCTATGTATAAATCCATATTGCGTAAGTTTTTTTGCATCATTTTACTTAAAGAATCATTTGGAGAAATTATTATATCTTCATATGTCTTTTTACTTCCTATTAAACTATAATCTGCTTTTATTTTTATTTTGTGTTGCGTATTATTATTAAATATAACGTTTCCTCTTTTAATTATTTCAATGATTTCTTTAGAAGTATTAAAAATTTGATCTTTTGTTTTACTGAATTTTTTTGCAATATTTGCAGGAAGATTGGTTATGAATTGTTCCATTCCATTTAAAATAGATTTTGTAAGGTGCCAGAGCATTTTATCCGGCTTTGTTAAATCTAATTGTTCATCTATTGTAAGTTTTTTGCCTAAAAATACGGCTTCAATTTTTGTTCTTGGGAGCTTTCCTTTAGTAAATTCTTTAAGACTACTCCAGATTTCAATTTTAGAAATTCTGAATGGAAAAACAGTTGCCCCATAAAATTCGGTAATTGATTTAGCTACCGAACCCAGTTTTTCTTCGATTCGATTAGCCATATATTCTACGAGATCATTTTTAAACGCACCATGAATTTTAAAATCCAGGCTATTTAAATCTTTTAAACTTCCTTGAGATTTTCCTTCGAGTAATATACCTGATCCCAAAACATCATACATTGTTAAAAAGTTTATGCCTTTTTTTCCTATGTAAGCTTCTGTTTTACCTTCTACTCCTAGAAGTTTTCCTTGTCCTGAAACCATTAGCTTTTGATTTTTTGGAGTTAATTCAAGATTTACAGTAGGGCCGTCATCTTCTGTACCGTAAATTTCATCAAAACCTGCACCTGTTAAAATAAATATTTTGCCTATTTTTATTTCTGTTGCGGTTCCTTTTCCTATTATTCCATTTTCTCCTACTTTACAATCTACTAAAGCTTTAAATTTATTAAGAATATTTATTCTTCCTTTAAGATTAATTCCTGCTTCAAAAAATATTTCACCAACTTTAAATGGAACGGGTGCTGCTTTATAATCTACATCATAAATAACAATTGGCGGAATTGATTTTCTTAATTTATTCCAGTCGATTTGAGGAGTTAGTTTTTGGGGGATTGATAAAAGATCATCAAGGCTGATACTATTTATTTTTGCAATTATTCCACCTTGTCCTGTTACATCAAGTTTTACTGCGGCCATTGCTTTCACGCTTCCAATTTCGAGTGCGCCGGTTATTCCTACATTTGTTGGAACAGGTACCGGTGGAGTTAAAGAAATAGCAAATTCTGAGGCTGTGTTTGATATAGATATTCCTTTTACACCTAAAGGATTATTCCATTTTCCTTCCATAGATCCTTGAACACCAACACTGGCAACAACTGGATCCATAATAAAAGAACCGGTTAAAAGAAGATTTGGTTTTTTTAAGTTTATTTGAAATTTTGCACCAAGATCGCCTGCACCGGAAATAATTAAACTTATATTTTGTAAAGAAATGTTTTTATTTAATTGAACATCGATCGGAACAGCTATAGAAAGACTCATATCTGATAAATTTGTTCCGAATGATCCTGAAAGCAGTAATTTTTTATTTATATTGAATAGAATATCTAATCGTGAGTTTTCTAGTATTTTAACACCGGATATTACATTAAAGCCTTTATTTATTGTTATATTTAAAACTTCGTTTCTATATTGATAAGATGAAATAACTATATAGGTATCCGGAAAACTTAATTGATCAAATACTTTTCCGGTCAATAGGTTTTCTTTGACCCAGTTTTTAGGCGGTTTTATTTTTAAAGCTATCTGTTTATTTTTTCCCAAACTTATTTCCGCTTCAGATTCAAAATTTAAAGTTTTTACTTTGCCCGATAGGTAAAAGTTTTTATTGGCACTTAATCCTATTTTAGGATCTTTTACTTGTATATTACGAATTTTTTTGGGAAGTTTTGAAAATTTTTCAAAGGGTTTTATAACCTTTCCATTTTTTAATTCTCCTTCAAATTCTATTTTAAAATTACCAATCTTTGCAAAATTATTTTCTGTAATTTCTTCTTCTTCTTCTTCTGTTAACTTTGTAAAAGTTAGATAACCTGTTAAATCTGTATTGAAAATGTTTGTATCTCCGGATATTGTTAATTCCCCGTCTGTTGAGAATTTTATTTTTGTATTTTCTAACTTTATTTTTCCATTTGCGATGCTAATTGATTTGTTTGTTTTTACCAGAATATCAAGTTTTTTTTCCGCATATTGGGATTCGAATTCAGATGAAATTTCTCCCAATTTGCCGGGTAATTTAATATTTACTATTCCTTTTAAAGTTGCAGGATGTTCTTCTTTTTTAAATGGATCTTCTATTGTAATTTCTAAATTTTCAAAATTTACAAAATCAATATTGGATTTTTTAGATATTTTTTTAGCATTTAAATTTTTTAAATATATTTTTACAAAAGAAATTCCCGTTTCTTTTATTTTTCCAAAATTTATTTGCGCATCATTTTTTTCAAATAACGATGCTGTTGCTATAAGCTCCTTTTTTTCAGGAGTTACCAATAAAGATAATTTGCTTATTTTTATATCTTTCCATGGTGTCGGTAATGAAATTATATTTTTGGGTGTAAGACTAAATATGCTTCTTTTGTTAATTCCCGAGGGTACAAATTCTTCTAAAGATAAAGTTCCTGTTTGATTAAAAATTGATGCCGTAGCTTGTAAAGTTAATCCTTTTAGATTAGAAATTGATGCAATAAGATCTTGTATTTTTAAGATACCTACATTATATGTTTTTTTTGTGGGTTCATTTACAAATGCAAATTCTTCTTTTAATAAGTCAACGGTACCTTTAAATTCTACTTGTCCGAAAGGTGGAATATTTGTTTTATAAAAAGTGTATTCTAATTTACAGTTAATATTTACGAATTTGATAGCTAAAATTAATAAAAAAAAGATTTTTTTATAATAAGTTTTTTTCATTACGATTTCCCTTTTTTCCTTTTTTTTTAATTTTTATCGAAATTTAGTATTAAATTTTAAATTTTAGAATGTAAATAATTAAGAATTTTGTTTTGAAAATAAATATTATTTGGTTAATTCGTGTATAACATGATTTAAGGTTTTTTCTCTCATTACATATTGTTTAAGCAAACCTGTTTGTAATGGTTCTTCAACTTCGTCTATTTTATCTAATATGGGTTTAAAATAAACAAATTCTCTTAACCTATTATTATTAAATAGATATAAATAGTTTTGGATATCATCATGATTGATTTCTAAGTTTTCTCTGTAGGCTATTTGATCTATTAATATTTCTTCTTTTAATTGTTTTTCCGCAAGCATTGTTATTTGTTTATGAAAATCTTTATTTTGTTTATAAACATTATAATCCGGATGTTTTTTTAGGTAATTTAATATGTCTTCTTGTCTGCGAACTGAAAAATGTTTTGGTACCTCAAATCTATGTTTAGATAAAAGTAAGTGAAAAATTTCTTCTATAATTGCTCTTCTTTGAGAGATATCATTTCTATAAGAGAAAACTTCTATTAATTTATTATGTATTTCTATTTTGCTTTTTAATTTAAAAGTATCTTTGAAAGATTCTAATGAAAAACTTCTGCCTTTAACTATTTTTTTAATAGTGACTTTATAAGGAAAATTATTATTTTCTTGTTCTTTAGAAAATTCATTTCTCATAGGCAAAGAATTGGTGATTATAGATTCGTTTACTTTTTTTCCTACTAATGAAGCTTGAAAGGGCTTTTTTACGTACTTATTATTTATTTTTATCCAGAAAAGACTTTTGAATGGTCCTGATATAATTTGATTTTTGTTATTCACAAGATTAGCTTCAAATAATACCCAATCGCCTTCATCTACAATTTCTGCTTTTTTATTTTTAAAAATATTGCTTTCTCTTTTTATAAATAAAGAAACTTGTTTATCAAGATCTTTATATCGTTTTCTTTTTGGAGCTCTGAATATAAAAAATTTCCACTCTTTTAATTCTAAAGGACATGCAACAGAAAGATCAAAAGTAAAAGACATTTGTTTATTTGGTAAAAATTTTATATTTATTAGTCTTGGATAATTTGCGATTGTAATCTTTTCTTTTCTTATATTATCCATTAGGTAATCTAAAACATAATGTTTAAATAAGTAATTTTTTATATTATTTTCTATAGAATTTTTAAAGTTTTTTTCTATATAGGGTATAGGAGCACTTTCTTTTTTGAAACCCGGTAGTAATGTTTCTCTTTGAAAAACCCTTAAAGTTTGATTGTATATTGATTTTACTTGAGAGGAGTCTACTAATATTTCTGCTCTGAAAAGATTAGAAGATATTTTTTTTGCTGAAAAACTTAATTTTTCTTTTCTCTTTTCTTTTAAAGCTTCTTGCATAACTCTCTCTCCTTTTTTTACATTTTATGTTTTTAAGAATATATAAATTATACAAATAAGGGAATCTGTTTGGTCAAGAATTTTTAATTAAGATAAAAAAGAGAGTGGTAGTTTTTAGATTTAGATATTTAATTTGAATATAAAAAATAATTTTATGATTTGTAATTTTAGATCTTATTTTTTACTGGCCGCGCTCTGTCTTCGCAGATAATCTTATATAGAAAAATATTTCAAAACAACCTTTACTGGCTTGCTACGTCTTCGCATAAAGCTACGACGAGACAGCCTTCGCAAATAATCTTATATAAAAAAACATTTCAATACAACCTTTACTGGCCGCGCCATACGAAGCTTTAGCGAAGTATGGTGCAAGGGAAGGGACTCGAACCCCCACGCTATCACTAGCGCTGGCTCCTAAGGCCAGTGCGTCTACCAATTTCGCCACCCTTGCAAATTTTTTAATATTTCATCCGTCTTCGCATAAAGCTACGACGAGACAGGCAGCCGTAGCTGAGCATCGCGAAGCGAAGACTGGTGGGTCGCCAGGGACTCGAACCCTGAACCTGCAGATTAAGAGTCTGTTGCTCTACCAATTGAGCTAGCAACCCTTTTCTTTATATGATATCACAAGTTTTCATAAATTGAAGTGTTAAAAATAGTTTAATTTCATTGATTCTCGCACTTCTTTTATTGTTTTTTGTGCAAAATCACGTGCTTTTTGGGTTCCCTGAATTAATATTTTTTTTATTTCGTTTTTATCTTTTGCAAACTCTTTTCTTCTTTCTCTTATTGGAGTTAAGATTTCTTGTAATACTTCATTTAAATATTTTTTTACTTTAACATCACCTAGCCCACCTCTTTGATAATGTTCTTTCATTTCGTTTACTTCATTTTTGTTTGGGGCAAAATAATCTAAATAAGTAAATACTGTATTACCTTCAATTTTTCCGGGATCTTCAACTCTTAAATGATTAGGATCAGTAAACATACTCATAACTTTTTTTTGAACTGTATCTGCATCATCAGATAAATAAATAGCATTTCCTAAAGATTTGCTCATTTTTGCTTTTCCATCTATTCCCGGCAAACGACCAACATCTTTTGGTATTAAACTTTCTACTATTGGAAAAATTTCTTTATATGTTTTGTTAAATTTTCTTATGATATCGTTTGTTTGTTCTATCATTGGTTGTTGATCTGCACCAACAGGAACTAGGTTTGCTTTAAATAATGTTATATCCGCAGCCTGACTAATTGGATATACAAAAAAACCCACAGGAACTCCCGTTCCAAAATTTTTTTGTTTGATTTCATTTTTAACGGTAGGATTTCTTTGTAATCTTGGAACTGTAACTAAATTTAAAAAATAAAATGTTAATTCTGTGAGTTCGGGAATTTGTGATTGAATAAATATTGTACTGATTTTTGGATCTATTCCTACTGCTAAATAATCAAGAGTAACTTCATAAATATTTTTTTCTAAAATTTCCGGATGCTCAGCATTATCTGTTAATGCTTGCAGGTCTGCAATTAATACAAATTGATTGTATTCATTTTGCAACTTTACTCTATTTTGCAAAGAGCCAACATAATGACCAAGATGTAACGGTCCTGTTGGTCTATCTCCTGTAAGGATTATTTTTTTAGACATTTTAAATTCCTTGTCTTTAATTATAAAAATTTATTTTTAGTTATTCGTGATTATTCATGATTATATGTTTATAATATCTTATGATAACCAATATAAAAAATTTATGAATTTTATTAAATAAAGAGTTGGTATGGAAGCTCCTTTAGAATTATTAAATTTACAAGAAACTCAAGAAGATAAAATTATAACTTTTGAGCCAAGTAGTTTTGATGAATACTTGGGTCAAAATGAAATAAAAGAAAAATTAAAAGTTTATGTTTCTGCTTGTAAGTTAAGAAAAGAACAAATTGATCATATTCTACTTTTTGGCCCACCGGGTCTTGGAAAAACAACTTTGGCAAAAGTTATATCAAAAGAACTTGGAGTAAAATTTAGAATAACGAGTGCTCCAATCTTAGAGCGCAGTGGTGATCTTGTTGCAATTCTTTCTAATCTTGAAGAAAACGAAATTCTTTTTATAGATGAAATTCATAGATTGCCGAAAAATGTTGAAGAGATTTTATATAGTGCAATGGAAAATTTTGCAGTAGATATGATTATTGGGCAGGGTGCCGGTGCAAAGTCAATAAGATTGCCTTTAAAACCTTTTACATTAATTGGTGCAACAACTAGAACTTCTTTAATATCCGGTCCTTTGCAAACTCGTTTTGGAATAGTAGAGCGATTAGATTTTTATGATCCGCAAAGTTTGGCTGATATAGTTAGTCAGAATGCTGAATTTTTAAACATCCCAATTTTGCCTCAAGCTGCACTTCAAATTGGAAAACGTTCTCGCGGAACACCAAGAATTGTAAAAAGAATTTTACGACGAGTCAGAGATTATGCGCAGGTTAATAAATATTCTTTAATTGATGATCAGGTTGTTAGCTTGGCTTTAAAATTTTTAGGTATAGATGAAAGTGGTCTTAATAAATTAGATCGCAGAATTCTTACTCATATTATAAAAGATTTTGATGGAGGACCTGTGGGGCTAGAAACTTTGGCTGCAATGACAGGGGAAGATAAAGATACTTTAGAAGAAGTTTGTGAGCCATATCTTATAAGAATGGGGTTGCTTCAAAAAACAACCCGCGGCAGACAGATTAATCCAAAAAAATATATTTCTTTACGTAGAAAACTTCTTGGAGAAAAAATTTCTGAACAAAAAGCTTTATTTTAATTTTTTAAATTTATTTGAAAAAATATTTATAGGGTTTATGTTCTTTGTAGATATATTCTGTTAAATGATATTTATAGGAGTTTTTATGATAAATTTGCAATTTTATTCTGTTTCATATTGTAATTTTTATCATGCAGGTTTTCATACTCATGCCCATTCGGGCAAATAAATCTTTGTTTTTTATCAAATTTTAATTTTTTATAGTTATTGTATATTTTTATTTAAGAGTTTATTTGAAAATTAATTTGGAATATGGTTCTATACAATTTTCAAAAATTTTAATTTTTGAAAATTACTCACCACGAACGGATAATAATGCAAAACCGTTCGCCCTGAGTGCCGAGCGAAGCGAGGTGTATCGAAGGTTATTTTGAATTTTCGTATAAATTCTAAAGATAAAATAGGTTCAAATTTTGGAGTTTTCATGGATATTTTGTTTTTATCTGTTTTTGGACTAATAGGTTTAGTCTATTTATTTTTAGGTTTGTTTTATTCTAAAGGAATAAAAACAAATGAAGATTATTTTTTAGCAGGAAGAAAACTTAGTTTTTTTCCTTTGGCTTTTACCTTAATAGCAACTCAAGTTGGTGGCGGTATGATGCTTGGAACGGCTGCTGAGAGTTATAAGGTTGGTTATTTTGGAATATTTTATACTTTGGGCATGAGTTTAGGTTTTTTAATTTTGGGCTTAGGTGTTGCTTCAAAATTAAGATCTTTTAATGTTGTAACTACTGCGCAGCTTTTTGAATCAAAATATAATTCCGTATTTTTAAGAAAAGTTGCTTCACTTATTTCTATAGTAACTTTATTTGGATTATTATGCGCTCAAGTTGTTGCTTCTAGAAGTGTTTTATTGGCTCTTGGATTTAGCAATGATTTTGTTTTAATAGCATTCTGGCTTATTGTAATTTTTTATACAATGATAGGCGGACTAAGGGCTGTTGCAGCAACTGATACTGCTCAAATATTATTTTTGTTAACGGTTTTTTCTGTTTTATTTATAAAAACTTTATTAGCAGAACCATCAAGCTTTTTTACTTTTAGTTCATTTGTTTCCAGACAAGGAGCTTTTAATTCTTCTAATTTTAGTTTTTTGACTCTTTTTCCCGTGATTTTTAATCCAATGATGTTTTCTTTGATAGAGCAAGATTTAGCGCAAAGATTTTTTTCTGCCAGGACAAAAAGAATAGCTGCATTAGGGGCTGTGACTGCGAGTGCTTTTTTGTTATTATTTTCTTTTATTCCTGTTTATTTTGGAATGAAAGCAAATTTAACCTCTTTGTTTTTACCTGAAGGTGCGAATCCATTAATTGTAACAATAAAATCTGTTGCGAATAGATTTTTTCTAAGTTTAATTGTTACATCTATTGCTGCAGCTGTTATATCAACAGCAGATTCATTATTGTGTGCCATAAGTTCGAACATTTGCCAAGATTTTGATTTTTCTTTTATAAAAATAAAAAAAGTGAATTTTTCAAAAATGGTTACATTAGTTGTTGGACTTTTGGCTATACTTGTAGCTTACTTTTCTAATGATATAATAGGTTTGTTAGTGCAGAGTTATGAACTCTCTATTAGCTGTTTGTTTGTACCTTTTATATTTAGTTATTTTAAGAAAAGTTTAAACAAGAATGCTGCTGCACTTTCTATACTTTTGGGTTTATTTGGTTTTTTTATTTTTAGATTGGTTTATCTTCCTTTCCCAAAAGAGTTATCAAGTATAATACTTTCTTTGTTAGGTTATTTTATTGGTGATAAATTTTTAAAAAAATAATATTGATTGATTAGGAGTTTTTATGTCTGGACATTCCAAGTGGTCTACTATTAAACATAAAAAAGCAAAAGAAGATGCAAAAAGAGGTAAAATTTTTACCAAATTAATTAGAGAAATTACTATTGCAGCCAAAGAAGGCGGGGGGGATCCAACAGGTAATGCCAGATTACGTGTGGTTATAGATAAAGCAAAAGCTGCTAATATGCCTCAAGATAATATTACAAGAGCAATAAAAAAAGGAACCGGTGAGCTTGAAGGTGTAAGTTACGAAGAATCAACTTATGAAGGTTATGGTCCGCATGGAGTTGCAGTAATTGTAGAGACTTTAAGTGATAATAAAAAAAGAACTGTTTCTGCGGTAAGACACATTTTTTCTAAAATGGGCGGAAATCTTGCTGAATCGGGCTCTGTTTCTTGGATGTTTGAACATAAGGGTGTTGTAAAAGTTAATGCACAAGGATTATCAGAGGATGAAATTTTAGAAAAAATGTTAGATTTTGATATTGATGATGTTTTGGTTGTTGATAATATTGCCTCTATTTCATGTGATGTTAAAAATTTAGATACAGTTAAAAAGGGTGCTCAAAGTGTTGGATTAAAAGTTGAAGATGCTTCAATAGAGTGGGTTCCAAAAAATACGATTTCATTAGAAGAAAAAGAAGAAGAGAAAGTATATAAATTTTTAGAAGCTTTAGAAGATTTGGATGATGTTCAAAATGTTTATGCCAATTTAGCTTAGGAGTTTTTACTGTGTTTTTAAGTATGACCGGTTTTGCAAGCCGAACCGAAAGTTTTAAAGTAGGTAAAGATGATAAGATATCTTTATCTATAGATCTTAAATCGATAAATACTCGTTTTTTTGAGTGTTCTTGTAAATTACCAAATATTTTAAGCTCCTTAGAAATAAAAGTTATTCATAGATTAAAATCTAAATTATTAAGAGGGCGTGTTTTTTTGAATGTTAGAATTTTAGATACCGAAGGAGGATTTACAAAGATTACTCCGTCTACGAAACTTCTTGATGAATATTTAAAAGCCATAAACTCAATAAAAAAACAATTTAATTTAACCGGTAAATTAACAGTATCCGATATTTTGAATTTGCCTAATATTTTTTCTTCTCAAAATATAGAAATTGATAAAAAAACTAAAGATGCTTTTTTAAAAACAATAGATAAACTTGCTGATGATTTAATAAAAGATAGAAGCATAGAGGGTGCCGAATTAAAAAAAGATTTAGAAAAACGTTTTACTGTATGTTCTAAAAAAATAACAGAGATAAAAAAACGTTTTAAAATATTTGTTAAAGAACATAAAGAAGAAATCAAGAAAATCTTGGCTAGTTATCAAAAAGATGCGGATGAAGAATCAAAATTAAAACTTGATGAACTCTATTCCATTTTAAATAAGATAGATGTTCACGAAGAAATAATAAGATTTGAAAGTCATTTAAAAAATGCAAAAAATATTTTAAAAGATCAAAAAATAGAAAAAGGCAAAAGATTAGATTTTACATTACAAGAACTTTTAAGAGAATCTAATACAATTCTTGCTAAATGTTCCGATTTTGATATTAGTACTTTAGCTGTTGATATTAAGGTTGAGCTAGAAAAAATTAGGGAACAAGCACAAAATATAGTTTAATTTTTTTTATAAAAAGGAGTTAGGATGTTTAAAAATAAACTTAAAATTTTGTTGTTTGTTTTATTTATTTGCTTTTCATTAAATAATGCAATGGTTGTTGCCACAAAAAAAATTAAATATTCTGAGCTAAGAGGTCCTGCAGAAATTCCCCGAAAAATATGTAAAAGTCTTTTAAAGGAATTAAATTTAGAAAATTTTGATTTATTATCTATTAAAGTAAGACATTGTAATATTTTAAATTCAACTTTTAAAAATATTAAACTTGATGCAAGAACTTTTGCGCATTGTACATTTGTCAAATGTAAATTTTATAAAATAACATTTCCAACATTAGAAGATGTTGATTTTTATAATTGTGAGTTTTATGGTTGTAAAAATATAGATTTACTAAAGATCTGTAAAAAAAAATAAAAATAAACTATTTAGATTTTATAATTTTGAAAGCCGAGAATATAGATCCCGCACCTGTCCGACGAAGCTTTAGCGAAGGCTGATCAAGTGCGGGATTGTATAGGTTCGTTAATTCGGTTCCAAAAATGCGGTATAAAATTTTGCACAGCATTAAAAACAATCAACTTACCATTTCAATTGGCTTCTTCAAATTAATACCTTGATGTATTCTATGTTCATTATAATATATGC
>WJLJ01000097.1 GCA_014728525.1 Candidatus Babelota bacterium | reverse complement strand
CCTTGGTACGTATCAGTTATGTTGGGTGGTTGCAACCTATGATAGGTCGATTATTTTATTTTGCGTAAAGACCTTATTTTTGATTTGCTTCTTGAAGTACTTACAACACCAAGAATTATAACTTCATCTTTTTTAATTCTGTAAACAATCCACCAACTCATACATAGAACTTTCCTATACATTTTTGATTTAGTTGGTATTTCTTCACATTCACTGTGAATAAAAGGATCTAAAGGGATTTTGTCAATAGCTTCAAATATCCTGTCTACAACATTTACAGCACTTATTGGTTCAAATTTTTCGTTGGCTATATAGTCTGATATTTCATCAATAGTAGCATAGCCATTTTCAGTAATATTTAGTCTATATTGTTGAGTAGTTTTTTCTTTTTCAGTTCCCATCTTCTTTTTGCTTCTTCGATGCTAATAATTGGACTATTTTCTGATTCTTTTACCCATTCTCTGAACTCTTCATCTGTAATTGGTTCACCAGGTAAAGCATATGAAGTGTATTTTTTTTCTTTTACGATTCGGATCATTTTCTTTTCTTCCAAATCATGTAAGACTTTATAGGCATTACTGTCTGTAAGTTGTATTAATAATGTTTGCATGATTTAATAATTACTGTGTAAATACTTGTTTTGCTTTATAATCACGAATAGCTAAATCAAGAAAATTATATATCATATTTTTCATGTCACCTTTCATTTCCTGTATTACTTCAAATTTTTTGAACAACTCTTTATCCTTTATTTTCACAACTTCATTTCCTAAAAGATAGTCAGTTGTAATATTTAATGCGTCAGCAATAGCTTTTATAGCATCTGCAGGTGGAATTGTAAAACCCAACTCGTATCTGGAAAGGCTTTTATATGCGACTCCGGATAGTTGTGAAAGTTCAGTTTGACTTAAATTCTTGCTTTGTCTAGCAAGTCTAATTCTTTCTCCTATTGTCATAACAGTGATTAATAATTAAAATATTCTATTTATTGGCTTTAAAAAGTCTACAATGTCAAAATTAATTAAAAAAATCTAATAAAAGACTTGTAGTTTATTCTAATAAATGGTATTTTTGAGTCAAATATTAGATATTAATTTTTTTAATATTTTTCACTATTGTTCCAAAATCGCCTTAGATTTTTATTATGCTATCAAAAGTAATAATTTATTCATTGACTCCCGCTGTCTTATTAATTTTTTAACCTTGGGATTAATTTTGGTTTCATTTTTTTTCTCTTGTTCCATTTTTGCAATAACCTTTTGATGGTCAATTTCTGCAAATTTTTCGGCCAATGAATTCTTTCCGTTGAGAATGATTTTCATATATTCTTCATTATCAAGATTTTTAATTAGAGGAGTGTCAGCAAACATTGATTGCAATTTTTTACTGATTGAGTCATTGCCCGTTCTTCTTCGATGTGCTCTTTTGATACTTCTAAAAAACTGTTCCAGAATATTGTTTGTTCTTTGTGGCTGTATCATTGATGGTTGTCCATCAGAAGAATACACTTTTATTGGATCGCAAAATAATTTATCCCAATATTTATCTATTTGGGCAATCATCTTTTGATAGTCATTATCTCCATGATTGTGCTTGGATTTATTTAACCACTCTTTAAAACCCAGGACCTGGTTTTCTATGCTTTTTATCTTGATGTTTTCCCCGATATCATTTAATCCAATAGTAGAAGTAGGCAAAGCAATAGAGAGAGACTGTCGTAATTTTTCAAAAACACTTTCTTTTTCCGTAATTGTTTTATAAGCTTCTTTACAATCAATATCTCCAACCAAAGGGGTTAGGTCGTTTATTATTTTTGCAATTATTTTGGTCATTGGTTTGTCGATACTAATTTTCTTCTGAAAGGCTTTCAATTTTTGGAATAACAGGCATAAGCGTTTATAAAATTCACAATGTGGCCGGTCAAAAGGAAATCCAAATCCATTACCATGGTTTTTCCCATCTAACACCCAGATTAATAAAATGTGACATAGCTGTTTTGTGAATTGGGCATCTTTGGCACCTGCTAAAGAATATGCTTTTGTTTCTAGAACCTCATTTATTTGGGCAACATTGATAGTATCTGTTTTATCGTTAAAATAGTAGTTAAGCCTATAACGCAATTGAGATGCGATGCCATATTTTTTCAATTTGTTGCGTATTATAGAGTATTGCTTGTCTAACAAATCTTTTCCTATGTCCCTTAAAAAGTGGAAATGGCAGATGTAGTGCTGCTCATCAGGAAAGACCTCTGAAATAGCACTTAGAAAAGCACGTCCCATATCACTACTTATTGCAAGGGGCCTGCCATATTGATGTTTTATTTCTTTGAGGAATGGGGCTATATGCTCATTGCTTTCGCTTGGTACTTTCACATTGGCAAGTACAAAATTACTAACCTCATCAATTGCACTGATAAGATGTGGGCTTTCTCCTTGGCTTGTACCATCTATATGCAGAATGTATCCACCATTTTGCTGTATTTGCTTTTTAAACTTCAAACTTGATTGCTGATGCTGTATTGACAAATAAGTTATAAATTTCTGAGCAAGATAAGCCACCTCAGAAGATGATATTGATATGTTACGTTTTTCTAACACCGAGATTGTTTCGTTAAGGGTATGATGTTGTTGAAAAATTAACCGGCCTATAAATTCAATTACATCATATCCTACATTTGAATAGGGTGGAACTATTTTTTGTAATTCTTTTGAAGAGTATACTGTATTACAATCAGGACAGTGCATAAAAGTTTGGTGTGCCTTAAATTCACCGATATGCAAACTGTATATCGTTCTCGTATCAGTATAATATACCTTAAGTTTCCTTTGACATTTCTGGCAAAGCACTACTGGCGATTTAAAATGAACTACAGGAGGTTGTTTGAAAATATTGTTCAGACTAAGAGACTTTAAGCTATCATCTAATAGTTTACGTAAAAAACAAACTACTTCAAATTCAACGTTTTTTTTTCAATACCATGTTTGTCAAAAAAAACACGTGCTTGTGATTCCTTAATTTTTATGTTGTCCTTATGTAAAATTCTAACCAAATCAGATAAATTACTCTTAGGGTTTCGTATTTTCGCTATTAGCAATCCTACGGCTTGGGTACATGATATTTCATCCTCAATATTGTTTGTTCGCAAATTTGTATATTTTGTGAATTGAGATTTATAAACCTTCTGGTTAATAGAAAAATAAACATATTTCCCATCTAGCTTTTTTCTTTGCATGGTCGATTTTAAACAGAGTTGATTCAATAAAGAATGAGGCTGGTAGGCAATCAATTCTCCAATTGCCTCAGCATGCAATCCTCTTTCGGAATTATTTACCAGTTGTATTATAGTTTGCTTTAAATTGCCAAATTGAGAAAACCTAATTTCTTTATAGTTCCAAAGACCATTTGTGTCAAAATTAGGAATATGAGGCAATGTATAGTATTTCCCGTTTTTATTGTAACTGGTTATTGCTCCTGACTTTTTTAGTTTTCTTCTGACAGTAATTTCTGAAACTCTTATCTTGTCTTTAAGAGAATTAAGCGTAAGCACTTTTTCTGTACCATAAATAGTTTTTAAATACTCAGAATCCGCATTTGTCTCCATGATAAAGTATGCTAAATTAATATTACAAATATAGTATACTTCATCATTTTTTACAAAAAAATAAGCTCATTTATGGGCCTATAACAGATTTTTCATTATATTTCCTTATTTAATTGAGCTTATTTAAAATGGTATACTTTATCAAAAGTGCTGCATTATAAGCATTCAGAAGAATCTAAGGGGATTTTGTTGGAATAGAATATTTCATTTGAAAAAAATATCTGGAAAAAAGGATTTTAAAAATGCGGAATCCGCAATTTTCCTTAGTTCAAACCCATAGGCAACAAAGAAGCGGTAGTTCTTTTTTTAACCAAAAGGAAACGGAATAAATGGGCTGTGGGTTGGGATTGCAGGGTTTATGCCGTAGTCTTTTGGGAAGAAAAAGGACGGGCTTAAATTTGACTGTGGGATTTGAAGTAAGGAGAGTATAGTTTTTTTATTTTCAATTGAAATTACTTGAAAAT
>WJLJ01000096.1 GCA_014728525.1 Candidatus Babelota bacterium | reverse complement strand
TTGCATTACTATTATTTGTAATATTATCATCAATATTTAATATCGCACTTGAGTTCCAACTTATTTGATCATCATTTTCTATAGTAGCACTGCTTATGTGACTTATGTCATTTAAGATATTTATAATTGCATTACTGTTGTTCTCACAGCATTCTTTTACACTTAATATTGCAGAACTATTGTAGCTTATATTATTGTTTAAATAATTATATGTATCAGTTAGATCTTCTGAAAGATTAATAATTGCATTACTATTATTTGTAATATTATCATCAATATTTAATATCGCACTTGAGTTCCATCTTATTTGATCATCATTTTCTATAGTAGCACTGCTTATGTGACTTATGTCATCTAAGATATTTATAATAGCATTTGAATTATTCTCGCAGCACTCTTTTACACTTAATATTGCAGAAGAGTTATAACTTAT
Organism: Candidatus Babelota bacterium; assembly: GCA_014728525.1. GTDB lineage: Bacteria > Babelota > Babeliae > Babelales > UASB340 > WJLJ01. Next base: position 20,142 of record WJLJ01000096.1, on the reverse strand, counting down.
ATTATTGTTTAAATAATTATATGTATCTGTTAGATCTTCAGAAAGATTAATTATTGCATTACTATTATTTGTAATATTATCATCAATATTTAATATTGCATTACTGTTCCATCTTATTTGATCATCGTTTTCTATGGTTGCACTACTTATGTGACTTATGTCTTCAACAATATTAACTATTGCATTACTGTTATTCTCGCAGCACTCTTTTACGCTTAGAATTGCTGAAGAGTTATAAGAAATATTGTTATTTAGATAATTATAAGTATCAGTCAGATCTTCTGATAAGTGGATGATTGCATTTGAGTTATTCGTAATATTATCATCAATATTTAATATCGCACTTGAGTTCCATCTTATCTGATCATCGTTTTCTATAGTTGCACTGCTTATATGACTTATGTCTTCAGCAAGATTAACTATAGCATTTGAGTTATTCTCGCAACATTCTTTTACACTCAATATTGCTGAAGAATTATAAGAAATATTATTGTTTAAATAATTATATGTGTCTGTTAGATCTTCTGATAATAAAATTATTGCATTACTATTATTCGTAATTCTATTATCAAACTGCAGTATCGCACTTGAATTCCAACTTATCTGATTATCATTATCAATTATTGCATTGCTATTGTTTATTATTCTTTGATCAAACTGCAGTATAGCACTTGAATTCCATCTTATTTGATCATCATTTTCTATCGTTGCACTGCTTATGTGACTTATATCATCAAGAATATTTATGATTGCGTTTGAGTTATTCTCACAACATTTCTTTGCTCCTAAAATAGCACTCGAATTCCAACTTATTTGATTATCATTATCAATGATTGCATTACTATTATATTCACAACATTTTCTTACAGACAAAACAGCATTACTATTATATCGAACTTGATTAACTAATGATCCTCCTGCTCCACTAGCAGAAGCAGAACTATAAAGATATTTTATTGTTCCACTCTGAGTCAGAGTTAAATATTTTGATTCATCTCCGGAACCAAATAAAATATCACCTTCACTTCCGGAACCTTCATAATCAACAGGATCTTTCCATAAAGTCAGACCGTCAACAGTCAAAGATGCATTATTATCAAAAGTCCAATTATAATTTTTTAAAGTAAATACAGAAGGACCATCAACAAAAAAGCCTCCTTGTTGAGTATTATAATTATTTTCTAATTCTACTTGTACATTAGATAAATTTACAACTCCTGTATCATCTTCAAAATCAATCCAACCCTTATCAACACCTAATCCTTTAATAACAACATCACTTAAATTTAAAGTCGCACCGCTTCTTACATATAAAGTTCCGCCGGTAGTCAAATCTAAAATATTTCCATGTCCATTTAAAATAGAAGTCCCATTAAATTTCCACTGACCGGTAAGATCCACTTTACTCTTTAAATTTATATCTGAAGCATTAAACCAATCCAATGTATTAGTAAGATTTAAAGAACCCGTACCACCAAAATAAATTGAAGATTTACTCAAATGAATCTGACCGGAACCGGTAATAAATTTATCATCATAAAAATCAAGTTTGCTGTTTATATATAAACGACCACCATTTAAATTTATATCTGAAACAGCATTACCCAACAGAGCAACACTTAAAGAAATCGTAGAATCTTGTAAAGTTATAGGCAATATAAAAGAACCCCCACCCGATACATTACCATTTACTTCTTTTAAATTTATATTTGCAAGAAGAGCTCCCTCTTGTAAGACCAAATAATCTTCATTAAAAAGATGATAGTCACTTTGGGTTGTTAATCTTCCTGTAAATCTATTAAGCGAATATGGTGATGCATACCTATTTATTACATTTTCTTCATGTAAATAAGTTCCATTTAAAACTTCCAAAGAATCAGAACCATTAAAATAAATTTGACCTGTTTTTAATTTTAAATCCCTGTTTAAAATTAGCTTAGCATTCTGATTAAGCTCTAAAGTAGAAGAATCATCTGAAAAAAGAAATTTGTCTTCTGCATTAAAATTATTATAAATCAATGCTCCCGAATCAATAGACGTTGAAAAATCATCTATTAATAAAGAAAAATCATTAATTTCATTTCCATCCCCAATTATCAAACCATAATCAGAATGATTACTAGCTATGTTTATATTAGAATCTCCATCAGTTTCTAATTTTCCAACCGTAAAAGTTGCACCCGAAGATGTAATACTTAAAGATCCTCTATTTAAACATAAACACGAAAAATTTGTTTCAAATTCTAGTGGTTGAACACTAGAATCTCCAAATTTTCTTCCTATTGATAAAGTTTGACCTGCTCCAATTTCTAAAACAGAACTGTTTAATATAGTTGAAGTTTTTGATGAATCATAATAAAAAGCATACTCTCCCCCCTCCTGAGAGGTTTCTATTGTATTTTTTCCAAAAAATATAATTGAACCCGTACTAAAATAAAAATCATCAAATAGATTTAATTCACAATTACTAAATCTTATAACTGACGTATCACTAATACAAGATAAATTTCTATCTCTTAAACCAAAAAGAACAGCATCTCTTATAATTAAAGTACTATCTCTATCAATATTTATATGCCCGTTTGTAATATCAAAAAGATAATTTCTTGCTTCAATAATAACAGTACCGGCAAAATTCCATGAAGAAGTTAAAGTTAAATTATCTTTTAAACTTATCTCACCAAAATTGCCTTCAAACCTTGTTGTTCCAGTTATTACATAATTATCAATCTTAGGCATACTAAGTATATTGGAGTTTAAATTAACAGTACCTGTTGTTAAAAATTGCCCACCTGATGAAAAAAATTCTAATGGATATGTTAAATTAACCTCACCCCCATTTAAATATATATCACCGGTTCTTCCTACCAAATCCCAAGAAACAGAAGTATTACTATCTTGCAAAGTAATAGTTCCAAATAAATTACCATTACCATCAATTAAATTTGATTTTCCATTGATATTTACATTGCTCGTACTATCTCCATAATTTAAAAAATATCTATCATTATTTTCTAATACTATTTGATTTATGCCAGTTATAGTACCGGTAACAACATATGAAAAACTTCCTACTTTAATAACTTCCGTATTATTTACAACAATTGGATAATCTATTCCTGAATCCGTAAAAGTAAAAATATCATCCAATCGTACCGATCCATTTTCAAGTCTTAAAGTTTTTTTTATATAAGGACCCCCACCATCTCTAAAATAAAAATTGGCTTCATCAGATAAAAAATTTATAAAATTTTCATTATCATGATCTAATGTTATAATACCTTTATCCAAAATTAATTCTGCACCGGGATCAATTATAATGTTTACATCTCCGGAAGCTGTTCCGTCACCTAAAATAATTCCTTGATTTGTTGTTGAAGATGATGATTCTAAAATTGCTAAACCTTTTGAATTTAATTTCCCTTTTGTTAATTGAAGTCCATATTTGTTAGAACGCAAAACTCCCTTCTCAAAAATGAATTTCGAAGAGCTATCATCAAATGTAATAGGTGAATTGCCTTCCAATTCAGAACTTCCGGCTTCCAAATTAAAATTTTCTTTAAAAAATAATTCCGATGCCCTACTAACCGTTAAAGTTGCTTCATTGCGTAAAACTAAGCTATAACTACCAATAAAATCACATATACCGTCTATAGTTATTTCACCCAAATCAAAAAAAATATTAGAATTAAGAAGCAAATTTGAATTATCAAAATAAACTTCACTTGTTAAACTTTCAGGTCTGATAGGAAGTTCTGAAAAAATTCTCAAATTTGAATTATCAAAATAAAGACTAGAATTAGGCTTAATGTTAAAATAAGCTCGTTGATCTATATTAAAGATATTAAAATTACAATTTATTTTACAATTACCTTCAACAGTTATTGGAACTTTTAAAGTAACATTTCTATCAAAAAATAAATTAACATCTTTAAAAACAAGACTTGATACAAAATTGTATACTCGTAAAAAATCCTGAAAATCTCCTCTTCCTAAATAATCTCCATTATGAGACCAAATAACACTTGAAATATCAAAAGTCGAAGCTAATTCAGAATTAATAGATAAAGTATTATCATTTAAAAAGTTATAAATTCTAAATTCTGAATTAGTATTAACAACTAATCCCATAGATAATAAAGTGCCAGTATAATTCCAATCTAGGGATAATATAGAAGAAGATTCTCCAATTCTAGAATCCGTTATTTCCGTTAAGGTTCCATTTGATATATTATGTTCATAAACCCTAAACGACTCTGTTCCGGAAGATAACCCTATTGCTAATTTTGTATCATCTGGCTTCCATTTTACACTGTTAACATCCCGACCAATTTCTGCATTTAGAGTTAAAGTTAAAGTTGAGCCATCAAAATAATATAATAATAGCTCTGCTCCTGCTGAAGTTGGAGTTCCTACGGCTAAATAACTTCCAGTATAATTCCAATCTAAACCCTCTGAGGAAGAAATAGCTGTATTAGGCATAGTATTTGCTAAAATTCTACCTGCAAAATTAATACTTCCGTTTGATTGATTAAAAGGATAAACTATTACCCTATTTGTAGCACTTAACCAACCAGCCGCTAAAAAATTTCCCCAAGGATGCCAAGTAGCGGAATAACAATCATTCCCAGGTGAACCAACTGAAGATACAGAATTAAAAGTTCCATTAGAAACATTTAACTCAAAAACATTTAATTCATTTCCCAAAAAAAATTGACTTCTACTAGCTAATAAATAATCCTTATAAGGATGCCAATCTACACTATAAATATCATCAAACAAATTCGATTCAGCGGTAAGAGTGAGAGTTGCACCATCAAAATAATATACTCTAACATCGTCTATTCCGAAAAAAGAACCATCTATCCCCACAGCAATATAGCTATCATCTTTTGACCACGCCACGCTATTAACAATATTACCAGTATCTGTTTCATCAATAAGATTTAAAATAATACCTGTTTCTTCTAAACCCGGAAAAGAAAATTCATCTACCGTATTTGAAAAATGTATATTTTTGTTATTGCCATAAATACTTCCAATAGTAACTAAATTAAGATCATTTCTAAATTCTAAATCTTGGTTTAAATAAAAAGTGCCGCCGTTTAAACGAACTTCTCCCGATATAGGAAACACAGCATTATAAGTACAAGTTGTTTGAATGTTTGATAAAGTAAAACCTTCATCCAGCCATGCAAAACCCAAAATTTCATTATTAGAATCTGTTGAAGGAAAAAAAACATTTGATTGTCTTGAAACGGAAGTATTAGAACCAACAACTATAGAAAATAATTCTACATTAAAAAATAAAAAATATATAAATAAAATTAAGCCTTTAAAAACTCCTAATCCTTTTTTATAAAAATTCATTATTAACCTTAATTCAAGAGGCCAAAATTAATTTTTCCATTAAACTCTGTTGTACCAACCAAAACCTTATCAGAAACTTTTCTCATCCATGCACCTTGTTCAAAAACCAATTTACCTTTTTTCAAATCTAAATTTTGGTAATAGTTAAAATGTGCACCGGAAGCAACACCTAAGATTGATCCATAAGTAGCCATTTTTAACGAAGCATCTAAAATATTTTTATAATTTATTGAACCTCGGGATAAATTAAGAATAGAGTTCTGTAAAATATTTAAAGCAAAATCATTAATATAATTTGAATTACCAAAATTAAAACCGTTAGGAGTTCCGGTCGATAAATAAGAAAAAAAGGTATCCTGAGAAGCTAATGTAGAAAAACCGTTAACAAACAACTCACCGTTCAATAAACTAATACCGGTTTTACCTACAAAAAAATTTGCAGAATCTAAACACATTTTTGAACTAAAATCTTCAAAAACTAATAGATCTCTTGAATCATTTTTAGGTGCATAACTAAATGTTAAATTATTAGAAAAACAAACAAAAGAATTATTTCTAATAGTGCTAGTAGTTTCTGATTCATATATAAACTTATGATCATTGCCGATAAATTCAACATAATTTAAAAATTCTAAGGCGCCAATCGAAAAGGTAAAATTACCATCTAAAACAATTTTTGCATTTTGAATAATAATTTTAGAATTATTAGATGTACACCGAATCCTATCTTCAGAAAGTCCGCATAGCGTTATGTCTTTAAGTAAAAGAGTCGATTCTTCTTTAATCTCTATAGCTCTATCGCAACAAAGACATAAAAGATTATTATTCCCATTTAAAATAGAATACCCGGAAAAGCTCCAAACATTTTCTAAATCCGTATTAGAATTTAATTCAATATCGGAAGCACTATAAAAATATATTGGTTCTTGCCAAGCTAATCTTTTTGCACCTAAACTTAATTTATGCCCATTCAAATAAATTTTACCGGGCCCAATCAATCTTTTGTCATCCAAAAAATAAAGATCTTCCTCCAAACTTAAAGAACCGTTATTTAATTTTATATTTGCATCTAATCTGTTTCTTATATCAAAAGAAACTTTTGTGTTTTCATCTTGCAACTCAATATCATTTACTGTAAATAAAACACCCTCAACAATATTATCAGTTCCTGTAATATTTATTGTTTGTAAAACTTGCCCGCGTTTGCCCTGAAAAGTTTTACCACCATTTAAAATTATTTTTTTCAAATCTCCAAAATCTAATTTACCGGTCATTTTTACTTTTGTAGTATCATCTTGAAAAGTACCTTCTTCAAAATCTATATCTAGACCGGAAATTTGAGCATCAGAATCTTTAATCACTTTTCCTTTTATAGAGTTCATAGATTTATCAAGTATAAAATTAGAACCGGAAGATACTTTAAATATTGAATTACTATTTTTTAATTTAAAATTACCCGACAATAAAAAAGAAAAATTAAAAATTAATAAAAATAAAAAATTATTTTTCATTAAATACTCTCTTTTCTCTTTTTTTTATTTTTTAACTAATATTATTATAAATTAAATAACCGGATAATAAGTCTAAGGTAGCACCGGGCAAAACTTCAACATGTATGTCATTTTCTTCATTAACACCGTCACCAAAAATAATTGCCTCTGATTTGCAAGTAGCATCACTTAAAATAGAACAATCTCCTTCTACTAAAATTCTTCCTTTTTTAAAATACATACCGGTTGTTGTTGAATGTAAGCTTGCATCATTCAAACAAAAACAAGACTCATCGTTAGAAAAATAAATTAAATCTCTTTTAGCAATAGAAGGATCATAACTAAAAGTTGTATTTGGAAAAAATCTAAATTGAGAACAAGGATTTATTTGACTTATCTGGCTACTCTTATAAACAAATGTACTTGTTCCTTTTACATCAAATTTATAATCAACAATCATTTTACCTTTTTCAAAATTATAATTTCCTCCTAATCGCGTTTTACAATTAGAAAAAACTAAAATTCCGGAATCATCCAAACAACTGATTTTATTTCCCGCCAAAGCTTTTAATCTTAATTTTTTTAACGTTAATTTTGATCCTTTTTCAATAAATATTTTTGCAGAAGGTTTTAAATATAAAATACTACCCTGACCATCTAATGTACAATCACCACTAAAAGTCCATGTTCCGGATAAAATAACCATTGAATTTAAATTTATTGTTCCCATAGAAGAATCCCAATAAATAGTACAGGTACAATTTATATCTTTGGTTCCGAAAGTTAGCTTATTTGTTGCAAAATCTACAGTTCCTGTAGACATAAAATGAACACCTTGGCCAAAGTTTGTATCTTTAGAAAAAATAATTTTGCCACCATTAAGATCCATACTCTTTAATATTTGCCCATCCAAACTAATATTTACTTCAGATTCATGATCAAGTAAAAATACTTGTCCTTCAAGACTTCCATTACCGTGAATAGAATTACCCGTTCCATCTACAGCAACATATAAAGGTAATTTTCCTTGATTTATAAAAATTTCATGATCTCCATCCAACAATAAAATAGAATCTGAGTATCTTTTTGAAGTCGTTTTAAATTCAACACCGCTAACTTGAAAAACAGAATCACTATAACTAACATTTACACCATTATCTGTTTCCATAGTAGTAGTCATATCCAATAAGACCATTAAATTTGATATTTCAAAATCATTTTTTATATAAAAATGATTTGTACCGCTTCTTATAAGCTTTGAAGATGAAGATAAAGATTTTATCGGAGTATTGGTATAAGAATCTATAACAAAATTTCCATCACCAACAGAAAGAGTAGCTGCAGGATGAAATATTATGTTAAAATCATTATCTTCGAGTCCGTTACCGACATGCAAACCATTAGAAGTATGAGTAGAATTCATTTCTAATGTCACATCTCCATGTAAACACATTTTCCCATTTTCAAAAACAGCACCTTGAGATCCAAGAACAACTGTTGCCGTATCAACTTTAAATTCAGAAGTTTTATCTTCAAACCAAACCGGTCTTCTTCCACCATCCGTATTCACCGTTCTTAATTTTGCCGTTAAATTTTTTGTCAAAGCAAAAGTCGAATGATTAAAAATAGACATTGTTCCATTAGTATCTAAATATAGAGTATGATTACCATGTAATTCTACATAATTATAAACTTTACAAGCTCCGCGTTTATAATGAAAATCATCAACCAATGTAAAGATACAATTATCAAGAGTTACCAAACAAGTATCATCAACGCATGAAATATTCTCATTTTGAATACCATAAACATTTATATCTTTTAAAACTAACGTTGATCCTCGCTCAACATACAAAGTTCCCCCCGTAGTCAAATCTAAAATATGATTCTTACCGTTCAAAGTACAATAACCGCTAAAAGTCCATTTTGTTTCTAAATTAACATCAGAATTCATAGAAACAACACCATTATTACCATCCCAATAAATTGTGGAATTCAATGTTTGTTTTGTAAAACCCAAATCTAAATTTGTTTCTTTTAAGTTTACAGTTCCCTGTCCCGTAAAAAATTTATCTTCTGCAAAATGAATGTCTCTTAAACAAATAACTTTTGCACCATTTAACTGAATATCATTTAAAATTTGACCGTCTAATGCGATAGAAACTTCAGCTTCAGAATCAGCCATCATTATTTGACCTTGCATGCTACCGGTACCGTGAATTTTGTTTCCGATACCACTAACCATTGCATATAAAGGTAAAAGTCCTTCCTCTATAAAAATTTCATCACTTCCGGATAGTAATAAAACAGAATCCGAATACCTTTGAGAAGTTGTTGCAAATTTAACACCTGCAAACATAAATTTTGAATCTATATATTTTGCAGTAACACCATCATCAACATTCATTTCTGTTGGAGATTGAACATAAACAGAAAGATTTTTCATATTAAAATCTTTTTTAATGTAAAAATTATTTCCGGCCAATCTATGTAATTTTGAAAAACCGGATAAAGATTGTATTGTATTCGGAGTAGTACAATCAACAACAAAATGACCTTCATGAGCTCTAAGCGTAGATGCCGGATAAAAAACAATCCGGAAATTACCTTGCTCTGTCCCATCGCCAACTTGCAAACCATTAGTAGAATCCGAAGAGCTCAATTCCATATTGACATTTCCATGAATCCCCAATGTTCCTCTTGTAAAAATAACTCCTGCAGAACCAATTTTTAATCTAGCACTATCTATCTTTATTTCTGCAGTATCATTTTCAAAATAAAAAGGTTTTCTTCCTCCCGAAGTATCTTTTGTTCTTATAGCCAAAGTTAAATCTTTTGAAATTTCACAAACAGTATTTTTATGAATAGTAAAGGTTTTTGTTGTATCATAAAAAAAAGTATACGTACCATTTAAATCTAGAAAATCATAAACCTCAGCACTTCCGCAATTAAAATCAAAATCATCAAAAATATCACAAATAACATTATCAAAAATTAAATGGCATGAATCATCTAAATTATTTATATTCTCACCTTTCAAGCCAACAATATGTAAATTTTTGATTCGTAATTGTGAACCGCGTTCAATTAAAAGACTACCTGAATTAGTGAGATCTAAAATATTGCCGTTTCCGTTTAAAATACAATCACCGCTAAAGGTCCATTGTGAAGTTAAAAATAATTTTGAATTTAAATTTACAGAACCATCATCTCCTTTAAAACAAAGAGTTGAAGTAATAAGCATATCGTGTCCGTTAAAAATTAAATCATTATTTTGTAAATCCACAGTTCCTGAATTACAAACTCTACATCCGCCCGAAAAAACTAAATCTCGTTCTAGTTTTAAAGTTCCGCCATTCAAGTTAATATTATTTAACATCTCTCCATCAAGACCATAAATAAGCTGAGCATCAGAAGAAGCAAAATTAATTTGACCTTGCATGCTTCCACTTCCATGTAATTTATTACCTGTTCCCAGAATAGTTGCATATAAAGGAACTTTTCCTTCTTCAATAAAAATTTCCTGGTCTCCGGATAATAATAAAACTGAATCCATGTATCTGGATGAAGTGGTTGCAAACTTAACACCGTCAAACATAAATTTACAATTGTTATAATATGCAGTTGCACCATCATCAACAATCATTTCTGTTGGAGACTGAATATAAACAGAAAGATTTGCCATGTTAAAATCTTTTTTCACATAAAAATTATTATTAGCAAGTCGATGCAATTTTGAAAAACCGGATAAAGATTGAATAGAATTGGGTTTAGTACAATTTACAATAAAAGCACCTTCATGAGCAACAACAGTTGAGGCAGGATAAAACAAAATTTCAAAATCACCTTCAGTTGTTCCATCACCAATTTGTAAGCCTTTACCATATTCAGTTGAAGTTAAATCTAAATCGATTCTTCCATGAACTCCCATCCATCCGCGAGTAAAGATAACTCCTTCGGGTCCTATTTTAATTGAAGCACTATCAATTTGTATTTCAGAAGTTTTATCAGTAAACCAAAAAGGTTTCTTTCCTCCTGAAGTATCTTTTGTTCTGATAGCCCAAGTCAATCCTCTCGAAATTTTACATGTAGTATTATTGTGAATAGTTATTGTTTGATTACTATCATAAAAAAATGTATACGTACCATTTAAATCAACAAATTTATAAATTTCACAAGTACCGCAATTAAAATCAAAATCATTTGAAAGATCACAAGTCACATTTTCCAAAACAACATGACAAGAATCATCAAGATTATTTATATTTTCTCCGTGAACACTCATAAGATGTATATTTTTTAATTTAATTGTAGAACCTTTTTCAATAATAATACTTCCGGTGCGAGTAAGATCCAAAATGTTTCCATTTCCATTAATCATGCATTCACCACTAAAAGTCCATTGTGATGTTAAATAAGTTCTACCATTAAGATTAACCGCCCCTTTAGATCCATCCCAATAAATAGTGGAAGTTATAATATTTTCATATCTTCCTAATGAGAATTCATGTTTACTTAAATTTACTGTTCCGGATGTGGTTATAAAATAATCTTGAGCAAATGAAATATCTTTATCTAAAATTAAAGTTCCACCATTTAATTCTATATTAGTATTAAGATCAACCTCTGTTTGCAAATTTAATTGGGCACCCGAATTATTTAATGAAATAGCAGAATTTCCAACAAACAAAGGAGAACCAATCAATTTATTATTTATTCCTGATATAACAAGAGATTTAGAAAGGGTTCCAAAACTAACTTCTAAATATTTTGAACCATCTAAAATAATATTTTCATCTGACGGCGAATATTTAGCATTTAAATAAAATAAAGCATTTGAATCTTTATAATAAGTCTTATCAAAAAATATGTTATCAGAACAATCAATTAAAGCGCCTTCATCTTTTTCTAAAGTTCCATCAAAATTAAATGAATTATCTCCAAAATAAATAGCCGTACCCGAACCTAAAACAATACTTGAATTTTTACTTGAAAAATCAACCTGAGAAAATAGTGAAAAATAAATAAGAAAAACAATAGAAAATACAAACCCAATTTTACTCATCTTTTCTCTCTTTTTTTTACCTCCTTTTTTATTTTTATAAATAATTAATTATAAGCATATATGAAAATTAATTCTGAATATAGTTCTATGTAATTTTCTAAAATTAATCAATCAAGTAATATACACAAAACATTTATTAAGCTCCAAATAAAATGAAGTATCAAAGTTTATTTGAATTTTCGGATAAGTTTTATAATAAACTAAATGTTGTAGTGCCTTCCAAAATAACTCTAGCATTTGCCAATAATCTCGCCTGAGAATGTTCTCCAATTATAAAATGTTTATAATTATTATTATCATTAATTCTTACTCTATTTTCAAAAAGAACTCTGCCATTTTTTAAATTAAAACCGTTATTTATTTCCGAACCTGATCCATAATTATCACCAATTTCAACATCACATCCATTAAAATGAATAGTTCCAGTCCCATGAGTTTGTATATATCCCGGATACCCCAAAGAAAAGGTTGTTCCGTAATCCATTTTTAATTTTGCACCATTTTTTATTTCTAACTTTCTATTAAAACAAACAGTAAAATTTGTACCGGTAATAAAAAATTCTCCGGATTTTATTACAACATCATGATCAAAAACAACATCACCTGCAAGTTGCATAGTACATTTTGTAAAACTCAAAGTTGCAGAAGAAAGATCTCTATCTGCAAATACTATTGAATCTCCGGAGACATTTTTAAGATAAACATCATTAATTTCAAAAAGTCGTGGAGTACATTCTAATTTTCCACCATTACTAAAATCAATAATATTTCCTTTACCATTAAAATTTGGAAAGTGTGGAGAATTTTTTCCTGTAAATGTTATTCTATTTCCCATCAAATTTAAAGGACCATTTAAAATTATTGAACCAAATTTAGCTTCAACTGTTCCTGATCTTAATAAATTAACACTGCTTGATAAATGCATATCTTCTACTATAACCAAAAAGTCTCTGTAACTATCATTAAATGCAATAGATTTTCCTATAGGGAATGGAGTAGATAAAAAAATAAAATCATTCGGTCCGGCTTGAACATCAATTCCTCCCGCAAACCAAGCTAAACCATAAATATCACCCACCGGAATTTCTTCACCTCCTGCATGTCCAACATTATCACCACCCTGCAAAGTAGTTCTATTCATATAAATACCGACAAGTCTATCCGTACCGGAACCGGGAAAATTTCTAGAAAAACATTTAAATGTTAAAAATAAAAAAATAAACAAAATTATTTTTTTCATAAATTTAAAACTCCAAAAAATAATTTTTTATTTTATAAATAAGAACCACCAAGGCTTAAAGTTGTAGTTCCATCCAAAATTACTCTTGCTCCCGCTAAAAAATAAGTATCTGCAGTGTCTGCAATTTGAAAAAATTTACGCTTATCATCATCATCAATATGGACTTCATTTTGAAAAACAACTTTACCTTCTTTTAAATAAAAACCATTATTAATATCTGCAGCAGTTCCATAATTATCTCCAATTTCAATATTGCAACCATTAAAATGAATAACTCCCGTATTTTTTACAGAAGAAATATCAGAAGGTACGGATGCCGGATATCCCATAGAAAAAGTAGTTCCAACATCTAATATTAATCGTGATCCGGATAAAAGATTCAGCTCTCTATTCACACAAAAAATATGTGTTCCGGTAATTAAAACATCGCCATCAATTATTAAATTAAAATTAGCGGCAAAATCATTATCCAATTGCAAAACAGTATTTCTTAAATATAAATTTTCATTATGATTATCAAATAAAATAGAGTTTTCTTGTATACCCTTTAGATAACAAGATTCAATTTGAATATCACCATTTCTAGCTTTTATAAATTTTCCACCTTTGCTAAAATCGATCACATTACCGCAACCTGAAATTCTTATAGTATAAGCAGTAAAAGTAATAGTATAACTTTGCAAATCAAAAGAGCCGGAAAGAACTATCCCTCCGCCTTGAGAATTTATAACTCCGGAACCGGATAAAAAAGCTCCATTTGCAAACATTAAATCTTCAGATAAGTTTAAATAAACTTCTTCATCCAAACCGATAACCTTATCAATAAAAACAGGACATCCAAAAATAACTTCCCCGGCAGAAGAATTTTTTTGAACATCAAAACCTCCTGCAGGCCAAAGAATTCCATAAACTGTTTTTGAATCTGCACTAGAAGAAAAACCTACTTTATCCCCTTCATTTAAAATTTGTTGAGTAAAAGTCATTTCAACTGCATAATCAACAGTATTTGGGTAAGCAACACAATGTAAAGAATAAAATCTATAAACAAATAATAAAAACAAGAATAAAAAAAATTTTTTCATTTTTTTATAAAACCTTTTTTACAAAATATTATTTTCACAAAATGTTATTTTTACAAAATACTAAAAGTAGTTGTACCATCCAAAATAATATTTGCTCCACCCAAAACTTTTAAATCGGTATTTTCACCTAATAAAAAAGTTTTTCCATTGCTGTCATCATTAATACGAACTCGATTTTCAAAAACAACTAAACCTTTGGGCATATAAAATCCGTTAGATTGATTAACATCCAATCCATAATTATCACCCAATTCTATATCGCAACCATTAAAGTGTATTATACCTTCTGTTTCAGGAGCAACAGAAGCAGGATATCCCATAGAAAAAGTAAGACCTTCATCTAAAATTAATCGGCCCCCCTCTCTTATTATTAAATACCTATTAAGACATAAGGTATGCCCCGCGCCGGTAACTAAAACTTCACCCTTAACTTCAAAATCCGCATCTAATATAAAATCATCGTCTAATTGTATCTTACAATTTGTTAAAATTAAATTTCTAACACGGTCTGTAAAAATAAAAGAACTTGTCTGCACTCCTTTTAGAATAATATTTTCAAAGAAAAGATCTCCGGTCCTTTTTATTGTTCCGCCATTACTAAAATTTAAAACATTTCCATTTCCATTAAATTTCGCATCCCAACCGTCAGAAGGAAGAATAAATGTTTGATCTGATAAATCAAACTCACCGTTAAGAACGATCCTTCCATATTTTGTTTCCATTTCTCCGCCAACAGTAAGAGTTACATGATTTGATAAATAAAGATCGGAAACTAAAACAGGAAAATCATTTCCCCCTTCTATTAAACCTATTTCATTTTCAACAGGTATAGGAGTTGCCATAGGAACAAAATTACCACCACCGCCCGCAACAACCGTAAACCCGCCTGCAAGCCAAACCAAACCTTGAACAGTTGGAAATTCATCAGGACTTTGAACACCAATACCATCCCCACCTCTTACAATTAATGATTTGGGATAAATACCTACAGGAACATCGTCTCCTGCTTCAGGATAATTAGTAGGTAAAATAAATTTAAAAATTAAAACAAAGAATAAAAAGAAAACCTTTTTTCTCATCTCTCCTTTAATCCTTTTTTTATTTATCTTAAAAAAATGGCCGCATTTTTCTGCGGCCACCATTTTTAAAAAAGTTTAAAATTTAGAATTCAACAATTAAACCAATATTGGCTCTGAACGTATCCGGAACATTGATACCTGCAAAAGTATATTCTGCACCAACGTTTAATCTTGAATGTATATCATATTGATAACTAAAATCTATTCCTGCTTTATGTTCTAATTGCATCGTATTTTCTTCTAATCTATGTACCTGCCATACAAATTCATTCAAACCCGAATTTAATACTCTATCTTTTAACTTAGCTCTAAAGTCATAATAAACATCCAAGAAAGCTCTACGTAAAATTAATTTTTCCCAAATGTTTCCTATTCTTACATTAAATTCTGCACCGGGTCTGATTTTTACAGATTTTACATTATCAGAAAATGCTACAATTCTTGTGTCAGGTTCGGTAAATGCAATATCATTATATTCAACTCTATCGCCAAGAGCCATTGTTGCTGTACCAACGACATCTCCATTCGAACCACCGTCATAAGTTATAACTTTTGGAACACGTTTATTTTTGTGTCCTGCCCAAAGATATGTAACTTGAGCAAACATATGAGGATTAAAATAAGAACTCTGTTTGTTAAACATCACTGAACCAAATACTTTAAACTGAGTAAAGCCTTTACCCACTTCAGGATCCCATAATTTGGTTGTTGATGGATCTTTAGCTGTTGGCCATACTATTTTTGCTCCCCATTTAAATACTTCAACAAACTTTGTGTTTACTTTAAAGTTAATAAATGTTGCAAAATCTCCAAGTCCTATAGTACTTACTTTTTCTCTATAAGTCATATCTTTTGCAGCTAAAATATACTCAAAAAGTTCTCGTTGGAATGTTCTTAAATAAACATCATCAACAGTTGCCTCATTAACACCATTACAAGGAACAACATCCGTATCAAATTTAAGTCTTCTATTTTTATAAACAACCGGAACTTCAAATCCAATAAACACATCTTTATCTTTTATATATCTTCCATAATTAAAATGGAAATCATATTGATTTTGTTCTGAGAAAAATATAAGTTTTTTATTATACAATCCTGAATGACCACCCCCTGGCGCTTCTGCAGCCAAATGCTCCCATGGATAATTATTATCAACTTCATCTAAAACACTTGTTGCACCCACAATTCTTTTGTTTAAATCTAAAGCAAGTAAAATATCTCTGAATGTAAATTCTTTTTCACCAAATACAGAAGCAGATAAATCTAAAGTACTTCCATCAGATGTGAAAAAATTTGTTTCATGTTCAAAGCCTGCACTAACTTCCATTAGATTAGTGTTGTCTGCATAAAGCATATGAAATGGCCATGCAGGACGTTTATAAAGATCTGCATATTGTCCGTCTGCATAATCTTGCTCAAGATCAGCCATATGAATGGCTTTCCATTGTTTCATAGCTTTTTTTCTAGCAATCTTTTGCATTCTTTTTTCTTCAGCCAATCTTTCTTCTCGCATTGCTCTTCGTCGGTCAGCTTCTTTTTCTCGTAATTCTCTTTCTTCTCTCCATTGAGCCTTTCTTGCTTTTCGTTCGGCTTTTTTAATTCTATAATTCTTTAACTTATTAGCCTTTTTATTTTTTTCTCCTTCTTTTGACATTTTTCTTTTGCTGCCAAAAACATTTGAAAACCAACTTTTTTTCTTACTTGTTTGATCTTTTCCCGATTTTTCATATTTATATAATCTGCTTTTTTTTGAAGGAGCAGTAGAATCTTTTTTTTCAAACTTACAAGATTCTATTTTTTCTTTTTTATCTCCGTGATGCTTTACTTTTGCATACGAAAACTTAGCACCAAAAGCTAAAGTAAAAATAAAAATACTTAAAACCAATTTCCTTATCATACATAGCTCCTTTTTTTTGAAATAAAGGTTTTTATACCCTAGTTCCATTTAATTTATAAATAACTCTTCTTCCTCTATCCGATCTAGCCAAAACATTACCGGAAGAATCTTCTCCAACAATTGTATCAGTTGTAACAAAATTAATTTTAGCTCCATTTTTTAATCTTATTTTTTTTGTTCCGGTACTATCGGTATATAAAATTGCAGTTACTAAAGTAGTATTTTGATTTATTAATTTTTTTGCAATATCTTTAGGAATTAGGCCGGAAGTATTTTTAAATGCGAAATTTCCGCTTTGAAAAGTACCCTCAAAACCTTGATAATTAAAACCGGGATTAGGTGCCCTTGCAATATATTCAACAAGTCCGCCCTTATCACCTAAAAGTTTTGCGTCATCAGAAATCCAAATAGTTGTAAGCTGAGATGAACCTACAAAATCATTATCTGCTAAACTTAAAAGTCCGCCGGTATTTAAATAAAAATTTCCATCAGGACCAAAATCAATTTTTTTTAAATGGCCGGAAGAGGTAGGCTCGGATAAAACACTGCCGAATTCAAGCCAACCGCCATCCCCTATATATAAAATTCCACCTTGCTTTAAAGTCAAACTAAATTTACCCGTACCAAAAGAAATATTTCCATAATTACCGGTAGGAGGAGCATAAGAATATCCGGCAGTTCGATAAGAACTATCACCACCTTCCAATCTTATCATAGCCTTACCTTTTATATAAAAATCAATATCATCGGTAGTACTTATTCCCACCTTCAAACTCTTATTATATCCATAACCTCTAACATCAATTACACCGCCATCTTGAACAATAATTTTACCAATACCTTTTATAATACCGGTTGCACTGTTATCAATACTCAATGTTGCAAAAGCATCTATAATAAAAGATGGATATAATTTTGGAGAACTAGTATTCCCCTTTAAATTTATAGTAGAACCGTCACCAAATGTAATAAGACCGTCACCCGAAATTTTAAATTCGGTATTGGACTCTAAATCAATTACAACACCATCAGCAATCACAACTTGCGCATCATCTGTTGTAAGTTTTATTGTTAGCTGGGAATTAGTATCAAAAAGTAAGCTACCATTTATATTAAAAGTGTTTGGAACCTCTATAAAATTATTTTTTCCGACAATATTTATAACATCACCGGATTCCAATGTAACTGCCTCATCTTTTAATTTTAAAGTTGAACCTTGCTCTAAAGTTAAATTTAAAGAACCTGAAGAACTTATTGAAAAATTATCAGCAGTTGTTTTATATAAAATTATGTTTCCGGTTGAATCAGCCAAATCAATATTGCTTATATTAGAATATTGAGCTATTTTTGCATCATTAGATGGAAGATCAACAGCCCTATATTGAATGTCTTTTTTGGAATTTTTTTCCGGTTTTAATAGACTATCTAATTTTTCTTTTGCCTTTTGATAAATTAAATGTAAAGCTGTTTGTTTTTTTCTGGATTTTGTTAAATCTTTAGAATTTTTAACATTATTATAGCCATCTACCTTTGTAGTTTCTATGATGATAAGATCATTTGTTTTTAAATTATTAGAACTATAAAAAAGCAATAAAAAGAATAATACAAAAAATTTATGTAAAATTCTTTGTAAAAAAAAGGATGATTTCCTTTTTTTCATTACTACTCTCCAAATCTTTTAAAATTTTATTTTTTATCTTCTGAAAAATAATTATAGCAAAACTTCACACCTGAGCTTGAGTCTAATACTTGGTAATATTTTTGTAAAGAAATCATTTTTTTTATTAAGGCAGATAATCCATCTGCCCTAAATTTGATTTTTTTTATTTTTTTTCTCTACGTAATTTATCTTTTATTTTTTTAAATCTTGAAGC
The DNA here is from genome assembly GCA_014728525.1 of Candidatus Babelota bacterium. Lineage (GTDB taxonomy): Bacteria > Babelota > Babeliae > Babelales > UASB340 > WJLJ01. Next base: position 1,042 of record WJLJ01000096.1, on the reverse strand, counting down.
CTGTTTTATAAATTCAGCCACCAAGTCCTTCATATCTATCTTCTCTTTTTCAAAATTCTTTATTTGTCTTCTCTTTTTCTTTAAAGAATTAACTTTTTTTTGTGCTTGGGTGGCAATAGTTTGAAATACAGAACCTTTAATCTTATCCGGATGAGTAATAGTACTTATCTTCAATATATCTTTTTTATTCTCAAAACCTAAATCTTTTAAAGAATATGTTTTTAAAGGAACATTTTTATCCAGTAATTCGGATATTCTATTTATTTTTTGTTCCTCTGACATGTCTTTATTAAACTTAAATTTTTTTGATTTGCATAATTGAAACAAAAAAAACTCTGTAAAATTATTTTTATCAACTAGTATTTTTTCTTCTATTTCTTTTAATTTGTTTATTTTTTCTCTACGTTTTACTTGTTTATCAATCTCTGGTTTTAATTTCTTTATTATTTCTTCTCTCGCTTTTATTAAAATATTTCTTATTTTTGGATTTTCAGCTAAATCTAATGGAATATAGCCATTTTCATCTTTAGCCGAGGGATCAGCACCTGCTTTTACCAAAATTTTAACAATTTCTAGATGCCCTTTTTTAGCAGCTAAATGTAATGGAGTATATTTATTTTCATTTTTAGCCGAGGAATCAGCACCTTTATCTAACAGCATTTTAACAATATCTTGATGCCCATTTTCAGCAGCTAAATGTAATGGAGTATTGCCATAGCGATCGCTAGCCGAGAGATCAACACCTTTTTTAACTAACAGTATTTCAACAACTTCTTTATTTCCTTTTTCTGCCGCAGCATGTAAAGGGGTATATTTAAAATAATTTTCTGCATCCGAGGAGGGATTAGCATCTTTATCTAACAGCATTTTAACAATATCTTGATGCCCTTTTTTAGCAGCATAATATAATGGAGTATTTTTAAATTTATCTTTAGCCGAGAAATCAGCACCTCTAGCTAACAGTATTTTAACAATTTCTTGATGCCCTTTTTCAGCAGCAAAATGTAATGGAGTAGATTTAATAAAATTTTCTGCATTAGAA
>WJLJ01000095.1 GCA_014728525.1 Candidatus Babelota bacterium | reverse complement strand
GCCATGATATTATCTAAGGAATTAAAAAAGAACCCTCGAGAAATTGCTCAAAATTTTGTAGTAGATTTTAATTCCGGAAATTTTTTATCCGAAATTAAAAAATTTATTTTGGATATTAAAATTGCCGGTCCGGGATTTTTAAATTTTACTTTGTCTCCATTGTTTTGGCAGCAAATATCAAAAGAACTTTGGTCAGAAAAAGATAATTTTTTTAAGTTTAATAATAATAGAAAAAAATTAAAATATTTAATTGAATTTGTTAGTGCAAATCCCACAGGTCCTCTCCATTTAGGACATGGAAGAGGTGGTGTTATTGGTGATGTACTTTCTAACGTATTAAATTTTTTGGGGCACGAAGCTATAAAAGAATTTTATATAAATGATGCCGGTAATCAAATGATAAAATTAGCAAATTCTTTTAAGATCAGATGTTTGCAGAAATTGGGAGACAATATAGATTTTCCTGAAGATGGATACCGGGGGCAGTATCTTGTTGATTTGGCTTCAGATTGTGTAAAAGAGTTTGGAGAATCTTTAAGAAATAAAGATTTATCCTTTTTCAAGGAGTATGCAGAAAAATATATGCTAAAAATTCAAAAAGAAGATCTTTTAGACTATGGAATAGAATTTGATAGTTGGTTTTCTGAAAAGACTTTATTTGAATCCGGCGCTGTAGAAAAAGTTATAAAAGATTTACAAAAAAAAGATTTAATTTATGAAAAAGAGGGGGCTTTGTGGTTTAGGGCCACAAAATTCGGTGATGATAAAGATAGAGTTATAAAAAAAACTACAGGGGAATTTACTTATATTGCCTCTGACATTGCTTATCATAAAAATAAACTTGAAAGAGGTTTTGATAAATTAATAGATATTTTGGGGCAAGATCACCATGGATATGTAAAACGTTTGAAATCTACAATAGATGCAATGGGCTTTGATTCAAAAAAATTGGATGTAATTCTTTATCAGTTGGTAAGTATTAAAAATGCAGGTAAAGTTGAGAGAATGTCTAAAAGGGCCGGTAGATTTACAACTTTGCGTGAGATTGTAGATACGGTTGGAAAAGATGTTGCAAGATTTTTTTATCTTAATAGAAAAGCTGAAGCGCATTTAGATTTTGATTTGAGTGTTGCTTTGAAAAAAACAGAAGAAAATCCTGTTTTTTATATTCAGTATGCATATGTAAGAACTAAAGGTATTTTAACTCATGCTTTACAGATAAATGAATTTGCAGATTTTACTCAAACTCTTTTGGATCATCATTTAACCAAAGATCAAATAGATAGTATACTAGAATCTTTGAATAAAGATGAATTTGAATTGATAAAGAAGATGGTTTCTTTACAGGATATTTTGTTAGTAATTGAAAATAATTATCAAACTCATTTACTTTCTTATTATATGATTGAGCTTGCAAATTCTTTTCATACTTATTATGCAAATAATCGTATTGTTGATATTGACAATATAAATTTAAGTAAAGCACGTTTATTTGTATTAAGCTTATTGAGACTTATCCTTGGTTTGGGACTTGATTTATTAGAAATAGATAAGCCCGAAAGTATGTGATTTATGTTAAACTTTATTGGCAGGACAAAACCACTGACGAATTAGGTTGTTGGGGTGTGGGGCGAATGGGAATGAAATGTTTTTTAGTTGATAATTGAAAAAAAAGGGCCCTAAAGAACATTGTTGTTTGAAATCCTAAAGTCAGCTACAAGTTCGGTGGTAGTTTACAGCTATAATTGTTGGAGGTATAGGTATGTTTATTGGTAAGTTTATAAGAATTTTATTTTTAAAATAAATTATGTCACACAAAAATTTAAAAAATATTAATTTAAAAAATTTTAAACAAAAAAACATTAGAAACTTTTCTATTATTGCCCATATTGATCATGGAAAATCAACACTTGCAGATAGAATGTTGGAAATGGCTGGAACCATTTCTACAAGAAATAAAAATGAACAATTTTTGGATAAATTGCAGGTAGAAAAAGAAAGAGGTATTACTGTAAAAGCACAAACAGCATCTCTTTTTTATGAATATGAAGGTGAATTGTATTTATTGAATTTGATTGATACACCGGGGCATGTTGATTTTAGTTATGAAGTTTCTCGTTCTTTATATGCTTGTCAGGGTGCATTGCTTTTAGTTGATGCCGCTCAAGGTGTGCAGGCTCAAACAATGGCAAATTTTTATCTTGCATTTGAACAGGATTTACAAATTATTCCTGTTATGAATAAAATTGATATGGCAAATGCGTTACCTGAGATGGTAGAAAAAGAATTAAAAAATGCTTTTGATATAGATAAAAGTGAAGTTATTAGAGTTTCTGCTAAAACAGGTTTAAATGTAGAGAAACTTTTTCCGGAAATAATAAAAAGAATTAATCCTCCTTGCGGGAAAGAAGATGAGCCCTTAAAAGTTTTATTATTTGATTCTTGGTATGATGAATATAGAGGTGTTATTTGTTTAATTGAGATAGTAAATGGATCAATCAAAAAAGGAGATAAAATAACTTCTGCTCATTCGGGACTTGAATATGAAGTTTTAGATATTGGTTTAATGTATCCCGAACCCATATCTACAGGGAATCTTTATACAGGACAAGTCGGATTTTTAATTGCAGGAATGAAAACGGTAAAAGAGGCTAGGGTTGGTGATACTTTTTATCATTCAAAAAATCCGGTTAAACCTTTACCTGGATTTAAGCCAGCCAAATCAATGGTTTTTGCAGGAGTTTATCCTGTTGATACTTCCGATTATGAAGAACTTCGTGATGCCATAGAAAAATTAACTTTAAATGATCCCAGTGTGCATGTAGAAAAAGAAAGTTCGGCTGCTTTGGGTTTAGGTTTTAGATGTGGTTTTCTTGGTTTGCTTCATATGGATGTATTTAAACAACGTTTAGAGCAAGAATATGGACTTTCTATTATAGCAACTTCACCAACAGTCCTTTATAAAGTAAAACTTACAGACGGTACGCAAATTTCTATAGAAAAACCATCAGATTTTCCGGATAAAGTTAAAGTTGATTCTGTTTATGAGCCTATGATAGAAGCTACAATCATTACGCCTAAACAATATTTGGGAAATATTTTGAAGTTATGTCAAGAAAGAAGAGGGGAACAAACAGATATTTCTTATCTTGATGAGAATAGAGTTGTGCTAAAATATAAAATGCCATTAAATGAAATAATTATAGATTTTTATGATAAGTTAAAGACTTATAGTTCAGGTTATGCAAGTTTTGATTATGAAGAATTAGGTTTTGAAGCCTCAAATTTAGTGAAGATGAATATTCTTATTAATGGAAAGTCAGTAGACGCATTGTCTGTTATAGTACATAAAGATAAGGCTTATCATTTGGGTAGAGCATTGACTCAAAAATTAAGAAAAGTAATTCCCAGACAACTTTTTGAAGTTGCAATTCAAGCCGCCATTGGAGCTAAAATAATTGCAAGAGAGAGTGTTGCGGCTTTGCGTAAAAATGTTACGGCAAAATGTTATGGAGGTGACATTTCACGTAAACGTAAGCTTTTAGAAAAGCAAAAAGAAGGTAAAAAAAAGATGAAGCAGGTTGGTAATGTTGAGCTTCCTCAAGAAGCTTTTTTGACGGTTTTAAAAACGGAAGAATGAGGTCCCAATTATGAAGAGACGTAAGGGATTTTACTCTATTTCAGTTGTAGCAAAAATGTTTTCTGTTCATCAACAAACAATAAGGATGTACGAGAAAGAAGGGCTTATTTGTCCCAAAAGAACAGAAGGAAATACACGTCTTTTTTCGGAAGAAGATGTAGATAGGTTAGAGCAGGTTATTAATCTTACTCATAAGATGGGTGTAAACATCGTTGGTGTTCAAATGATATTGAAAATGCAGAAGAAAATGAAACGCATGCAAGCGGAAATGAATAAGCTCTTTGAGCAAGTTCAAGGACAACTCGATAAAGAAAGTGACGAATATAAAGACCTTATAGAAAAACAGGGTAAAAAATTATTAAAAATGAAAAAAGAATGTGATAAAGATAAAAAAAGTTCTGAAAAAAAATCTTCTCCGATTGACATAGAACAAGAATTAGATAAACATGAATCAAAAGAAAATTTTAATGATTGGGAAATTGATTACGAAAACGATGAATAAATAAAAGGTGATTTATGTTTTGGAATCAATTTAAAACAGTTTTTTTACTTACAAGTTTAAGTGTATTACTTTTTTTATTTGGTTATTGGGTTGGTGGAAGAACAGGGTTGATTTTTGCTTTTGGTTTTTCTTTATTAATGAATTTTATAACTTATTTTTATTCAGATAAAATTGTTTTAAAACTTTATAAAGCTCAACCTTTAGATAAAAATAAATTTAGTTATGTTTATGATATTGTTCATGAATTAACGGATCAGGCTAATATGCCAATGCCAAAATTATGGTATATGCCAACTTCAATGGCTAATGCTTTTGCAACGGGACGAAATCCTAAGCATGCATCTGTTGCAGTTACACAAGGCATATTGGATATCTTAGAAGAACATGAATTACGAGGGGTATTAGCTCATGAACTTTCTCATGTAAAGAATAGAGATATTTTGGTTGCTACGGTTGCTGCTACTATTGCAATGTCAATAGCATATTTGGCAGATATTTTGAGATGGAGTTTTATCTTTGGAGGACGTTCTAGAGATAGAGATGGGGGCGGTTGGAGTGCTATTATAGTTGCGATTTTAATGCCAATTGCTGCTACAATGATACAACTTGCGATTTCAAGATCCCGAGAATACTTAGCAGACGAAACCGGTGCAAAAATATCCCATGATCCTCTAGCTTTGGCATCAGCTTTAGAAAAATTGCATCATAATGTAAAAAGCAAAAAATTTAGACCCAAATCAAATGTTCAATCAAGCACGGCTAGTCTTTTTATAGTATATCCGTTTTCAGCTTCCGGATTAGTTAGTTTGTTTTCTACACATCCTCCAATGGAAAAAAGAATTACAAGATTAAGATCAATGGTAAAGTAAAATATAAATTATAAGATTCAAATTTTTTGGTATAAGTAAACAGTTACATTTTTAGACCAAGTCATTTCTAAATTATAAGTTTTTAATAATTGTAATTTTTTATTTTCAGGTAATTTTTTAAGGGTTAAGATTTTTGTTTTTTTTCTCAATTTTGCAAAATTTTTTGCTAATTTTTCCATTAAGTTTTTGGGGAAGCATGTTGAACACATAAATATTATTGTTGCTGATTTTAAGTTTGTTTTTGAGATATCTTCATGCTTAAAAAATAAATTATGATGTGATTTTATTTTTTTTGCTTTTTTTAACTTAGCCCTAATTTTTTCAGCTTTTAAGTGTCGGTTTCTAGATAGTTCTATTCCAAAAGCTTTTTTAAATTTATAATCAAGTGTTGCTTGAACTGTTACTTTGCCAACACCAGAACCTAAATCATAAAAAACATCACTCGTCTTGGGCTTTAAATCGTCCAATAAAATTTTTAATGAATCATAAGTTATTTCTCCATAGACAGCAGATCCATATTTATTTACATATTCTCGATCTTTTTGCGGTATTGAAAAGCCACTAGTATTTTTATAAAGGTTTTTGATATATTTTTTAGAATCTATTTTTTTAGCAAAAATAGAATTTGTTGAAAATATTATAAAAATAATTAATTTAAAAATTTTCATACAAGTTTTTCTCCCTTTTTTTATAAAATGTAAATATT
>WJLJ01000094.1 GCA_014728525.1 Candidatus Babelota bacterium | reverse complement strand
CTTTCTTACAGGCAATGGGAATAGATAAAGAATCTATTCTTTCAATGTTCTATGATTTTGAAGATATAGAGGTAAAAAAGGGTAAATTTTATAATAAAGTTGGTGAACATTTGATTGGCCAACGTCTTACTTCCGGTGCTTTACCTAAGAAAATAGAAGAAAAATTTGTTGTTGGACAAAGATTCAATAAAAAAATTATAGATAAACTAAAAAAAGAAGGTGTAGAATATCTTTTAGTTAAAAAAAGCGGGTTAGTAAATAGAATTTTAGCTGCAGATGTTATAGATCCTCTTTCAGGCGAGATAATAGGTCAACAGGGTACAGTTTTGACCCAAGATTTAGTTGACACAATTTCTTCCATTAAAAAGAATATTACTATAAAAGTGGTAAAATCTTCAGGTTATGTTTTCCAACCTACGCTAGCTATTACTTTTGCTCAAGATAAAGTTTCTAGTAAAGAAGAAGCTTTAAAAGAGATTTATTCAAAATTGAGACCGGGCGACATTCCTTCAACTAAAATTATGGAAGAGTATTTTCATAATCTTTTCTTTAATTCTAGATTTTATGATCTAACCGTTGTTGGGCGTATTCGTACCAATAGAAAATTAAATTTAAATATTGATCAAAAAATTACCTATCTTACTCAAGAAGATATTATAGCAACTATTAAGTATTTAATTGGATTAAAAGAAAAAGGTGAGGGTTCCTTAGATGATATAGATCATTTGGGTAACCGAGCTGTAAGGTTAGTTGGAGAATTATTACAATCACAATTGTATTCGGGCTTGGCTAAAGTTGAAAGAATCATAAGAGAAAGATTTAGATTACAAGATAATTATGCAGCATTAATGCCATATGATTTTTTAAATGTAAAACCTATAGCTGCCGTATTTAGAGAATTTTTTGGAACGGGGCAGCTTTCACAGTTTATGGATCAAACAAATCCATTAGCTGAAATGGCACACAAAAGACGTTTATCAGCATTGGGACCGGGAGGTCTTACAAGAGAAAGAGCAACTTTTGAGGTTCGTGATGTTCATCCGTCTCACTATGGTAGAATTTGTCCTATAGAAACACCGGAAGGACAAAACATCGGTCTTATTTCTTCTCTTTCAACATATGCACGTGTAAATAAACTTGGTTTTATAGAAACTCCTTATAGACCTGTAAAAAATAGAATTGTATCAGAAAAGGTAGAATATTTGGATGCTTTTGAAGAATCCGGAAAAAGTATAGCTCAAGCAACAGTTGAATTAGATGCAAAAAATAAAATTAAGCCGGAGACTGTTTTAGCAAGAAAAGATGGTGAGATTCTTCCTACCGATTCAGATAAGATTGATTTTGTAGATGCTTCTCCTAAGCAGCTAGTATCTGTTGCAACAGCATTAATTCCATTTTTAGAACATGATGATGCTAATCGTGCTTTAATGGGCTCTAACATGCAACGACAAGCAGTTCCTCTTGTAAAGTGTGAATATCCTTTAGTGGGTACAGGAATGGAGCAAGAAATAGGAACTTCTGAGGGTATTGCTTTACTTTCTCAAAGAGCAGGTGTTGTTGAATATGTTTCTGCAGATAAAATAGTTATAAGCCTTACAGAGACAGCGCCAACAGAGAAAAGATGGTTTACAAGACCTGTTGATGTTTATAAATTAAAAAAATTCTCTATATCTTCTCATAGCACTTGGATTCATTTTAATCCGGTTGTAAAAGTAGGAGATAGAGTTGAAAAGGGCGATGTAATTGCAAGTGGTGCTGCAACTCAAGATGGAGATCTTGCTTTAGGAAGCAATGTGCTTGTGGCATTTATGCCTTGGCGAGGATACAATTTTGAGGACGCAATAATTCTTAGTAAGCGCCTGGTAAGTGATGATGTTTTTACATCAGTACATGTTGAAGAGTTTGTTGTTGAAGCTAGAGATACAAAGTTGGGTGCAGAAGAAATAACAAGAGATATTCCTAATGTTGGAGAAAAAGATCTTGCTGCGCTGGATGATGACGGAATTGTTCGTGTTGGAACTAGAGTAAAACCGGGTGATATTTTGGTTGGTAAGGTGACCTTAAAAGGTGACGTTCAAGTTTCTCCCGAAGAAAAGCTTTTACGTGCAATTTTTGGTGAGAAATCAAGAGAAGTAAGAGATACTTCATTAAGAGTTCCGCCTGGAATTGAGGCTACTGTTGTTGATGTAAAAGTTTTTTCAAAAAGTGGAATAAGAAAAGATAAACGATATAAAGAATATGTACAAAAACAATCTGAAAAGCTAGATGAAGATTTTAATTTCCATGTTTCTATTTTGAAAAAGGGAATTAAAGAAAAAATATTAAAACTTTTAAAGGCTAATTCCGTTTCTAGTGTAAAAGTTAATCAAAATTCTGAAAAAATAAAATATTCATTAGATAAGCTAAAAGATCTTGATACAGACTTATTGTTAACAATAGAATCAGGTAAAAAAATTGTTGATGATAAGATTAAGAGTTACTTAGAAATGTTTAATAGCCAAGTTCAAGTTTTAACTGCTATAAAAGCTGATAAATTTAGTAAATTAAGAAAAGGTGACGATTTGCCTTCAGGTGTTCTTAAGATGGTAAAAGTTTATGTTGCTACTAAGAGACATGTATCTGTAGGTGATAAGATGGCTGGTCGACACGGTAACAAGGGTGTTGTTTCTCAGATTGTAAATAGAGAAGATATGCCTTTTATGCAAGATGGAACAGCTGTTGATATAGTATTGAATCCTTTAGGTGTACCTGGCCGTATGAACGTTGGGCAGATCTTAGAAACAATACTTGGCTTTGCCGGTAAAAAAATGGGATATAATTTATCTGAAAAAATAAAACAGCTAGGTTATAAAAATATCAAATCAGAAATGGAACAATTTTATAGCAAAAAGATCATTGATGATATAGAGAAAAAACAAGGTAAAGATGCAATATATGATTTAGCTAAAAAAACAGCCGATATTGGGGTTGCATTTAAAACGCCTATTTTTGATGGTGCAAATTATCAAAAAGATATTGTTTCTAAGCTTGATAAACTGGGTATGTCAAAAAGTGGTTCATATAAATTATATGATGGAAAAACAGGATTACCTTTTGATCAACCGGTAACTGTTGGCTACATATACATGATGAAATTAAATCACTTAGCTGATGATAAACTTCATGCTAGATCTGTTGGTCCGTATTCGTTAATTACACAACAGCCATTGGGCGGTAAGGCACAATTTGGTGGTCAAAGGTTAGGAGAGATGGAAGTATGGGCATTATATGCTTATGGTGCTGCATACACCTTGCAAGAAATGTTGACTGTTAAATCTGATGATGTTAATGGAAGAATAAAGGCTTATGAAGCTATTGTAAGAGGTGATGATGTACCGGTTCCAGGTATCCCGGAATCATTTAATGTTTTAGTAAAAGAACTTCAAAGTTTAGGTTTACAAGTAGATCTATTTAAAGCAAGTAAGGAGCAAATTGGTGAATAATAGAATACTTGAGCGATTTAGAGAATACATAAATCCATCTCAATTTAATGCTATAAGAATAAGTATTGCATCTCCGGAAAAGATACGTTCTTTGTCTTATGGTGAAGTAAAGAAAATAGAAACAATTAACTATCGTACTTTAAAACCGGAAAGAGATGGTTTATTTTGTGCTCGTATTTTTGGACCAGTTAAAGACTGGGAATGTAATTGTGGTAAATATAAACGAATGAAGCATCGAGGCATCACTTGTGAAAAATGTGGTGTTGAGGTTATTCAATCAAAAGTTCGTAGAGAAAGAATGGGACATATCCATTTAGTTTCTCCTGTTTGTCACATTTGGTTTTTAAAAGGTATCCCCAGTTATCTAAGTTTAATCTTAGAAATGACTGTAAGGGATTTAGAAAGAGTTATCTATTTTGATAGTTATATTGTTATAAATCAAGGTGGTTCTCCTTATGCTCCAAAAACTTTATTAACAGCTCAAGAGGTTGAAGAGTATATTTCTAATAATCCGGAAGATTCTGCCTTCAAAGCTGAAATGGGCGCGAAAGCAATAAGAGATTTATTGTCTTTAATAGACTTGAATTTTGAAGTAAGAAAAATAGAAGAAGAGTATCCGCAAATATCTTCTGTTACACAAAAAAGTAAACTTGCAAAACGATATAAAGTTTTATACGGAATGCTTCAAGCTGATGTAAGACCAGAATGGATTATCTTAGAAGAACTTCCTGTAATACCACCGGATCTAAGACCTTTAGTTCCATTAGAAGGTGGAAGATTTGCAAGTTCCGATCTTAATGATTTATATAGAAGAGTATTAAATAGAAATATAAGATTAAAGCGATTAATAGAATTACAAGCACCAGATGTCATTATCAAGAACGAAAAGAGAATGCTTCAAGAGTCTGTTGATGCTCTTATTGATAATGGAAGACGAGGGCAACCTGTTCGTGGTTCTAATAAGCGTCCTCTTAAGTCATTGAGCGAGATGCTTAGAGGTAAGCAAGGTCGATTTAGACAAAATTTACTAGGTAAACGTGTTGATTATTCTGGGAGGTCTGTAATTGTTGTAGATCCGGAATTGCATATTCATCAATGTGGTTTGCCGAAATTAATGGCTCTTGAGTTATTTAAACCTTTTGTTTATGTAGAGTTACAAAAGAGAGAACTTGCTCCTAACTTAAGAGTTGCTAAAAGAATGGTAGAAAATATGGTAGAAGAAGTATGGGAAGCCTTAGAAGAAGTTGTAAAAGGTTTACCTGTTCTTTTAAACCGTGCACCAACTTTGCATAGACTTGGTATTCAAGCTTTTTATCCCATACTTATGGAAGGTAAAGCTATAAAGATTCATCCATTAGTTTGTTCGGCATTCAATGCGGACTTTGATGGTGATCAAATGGCTGTACATGTATTATTAAGTAAAAAGTCCAGATTAGAAGCTGAAAAGTTAATGCTTTCATCTAAAAACCTACTTTCTCCTGCTAGCGGAAGACCACTAGCCACTCCATCTCAAGATATGGTTCTTGGTTTGTATTATATGACTAAAGCAAGAAAAAATGTTAAAGGCGAAGGTTTGGTTTTTTCTAATATAGATGAAGTTATTTTTGCTCATCAACATGATAAAGTTGATATACAAGCTCCTGTTAAATTAAGATTAAAATCTGGAAACTTGGTTGATACAACTGTCGGTAGAATTCTGCTTTATAGCGCATTGCCTGATGGAGCAGAATTTGATTGGGTTAATAAAGCCGTAAAGAAAAAAGATTTAGTTAAACTAGTTTCACGTTTGTTTAGATTTTTTGGACAAGAAAAAACAGCATCTACTCTTGATAAGATAAAATACTTAGGTTTTTCACAAGCAACTTTTGGAGGAGTTTCTCTTAATGTTGATGATATGGTAATTCCTGAATCAAAAGCAGAGATTGTTGCAAAAGCTAGAAGTGAAATAAAAAAAGCAGAAGAATTATATAAAGAAGGTGCTATAACAAACAAAGAAAGATATAACAAAGTTATTCAAATTTGGGCTAAGGCAACGGAATCGGTAACGGTTGAAATGTTAAATGCCTTAGAAAAATCGGATCATGATGCTTATTTAAATAAAGATGAAGAAAAGAAACCTTTTAATCCTGTATTTATGATGTTGGATTCGGGTGCTCGAGGTTCAAGACAACAAATAAGACAGTTGGCAGCTATGCGTGGTTTGATGGCAAAACCATCCGGTGAAATTTTGGAAACACCTGTTCTTGCAAACTTTAAAGAGGGGTTGAGTGTTTTTGAATATTTTATATCTACTCACGGAGCTAGAAAAGGTCTTGCAGATACTGCGCTTAAAACAGCAAACTCCGGATACCTTACAAGGCGTTTAATTGATGTTGCTCAAGATGTTGTTATAACTCAAGATGATTGTAACACTTTAGGATATATATCTTTACGTGATATGAGAGAATCTGGAGAAACTATAGAACCTTTAGGAGATAGAATATTTGGAAGAATCGTAGCTGAAAATGTTACGGATCCGGTTACTGGAAAATTAATTGTTTCCCAAGGTGAATTAGTAGATCATGATGTTTTAGAAAAAATAAAAGATTCTGCCGTTAATGAGGTTGCTGTAAGGTCTGTTTTAACTTGCCAAGCAAAAAGAGGTGTTTGTGCAAAATGTTACGGAATGGATCTATCAACGCAAAAGCAGGTTGTTCCGGGTGTTGCGGTAGGAATTATTGCTGCCCAATCTATTGGTGAACCGGGTACACAGCTTACTATGAGAACTTTCCATATTGGAGGTACCGCAAGTGGTCTTGTAGAGCAAACTTTTTATAAGGCTAAGTTTGAAGGTATAGCCAAATTTAAAGATATATTTACGATAAAAAATAGGAAAGGCCAATCTACTGTTATGAACAGAAGAGGTAGAATAGCTATTCTTTCTGAAGATGGTAGAGAGCTTGAAGAATTTGACATTGAATATGGAACTCGTCTTTTAATAGAAGATGGTCAAAAGGTTAAAAAAGGTCAAAAAATTGCAGAATGGGATCTTGAAAAAGTAATAATGGCAGATAAATCCGGTAAGGTTGAATTTTCGGATTTAGTAGAAAATATTACTTATCAAAATCAATATAATGAAGCAACAGGCCAATCTTCTAAGGTTATCCTTGAAAGAAGAGATGAAAAGCGACAACCGTCTATTGTTATTTTAGATGAAAAAGGTGAAGAACTTAGTAGATATTATCTTCCTACGGGTGCCACTATATTGGTAAAAGACAATGAAAATATTGTTGAAGGTGATATTATTGCAAAACTCCCCAGAGAAGAACAAAAAACAAAAGATATTACCGGTGGTCTTCCAAGGGTAGCAGAATTATTTGAAGCCAGGGTTGCTAAAAATACTGCCGTATTAAGTGAAGTAGATGGTATTGTTAAATTTGGTGGATTACATCGAGGTCAACGTAGATTAACCATAACAACAGATGATGGCGAAGTATTTGAATGTAATGTTCCTAGAAGTAAACATTTGAATATAGAAGATGGTGAACGTGTTAAAGCCGGAGACCAATTAACTTCCGGAACTCCAAATGTTCATGACATTTTAAGAATTCTAGGACCGGACGAGCTCCAAAAATATTTAGTAAAAGAAATTCAAGAAATATATAGATTGCAAGGTGTTGATATTCATGATAAACACATTGAGTTAATTGCAAAACAAATGTTAAGAAAAGTTGTTATTGTTGATCCCGGTGATACAAATTTTGCAGTCGGTGAAAGAGTTGATAAAAGGCATTTGCAAGATATTAATAGGCTTATAGCTAAAGATGGTAAAAAGATAGCCGTAGCAAAACCAATTTTAATGGGTATTACAAAGGCATCTTTAGGAACAGAAAGCTTTTTATCTGCAGCATCTTTCCAAGAAACAACAAGAGTTCTTACAGAAGCGGCTATTTCGGGTCAGGTAGATCATCTTTATGGCTTGAAAGAAAATGTTCTAATTGGTAGACTCATACCTGCCGGAACAGGAGTTGCTTCATTTAGAAAAAAATATTTGGGCCAAGAAATTTCTGAACTAGAAAAAAAAGCAAGAGAAGAAGAAGAGCTTGAAGTTAGTTTAGAAAATGTTTCTTTGGATTAAAAAGGTTTTAGGCGCGTAGCTCAGTGGTAGAGCATTGCTTTGACGTAGCAAGGGTCAGCGGTTCGATCCCGCTCGTGCCTACCATGAACTTATATATTAAATTTTTATGTATTAATGAAAATAAAAATTTAATTAAGTAAAACTAGTATTAAGCTATATACTTTTAAAATTGTATGGTTAAAAACATAATTATTATCGGAGTATTTTTGTAATGTTAAGTAATCAAGTTAAGCAAGATATTATAAGTAAATTTAAGAAATCAGATAATGATACCGGTTCATCACAAGTTCAAATTGCTATTTTGAATGAACGAATAAAGCAGGTATCGGAACATTTAAAAAACAATCCAAAAGATAAGCATTCAAGAGTTGGTTTGCTTAAGATGGTTGGTAGAAGAAAAACTTTTTTAAATTATTTAAAAAGAAAAGATAAGCAAGCTTATTATAAGATGTCTCAAAAAAATAAATAAGCTTTAATATTATATAACCTTTAAGGTATACAAATTATGCAAAAAACTTTTAAGTTAGAATCTGTAGGTTTAGAAGTAGAAATTGGTAAATATGCAAAGCAGGCAGATGGTGCTGTTTGGATAAAATCTGGAGATAATGTTGTTTTATCTACCGCTGTGGCAACAAAAGAGCCAAAAGATTTTATGGGCTTTTTTCCTTTAACTGTTGAATATAGAGAAAAGACTGCTTCTGCCGGAAAATTTCCCGGTGGTTTTGTAAAAAGAGAAGGTCGATTATCTGATCACGAAGTGTTAATTTCACGTTTGATTGATCGACCTGTAAGACCTTTATTTCCTTCATCATATTTTAATGAAGTTCAATTAATGTCTACCGTTTATTCTTATGATGGAGAATTTCCTTCAGATGTTTTAGCTATAATAGGTTCTTCTTTGGCTTTGACTTTGGCCCCAAATATTCCTTTTTTAGGTCCAATAGGGGCAGTTCAAGCTTGCAAAATTGATGATAAATGGGTGTTTAATACTTCTTATAAAGATCTTTTAACTTCCAGATCTCATATTGTTATTGCTGGTACCAATGATGGTATTTGTATGGTTGAAGGTTATGCAAATAATATCTCTGAAGAGGACCTTTCTGATCTTTTATTTCAAGCACATGAACTTATAAAAGAACAAATCGAATGGCAATTAAAAATAAAAAGTGAATTAAATATTAAAGATCATGAAATTGAATCAAATTTTGATTGGGATTTATGGGAGAAAAAGGTTAACGACTTTTTACCGGAAAATTTTGCATCGGCTCTTTTTGTTGATGAAAAATCAAATAGAGATGCTGCTATGGCAAAATTACAAGAAGACTTATTAAGTAATTTTGCTCAAGATATTAAAGAAGAAAAAGTTAGCAAATCTATTTTGGTATATATTTTTAATAATTTACTAAAAAAGGCTCTTCCGGATTTAATTATTTCTAAAGATATTCGTGTTGATGGACGAAAATTTGATGAGGTAAGACCTATAAGTTCAGAGGTTGGAAATTTACCAAGAGCGCATGGTTCTGCTCTTTTTACTCGAGGAGAAACGCAAGCTTTAGCCAGCATTACTTTAGGTACGGCTCAAGATGCTCAAATAATAGAACATTTAGCCGGTGGAACGTTAGAAAAAAAATTCATGTTGCATTATAATTTTCCTCCTTTTTCAACTGGTGAAGTTAGAATGTTAAGAGGTGTTGGAAGAAGAGAAATTGGTCATGGATATTTAGCTGAAAAATCTTTTATAAATGTTCTACCTATGCATGATAAGTTTCCTTATACTATAAGAGCTATTTCAGATGTATTAGAATCTAACGGGTCTTCTTCTATGGCTACTGTTTGTGCTACTACTATGGCTATGATGGATGCCGGTATTCCTATTTCTGATATGGTTAGCGGTGTTGCAATGGGTTTGATTAAAGATAGTAATGGAAAATTTCAAGTGATTACAGATATTTTAGGAATGGAAGATGCTTTAGGTTTAATGGATTTTAAAATTTCAGGAACCAAAAAAGGTATCATGGCTATCCAGATGGATATAAAAGCTAAATCCGGATTAACAAAAGAAGTTCTTGGAAAAGCTTTAGAGCAAGCCAAAAAGGGAAGGCTTCACATCTTAGATAAAATGCAGCAAGTTATGAATGAGCCAAATAAGCAAGTTTCAAAATTTGCACCAAGAGTGATTAGTTTTAAGGTTCCTGTAGATAAAATTGGTGGAATTATTGGACCTTCCGGAAAAGTTATAAAAGAAATAATAAGTGAAACAGGTTCACAGATAGATATTTCTGATGATGGAACTGTTATGATTTATTCAAAAGATGCTAAGTCTGCAGAACGTGCAAAGTCTTGGATAAAAATGATTGCAGGGGATATTGAGGTTGGTTCTGTTCATCAAGGAATTATAAGGCGTTTTACAGATTTTGGTATTTTTGTTGAACTTGTTCCCGGAAAAGATGGTCTTTTGCATATTTCCAAAATAGATCGTGAATTGCAAAAAAATCTAACAGAGAAATATAAAGTTGGAGATAAACTTAAAGTAAAAGTTTTAAGTTATGATAAAGATTCCGGAAGAACCTCATTAATGTCTCCAGAATTGCAAAAATCAAAAAAATAGTTACTATGGCACAAAAAAAAACTACAGAAAATTTTTTAAAAGGGCGGGCTAATAATAAGGTCCGTCCAATTATTTTAAAATATGATACTTTTGGATTTGCAAGCTCTTCCGTTCTTTTATCTATCGGAAGAACGAAAGTTTTGGTTTCTGTTACTCTACAAAATAGTGTTCCCAGATTTTTAAAAGGTCAAAAAAAGGGATGGCTTGCTGCTGAGTATGCAATGCTTCCGTGTGCAACAAAAAAAAGAACAACTCGTGAAGGTTCGCAAGGATACAAAAGTTCTCGCAGCGTGGAAATTTCGCGCTTAATTGGTCGATGTTTTAGAAGTGTTGTCGATCTAGAAGTTTTTTCAGATAAAACCATAATGATAGATTGTGATGTATTGCAGGCTGATGGAGGAACTAGAGTCGCATGTATTACAGCTGCTAGTGTTGCTTTGAAATTGGCAGAAAAACGTTGGTTGGAAAATCAAATAATTGAGCAAAGTTTTTTGAAAGAAGAAATTGCTGCTATTTCTGTTGGTTTAGTTGATAATAAAGCCTATTTAGATTTAGATTTTTATCTGGATAGTAATGCTCAAGCTGATTTTAATTTTGTTTTTACCAAATCAGAAAAATTAATTGAAGTTCAAGGGACAGCAGAAAAAGAACCTATTTCTTTTGAACAATTTGAGAATTTAAAAAAATTAGCGTTAAATGGGGTAAAACAAATTTTTAGTGTGATTGATAGCAATGGCAATAAAAAAAATACTGCTAAAATAGGGATTAATCGATCTAAAACTTCAATGTTTAGCTTAGGTAATCGTATTAATAATATATAATTTTATTTATTTTTCATTTTAAGATTTTATATTATATAAATTAGTAAATTAATAAAAAATGTAATTTTGGGGTTGAATATGAAAAATAAAAAATTATTATTTTCCTTTTTTTTAATTTTAAACTTAAGCATATTTCAAAATATATTTTCAATGTTGCCTGAAACAGAGAAGGTTCGAAAAAATGTGTTTATTGAAACTGAAGAGGCTTATCCTGATTATTTACTTTTACCTGATTTGTTAAATTTAAATTTAGATGAATTTAAAGTAAAATTTAAAAGATTTGCACTATCTCGAATTAGTTTTTATGATTTTAATAAAGAACAACCGGGAAGAAGTTTATATTTTTTCTTTGCAGGTTTATTATCAGTTCTTAAAGGTAGTGATTATTCTGTAAAGATAAGAAATGAAAACATTGAAAAATCTCTATATTCTATTTTTTATATTTATAAGAACGAAAAATTATTTTTAAAAATTCATATTAAGGGAGTTACAAAAGAAGTAGCTTTATCTAAAGATTTTGCAATACATGCAGATGAATTTTTAAACGATATAGATGAAGATGTTTCTTTCATTAAAATCTTATATAATAAACATAATATTTTAATTGAATCTTATAAAAAAAATCCTTTAAAAGATAAAAGAGAAATTCCTTTTTTATTTAAAAATTTCGATCTTTTTCGTAGATCTTTTAAAAAAGTAGTTAAAGATAAAAAATATTTAAATGGATTATGGAAAAATTATAAAAAGCCATTGTCTTTTTCTTCAGAAATGGATTTTCATCTTTTTCTTTATGGAATGATTAATAATGTTAATAATTTAGATTATTTAAATTCGAATGTTGAAAGAGGTCGTGGACGTTTGGATATTATGACTAAATATAAAAATAAAGAAGGTAAACTAGTCAAATATGTTATTGAATTAAAAAAAACAGGTAGTTTAGAACCTGCTTCAATAAAACAAGATTTAATAATAGAAGATTTGAAAATAGAGCATGCTTTTAAACAAATAGAATCTGCTTTTAAACAAGTTGAATCACGTGGATATGCTTTGTATACACCATCTAAGAAAGTTGCTGATAAAATTATTGTTGCCGTAATTAATTTAAATTTAAAAGATACGAAGATTTCTTTAGAAGAAAAAGAATATTCTGTGGGCATTGAAATAAAACCCTTAATGAAAGATAGAATGAAAAGAAAGAGAATAACTCCTCTATTTTCAAGTCCATTTAAACAACGAAGAAAAAAGTTGTAGATCCTTCTTTTGAGGAATATTAAAATAAATTATATACTAAAATATAGCATTATTTTATAAACAAATTAATTATAATATTTTTATAAATGCAGAAAAAAGATTTTTACATAAAAACAGTTTTATTTTTATTTATTTTAATACTTCCTTCTTGTGGATATCAAAAATTTTCAAGAAATCAGGTTGTTAAGAATATTGATGAGCCTGTTTTCATTCAAATGCCAAAAAATCCATTGGTATTCGAAAATATTTCTTCTATGCTTTATAAGGCATTGTTTTTAACGTATAAGAGATTAGGTTACAAGTTATCTGAAAAACAAAATAATTCATTTATTTTAAAAACAAAAATAAAGAGTTTAGAGCCGATAGAGAAATTTATTTCTCAAGATTTATTATTATACAATGTTAGAATTGGCATTTCTATTAGTTGTAAGCTAGTAGGTAAAAATCAAAAAGTTTTAGCGGAAAAAATCTTTGAACATTCTAGATTGATTTCTTTTCCTAGGGATCCGATTCAAAGTTCAAAATTTTTAGATTATGAATATAAAAAATTAATGGATAGGATTTCTATAAAGATAGAACACTATTTTAGAGTATTTTTATTTAATAAAAATT
>WJLJ01000093.1 GCA_014728525.1 Candidatus Babelota bacterium | reverse complement strand
CCTTTATTGCAGGCTTTAGAATTATTGGTTGATCAGTTCGAAAAAAGATTCAAGCGTATACTTATTAATGTAAAAGATGGAGTAAAATCCGGAGAAACTTTAGCTTCACAACTAAATAAATATCCAAAAGTTTTTTCTAACGTTTATGTTCAACTTGTAAAAGCGGGAGAGGCTAGCGGTAAATTGCATATGATTTTAGAGAGATTGACCGATTATCTTGAAAAATCTGAAGAAACTAAAAAAAGAGCAAAAAAAGCCGCTTCATATCCTTTATTTATGTTGGCATTTTCTTTTGCTGTAATTATAGCATTACTTGCTTTTTTAGTTCCCAGAATAACAGATTTATTTTTAAAAATGGGAAAAGAACTTCCTGGTCCGACTCTTTTTTTAAAAGATGTTTCAGATTTTGTTTTAAATAATTATTTTATTTTGATTTTTTCTGGAATAGGATTGATTTTATTATTTACTTATTGGAAATCAACACCTTCAGGAAAACTTAAATTGGATGAATTATTTTTAAAATTGCCATTAACATCTTATTTTTCAAAAACAAAAGCAGTTGTGCAGTTTAGTCAAACTTTAGGAATGCTTTTAGAAGCAGGAGTTAATTTATCTGAGGCGTTAGATATTGTTTGTAATATCGTAGAAAATACCGTCTTAGTTAAAAAACTGCAAAATGCAAAGGATAAAATAATAAAAGAAGGTAAAATTTCTAAATATTTGAAAGAGACTGATATTTTTCCTAATATAGCAAGCTATATGATAAGTACGGGGGAACAATCCGGTCAATTAGCTCAAATGCTTTTGACTGTAGGTTCGGATTACGAAGAAAATTTAAAAGATATAACAGATTCGTTAGTTTCTAAAATTGGCCCTGTTACAACAATTATAACTGGTGCAGTTATTGCCTTTATTGTTTTATCCGTATTTTTGCCAATAGTAGAACTAGGCGATTTGCCGGGAATAACATAATCAAAAAATTATTATAACCAAGGAGTTTTTATGATCAAAAATAAAGCTTTTACATTGATGGAAATGCTTATTGTTCTTTTTATAATAGGTTTTATTCTAGCATTTATAGGACCTCGTTTTTATAGAACATTTTTTAAAACAGAAGTAGCTGTTACAAAAATGAAAATGTCAAAAATTAAGAATGCACTTTTAGAGTATAAGCAGGATATGGGACATTATCCAAATAAAAGAGAAGGTGGTATTCAAGCTTTAGTTATAAGACCAAATGTTCCCGGAAATGAAAAGTGGGATGGACCTTATGTAGATACCGAAGAAGATTTGGAAGATAAATGGGGAAATCCTTTAGAGCTCAATATTCCACCTGCAAAATATAAACAATTTAGATTTTTTGAAATTATATCTCCGGGCGGTGAAAGTGAAGATGCAAAAGAAATTTTTGTAGGAGCATAATTTTTGTGAATGGTAAAAGAAGTGCTTTTACTTTAATAGAAATTTTAATAGTTATGGTTATCATAGGTTTTATGGTAACCATAATTCCGTCTTGGATATTTAAGAAAAAGGTTGATGCAACATTGCCGGCCGTTATGAGTGAGTTTAATAATCTTTTATTAATAGCAAGGCAACAAGCTGTTTTAAATCAAAAAACATGTAGATTGTTTTTTAAATCGGAAAAAAATTTAAGAGATTATGTTGTTGTACAAATAATGGAACAAGATCCTGAAAATTCTGAAAAAAAAGTTTTTAAAGTAGCTTCTTCTGAGTATTTAGATACAAAGTATGATTTACCTAAGGGTATAAAGCTTGAAGCAGTTTATCTTGATGGAAATGAATTATTTTCAGAAAATAAAGGTGAAGCTTATTGTTATATTACACCTAATAGTTTGGTACAAGATATTATGGTTCATATTATTCGTAGATTAGATGATTTGGACCAAAAAGCTACGTTTAAAATAGAACCGTTTATAGGAGAGTTTGAATTATATAATGGTTTTTTAAAGCCGCAGAAGTGATATGAAAAAAGGTTTTACGTTATTAGAAGTTTTACTTTCTCTTTTGATTTTAGTTTCAGCAGTCACAATTTTTTCTAGTACTCAGTTACGTTCTGTTTTAAGAATTTTTAAAGAAAAAGAATTTTTAGATAGAGCTTTTATTGTTGAACAAGAATTAATAAATTTTATAGAGATTCAGGATGAAAAAAGTAAAAGATTGGAAAAAAAAGAGATAGAAAATCCTGAAATGAAAATAGTTTTGCAAAAAATGGACATAGACAAAAAATCATCTTTAAGAAGTTTTATGAATAATATTAAAATTGTTAAATCTGAAGCAACATGGAATTATTTTGGTGCGAATTATAAACTGCCTTTTGTAACTTTTATGGAAACAAAAGAAAAAGAGGCAGGGTAATTTTATGGAAAATAATAAAGCTTTTACCCTTGTTGAAGTTTTAATTTCTCTTTTTATTTCATCATTTATTATTTTTGGAATGATACAGCTTTATAGAAATTTACAGAATTTTATAGATAAAACTTCCACTACTATGAATTTCAATAGAAGAGTTTATTTGCTTTTTTCACAATTAGAGAAAGATTTTTCTACCATGTTTATTCCAAAATTAAAACAAGAAAATAAATCTGATCAAAATTTATTTATGGTAGGTGATTTCTTTGAAGGCGAATACAACAGGGAGAAAGGTAAAAGATTAGAATTATTCAAAAGTGTTAGTTTTATTAATACCAATCCTTTTATTGTTTATGATAAAAAAAATGTAAAATTGGTTAGAGTTGCTTATTTACTACAAAAAAATAAGCAACTAAGCAAGCCGGATAAAAATGTTTATGATTTATTTAGAAAAGAGACTTTAGATTTGAATAATTCAAAGTTTGAACAAAAAGAGATAAAAACAAAAGAAGGTAAATTTTTATCGGTAAAAGAATATTTGGTTGCAAAAAATATTAAATATTTCTCTGTGGAATATCAGGGATTTGAAAAAGATCAAAAGAAAAAGAATAAAAAAGATAAAAAAGAAAAAATGATTAAAACCTTTACTTGGGGAAAAGATGAGAAAACAAAAAACATTTTGCCTAAAAAAGTTTTAATAAGAGCAAATTTTTGGGATAATAAGTTATTAAAAGATAGTTCTTACAGCCTTATGATTCCAATTTTTACAAAAGATATAAAAAAATCTTCTGCCGTAACTGATAAAAACGAAAATAAAGATAAAAAACAAAATAAAAAACAAGACTCAATAAAGACAGAGGATAAAAAACAAAAAGTTTAAATTTAGGAGATTAAAATCTCAATGCTAAAAAAAAATAGAGCTTCCATTTTAATTTTCACTTTATTAATTCTTTCTATAATTACTATGTTAACTCAGCAATTAGTAAGATCTGTTTTAATCGGTTATGAATTTTCTTCAAATCAGTTAAGAGCCGAACAAGCAAGATTTCTTGCTTTAGGAGGAATTCAATTGGCTATATCTCAATTAAATATCGATAAAATACAAGAAAGAGATATAAAAAAAAAATTATCAGAGAAAGAAAAGTTTAAAAAATTTTTATTAAGAATTTTACCTAATATAAATAGATGGCAAACTTTTGATTTAAAAGAAGATTTGGATGGCATAGACGGTCAAATAAAATTGTGTATTACTTGTGAAAATGGAAAAATAAATATCAATGAAGCATTTGATTTTAATAAAAAAGAATTTAAACCCGAATATAAAAAAATATTAAATGGATTAGAAATAAAAGGAAAGTTAAAAACTGGCGAAATAGAAAAAAGATTAACTGAATTTTTAAAAAACAGAAAAAAACCTTTAGATGATATATCACAGCTTTCAAACATTTCAGGTTTACAAGATCTAAATATTTTTTATGAGCCACCGAATATTTCTGAATATAAAAAAAAATCTAGTCCTAATTCTGAGATATATTTACAAGATTTGTTTACCATTTGGACCGAAAAAAAAGATATTAATTTACTTTTTTTATCGGATTCCATGTTAGCGGTTTTAGGGCTACGAAGACCTTTGGCTGATGATTCAGAAAATTTAAAAGATAAATTTAATAATTTTATTAAAAATTTTAATAAAGATTGGTTAAAAAATTGGGAACCAAATTGGAAAAATTTTTCACCTATATATGGAAGAAATACAAAAATATTAAAATCGTCAGAAAAAATTTTATCTAAAGAATTTGGGCCTAAGTTTTATTCTGTGCTATCTTGTGGAAAAATAGAAAATGTTGAACAAAAGTTGCTTGTTGTGTTAAAAGAGGTAGTCAAAGAAAAAAAAGAGCAGCAAAATAAAAAAGTTTCGGCAAAAGAAAAGCTTGCCGAAGAGAAGGGAAAAAAGGAGAAGTCTTCAAAAACTTTTCAAATAATTAGGATGTATTGGCTTTAGGTTTTTTTTAATCACAATCCTTTAAAGATTTAAAATTCTTTAAGGATTATTTAACAAGATAGGGTGATCTTGTGAAAACCGAAACAAAAGTTGGCATATTTATCATACTTGCCATAGGAATATTTATTTATTTGAGTGTTAACATTGGTGCTTTGCGTTTAGATATGGCGCAATATAATACTTATAAAACATTTTTTGACGATATAGGCGGTCTTGATTTAAAGGCTCCTGTAAAAATTGCCGGTGTTGATATTGGTTGGGTTGACGCAATAGAACTTCAGCCTGATGGTAAAGCTGAAATAATAATGCGAGTTAATAAAAACATTAAACTTGCAAAAAATGCTTATGCAGTAATTTCACAAGAAGGTTTAATTGGAACCAAAACTTTAGAAATAGAACCGGGAGATCCTCTAACCGGATTTTTACTTCCCGGAAGTACTTTATCTATGCCGGGAAGATCTCCAGCCACAGTTAGTGATCTGTTAGATCAATTTAAAGATATTGCATCTTCAGTCCAAGATATTGCTTATTCTTTTAAATCTGTTTTTGCCACCCAGAAGGGTGAAGATGATATGAAAATGGCTCTTGACGGTATTGCAAAAGCTTCTAATAGGATGGCAGATTTTTCTGAAGTATTAGAAAGAACAATGAAGAAAAATGAAGAAAATATCAATTCAACTTTGAATGATATGCGCAGTGTGATGCACCATTTAGATGACGGAGTGCCTTCTGTTGTTAAAAATTTTGATGAGGCTTTCCCTGCTATAAGAGATGCTTCGAATACTTTAAAAGTAGCATTTGCAGAAGAGACTTTACCAAAAGTATCATCAGCTTTTGAGAGTTTGGAAGAAACTTCTGATTCTGCAAAAGAGACATTTAGGCAGGCAGAGCAAGTTGTAGAAAAAATTAATACAGGAAAAGGGCTTATCGGTAAACTTGTAAATGAAGATGAAACTTACGATGATATTAAAAAAACTATAAGAGGACTTAAAGATTATGTTGCAAAAACACAATCTCTTGCAATAGATGTTGATATGCATTCGGAAACTTCTCTGGATAGAGATTGGAATTCAAAAGGTTATTTACACGTAAGATTGCGTCCATCTCAAGATTATTTTTATCAATTTCAAATAGTATCCGATGAAAGAGGTACAATTATAAGAGATGAAGAACATAGAGAATGGTTCGATAAAAATGGATATCCAATAGAACAATCAGAGCTTAACTATGGAAATTCCGATTATGGTCAAGCATTAGATGCTCATGATAAATTAGAGTTTGCAAAGGTTGTTGATAAAACAACAAGAAGAAAAAATGATTTATTATTTGGTTTTCAATTTGGTAAACGTTTTAATCGCTTAGCACTGCGTGTTGGTATGTTTGAAAATACTTTCGGTCTTGCTTGTGATTATTATGTCCCTTTAAAAACAAGTAAATTTCATTGGATTACGTCTTTAGAAGCTTTTGATTTTAAAGGTACTAATAGATTAGATGACAAAAGGCCTCATATAAGATGGATAAATAAAATCTTCTTTATGAAAAATCTTTATACGGCATTTGGTATATCCGATGCGATTGGAAAACACACGTCCGCACCATTCTGGGGTGGAGGTTTACGTTTTGGAGACGATGATCTTAAATATATTTTATCAGCTTTACCTGTTGGTAAATTTACTATGAATAGATAAATAATAAATAAAATACCCTGTCAAAATATAAAGCAAAACTTTAAATTTTAACAGGGTCTTTTATTTATGCATCATAATAATCTGAGAATTCTTCTTCTTCCTCATTATCAAAGATAAATCCTATATCATATACTGTAAAATCATAAGATGAATCATAGGTTGTTTCATAATCATTTTCGTATAGCATTTTTAGCCCGTTTGAGTTTAATTGTGAAATTTAAATATTTGCCTTAAAATATAAGAATATAATTCTACCCGACTTTTAAGCTTTATCAATGGTAAAAACAGGTTTTTTTACAAAAAATACAGGAAATTAATTTCTTTATTAAACGCACTTGAATTATTTACAAATATAAAATATTATCATTTAGCTTGATAAAGCTCAATTTCAGAAATAGGGTTTTTTTGTAAGAATTTAATGTTAAAAGTTAATGATTGGGATAATAATGATAAAAAAATTAATAAATATTGCTAAAAAAACATTATTAATTATTTTTTTTAACATTTCTTTATTATTCGGATTATCTGTTGATTTTTCTGTAAAACCTTTGGATAAAACTATAAAAGATACAAATTTTTCTATTTTATATAAAAAAATAGCTAAAAATTTAAAAGAAAAGGGTTTTAAGCGAGCTGCATATAGAGCTTCAAAAAAAAGAAGAATATTAGAAAGCAATTCATTTTATTCAGCCAAATTAAAAAAAATAAACAAAAAAAGATCTACTAAATCAGTTAAAGCCAAATCTATAGAAAGACTTACAGATAAACAGATATCTAAACTAATTCCGTATTATTATTCGAAAGAAAATTTAGAAATAGTTATTGATATTATAAAAACTCTAAATTATTTAGAAAAAAATACAAAATATAAGATAAAAAAGGATATTGGCTTGGGAGCAGAAAAAGTTGTTTTTTCTTCTGAGTCTGGTGATGCAATTATTTTATTTCTAAAGTCAAAAAAAAGAGAAAAAAAATTTATAAAAGAGGTTAGTATCTTAAATAAATTAAACCATAAAAATATTATTAATCTAAAAGAATATAATAAAGAATATTTTTTTATGATTCAAGAATTGGCAAAATACGATCTTTGGGATTTTTTTGATTCCACAAAAGATGTTTCTTTATTAGATATTTTAAGTTGTTTTAAAGATGTAGCTGAAGGTCTTGATCATATTCATAAAAATGGAATTATTCACAGAGATATAAAACCTAAAAATATGCTTATTTTTGGTAATAAAATTGATGGTTATACAGCGAAAATTTGTGATTTTTCTTTTGCTAAAAAATTAATTGATAAAAAAAATACAATAAAGTCTTATTGTAAAGGTACTTTTTATTTTATAGAGCCAGAAATTTTAAATAAATCTTATGTACAAGAACTTGAAGGATTAAAAGAAAAGAAAGTTCTTTGTTGTATCAAAAATGATATCTATGCATTTGGCATGATGTTATACAACATGCTATATGATATTAATATTAATAAATATTTTAAAAAAATTTATAAAACTTCTGAATTAAAAAAAACAGATGAAAAATTCTCAAAGGATAGGTTTCGTTTTTGGTTATCTTGCTATTTATCTAAAGGGAAAAGAGCTCCTTTTAAAAAAGAAAATTTTAGATTTGTTTTTACTGATGAATCTTTGATTGAGTATTTAAACTTAATCATAACTGTTTGTTGGTATAAAGATATAAAGGAGCGTAAAAATGCAGAATGGATTGTTGATCAATTAACTTGGGTTATTGATACATTAAATGCGGTTATAAAAATATAAAATAATAAAATAGGAGGTTGTTGTGAAAAAATTATTAAATATTTTTCAAAAAACATTTTTAATTCTTTTTTTGAATGTTTCTTTTGCTTTCGGTCTTACTTATGAACGAATTAAAGAAATTAAAAAAATTGAAGAAACAGATTTTTATACCCTATATCAAAATATTGTAAATGAATTAGATTTTGAAACTTTTGATATGGAGTCAGAGGGCGAAGAGGATTCAGAACCAGAATTTATAAAAAATTTAAGAGAAGAATATCAATCCAAAACAAAAACAGCTGTAGAAAAAGTACCTAAAAAAGTTAATGAAACTAGAAATATTTCGGATCTTTCAGATAAAGAAATAAAGAATTTTATACCTTATAAATATTCTAAAGAAGATTTAAAGAAAGTAATCGATGTAATAAGAACAATAGATTATATAGAAAATGAGACTGATTATAAAATAGATAGAGTTATCGGTAGAGGTACGGGTAAAGTTGTTTTTAATTCTGAATCTAATGAAGCAATAATTTTATTCTTAAAATCTGCAACAAGAGCAAAAGAATTAAAGAAAGAGATTAAATTGTCAAAAGAATTGGAACATAAAAACATTGTTGGTATTAAAGATTATAATGAAGAACATTTTTTTATTATTCAGGAACTTGCTAAATCGGATTTTTTAAACTTTATAAAAAAATCTGGTTATATTGAAGATAGAAAAATTATGGCTCTTTTTAGAGATATTGCTTGCGGTCTTTCTTTTATGCATGAAAATGGTTATATCCATAGAGATTTAAAATTTGAAAATGTATTGATTTTTGAAGACGAAAAAGGTGATTTGACAGCTAAAATTACAGATGTTTCTTATGCTAAAAAGATTTCAGAAGGTAAATCTAAAGTTAGTTGCGGATGGAAAGGTTCAATTTTTTATAGTGATCCAAAAACTTTAAGAAAGGCTGCAGAATATTCTTATTTACATCCAAAGGAAAAAAATCTTACTTCTTGTTGTCTAAAAGATGATATTTATTCATTTGGAATGATGTTGTATTTATATTTTCATGATTGTGATTTACAAAGTCATTTTGAAGATAAATATAAAAAATCAATTATTGCTTTTGGAAAAATTGTTCCGGAGACAGGGTTTTCTAATTTTTATAGTTGGTTGATTTTTTATCTTTCAGAGGGAAGTAGGCCTCCTTTTTTAGATAGAGATGTTCCTGAATATATAAACGGTTTAATTCAAATTTGTTGGCAAAAAAGCAGAAAAAAACGTCCAACAGCAAAAACATTGTACAAAGAAATAAATAGACTTTTAAAATTTATATAAAATAATAAATGGTTAAATTTTATTTTATGCCTTAAGTTAAAATTTTAACTTAAGGCATTTTTATATTTAAAAGTTTTAATAATTTATTTTCAAAAATATTCATTTTTTTGAATTGTTCATTTGTTTGATGATCAAAACCAAGCAGGTGAGCAATTCCATGTATGATAATTCTTAATAAATAATCAGAGAAATTCAAATTTGAGTTTTGAGCATCTTTTTTACAATATTCGAGTGAAATTATTATATCTCCCAAAACTTTGTCTTCAGGATTGGAAATTTTTATTTTTTGACCCGGCTTAATATTTTCATGAAATGGAAATGAGAGTATATCTGTGGGTTTGTTTTTTTCTCGGAATTTTTTATTGAATTTGCGAATAGTTTGATTAGTTGTAAACCATATTGATAGATCAAAATTGGAATAACCTAATTTTTTTAAGATTAGGTTTATTTTACTTTTTATTTTTGATTCATTAATTTTTATTTTTTTTTGGGTATTTTTTATTAAAATCATATTTTTTAAAAAATAAACTGTATTTTTATTATTTTATATCTTACTACAATCATACCATAAAATTAGTTACCATTGGCTATATTTTCAAATGCCTGTAGAATATTTAGTAATAATTATGATTTTTATAACTATGGAAGGATAATTGTGTCTGACAAAAGAATTCAAAAAATACTGGAACAAACTGATTTTCTCGTTGAAAAGCAAAAGGAATTGTTTAAGTTTGTTAGTGAAGTTTATTCAAATATTTTAAATAATATAGAAGAAAAAATCTCTAAAGAATCAGATGAATCTATTCTTGATGATTTAAAATCCATTAAAGAAAAAATATCCGAACATTCCAAAAAATTATCTGAACAAATAAAAGAAGATATTGATTTTTTAGGAGAGCAACAAAAAGCAATTACTCAAATAAAGGATATGCAAGATAAAGATAAGGCTGCAGAGCTTTTAAATATGCTTGTAGAAAAAGATGAAAAGTTGCTTGATACTCAAGAATTTAAACAACAGGTAGAACAAGATTTGCTTGCATCCACAAATGAGTTAAAAGCGATGGAACAAGATTTATTAAATTCATTGAAAGAAAATAAGATTCGTGAATTAAAATTAATGTTAGAGGCTGTTCAAGAGCATGAAAAAGATATTCAAGATGAAGAATGTAAGCCTCAGGATTGTTCTAGTTGTTCAGGATGTGCATCTTCACAGGGCTCAGACATATTTGAATTCTTTAAAGAACAATCAGAAGAAACTAATAATGAAGAAATAGAAGATAAAAACGAAGAAAAAAAATAATAAAACTTCATTAATCTACTTTTTATAGAAGATTTTATTATTTTTATTAAACTAAGTCTTAGTTTAATCATTTTAATAAATATTTGGGAGTTTTTTATTTTGGGAAGTTTTTTTAATTTTTTTAAGAGAATAAGTAACGAAAAAGAATCTTTTAAAAATATAAAAAAAGAATTTACTAGAAATGGGGAACTTATTTATCCCGGAGAGCTTTTAAAGATTGCAAGTAAAAAATTTGCAAAAAAGGTGGCCCTTGTTTGTGATGAAAATAAAATTACTTACGAAGAATTTTATTTTAGATCTGTTCTTTTAAGTAAAAAACTTAAAGATATGGGTCTTGAGTCTGGTGATAAGGTCATTTTATATTCCGGTAACAGTATAGATTTTCATATCGCTTATTTTGCTATATGGCAAATTGGCGCTATAGTTGTTCCTATTAATATTTTTTTACATGACAAAGAACTCTTATATGTTATTAAAAATTGTGAAGCCAAGGCTATATTCGTTTCTGATGAATTTAAAGAAAAAATAGAAAAACTAAAAAAAGAAGAAGAATTAAAAAACGTTAAAAATATTTTTTCTAACGATGATATCGATTGGATATCTGATATAGAAAAGATAGATTTTGAAGTTACCTGTTTGAAACCGGAAGAACTCTGTGTACTTTTATATACCTCGGGAACAACAGGTAAACCTAAAGGTGTTATGCTTTCTTGCAATAATGTAATGATAAACACCTTACAAGATTATGCGCGATTAATGCATACTGATAAACGTAAAAATGAAAGCTTCTTTTCCGTTTTACCCTTATTTCATGTTTTTGCTCAAAATACTTGTTTATGGTTACCGGTTCTTACCGGATCTAAAATAATAATTGTAAAAAAAATTGATAGAAAATTAATATTAAAAGGTTTAGAAAAAAAACCAACATTATTTTTTGGATTTCCTGCACTTTATGGTTTGCTTTGTTTGCTTAAAACGGCTCCTTTGGATTCCATAAGAATGTTTATCTCGGGTGCGGATGCAATGCCTGATAAAATTAGGATGGCTTTTAGTTTAATTTATGGGCGTAAGATTTGTGCCGGTTATGGTCTTACGGAAGCAGCACCTGTTGTTGCTGTAAATCATGAAAACGAAAGTTTGGCTACTCAATTCGTAGGATATCCGTTGCAAGGTTTGGAATGTGATATTCGTGATGAACAACAGAATAGTTTGCCTATTGGCAAGATAGGAACCCTTTGGATTAAAGGGGATAATGTTATGATGGGATATTATAAGTCTCCTGAGGAAACTCAAAAAGTTTTGAAAGACGGTTGGTTAAATACGGGAGATTTGGGGTATAAAAATGAAAAAGGATATTTAGCCATTAGCGGTAGAAGCAAAGATTTAATTATTCATAAAGGGTTTAACATTTATCCACAAGAAATAGAAAATATTTTACTCTCTCATCCGGCTGTTTATCAGGCTGCTGTTATTGGTAGACAAGATTCTTCTACCGGTCAAATTCCGGTTGCATATGTAGGTTTTAAGGGAGAAAATAAAAATTTAGAAAAAATTTTACGTGATTTATGTGCCGCAAATTTGGCAACATATAAAATACCAAAAAAGTTTTTTTGTTTAGAAAAATTGCCTATGAATGCCACAGGCAAAATAGATAAAAAACGTCTTCAACAAATTTAAATAAAAAAAAGGTGGAAGTGTAAAAAAATGCAAATTTTATATATAGAATTAATACTTTTTTTCTTTGCGTTAATGTTTGCAGCCTTGTTTGCCTTTTTAGAAACTGCTTTTACTGCTTTACGTCTATTTAAAGTTAAGGAGCTAAGAGCAAGAAAAGGCAGGTATTCAAAGCTTTTTGATTCATGGGAATCTAATCCCCAAAGAATTTTAATAACAATTCTTATTGCTAATAACTTTGCACATGTTCTTTCTTCTGTTTTAGTTGCAGAAATAATGGAAAGATTGTTTGGCGGAATTGGTTTAATGATAGGTGTTTTTTTGGCAACTATCATAATTTTAATATTTGGTGAAATAATTCCCAAAACGGTTGCAAAAGCTCATAGTGAAAAATTGTTCAATTTTTCTTTAGGTCTTATTAATATTCTTTATAAAGTTTTATATCCGATTGTTTCTTTTTTACTAGCTATGGCCAATTTCATTTTCAAAAAAATGGGTAAGGGGAATATTTTACAAAAGGGTCAGGATGATATTTCTGAAAAAGAGCTGCAATTTTTAATTGATTATAGTGATGAAAAGGGTCTTATTGAAGCTGAAAAAAGTGAAATGCTGCAAAATATTTTTGAATTAGGTCAGACTCTTGTAGATGAAATAATGGTTCCGAAAGTTGATATGGTTATGATAAATGTTAATAGTTCTTTGCAAGATGCTATGGATCTTTTTACCAAATCACGATTTTCTAGAATTCCCGTTTATAAAAATAAAGAAGATAATATTCTGGGAATAATTCATCAAAAGGATATTTTTGATGTTGTTTTTTTTAAAAATGATAAAAAATTAAAAGACCTTATAAGGCCTGTTCTTTTTGTTCCTGAAACTAAAAAAATAAATCAACTTTTAAGTGAGTTTTTGCATAAGCGTATGCATATGGCAATAATTATAGATGAATATGGTGCCATTGCAGGCTTAGTTACTTTAGAAGATGTTTTAGAAGAAATTGTAGGTGAAATTAGAGATGAGCATGAAAGTGTAAGATCTGAATTTATTCCTATGGAAAAAGGTGGATGGGTTGTTGATGCTAAAATTAGTTTAGAAAAATTGGGTGAACTTTTAGGGATTATTTTTGATACACAAGAATCAAATACCTTATCTGGGTTTTTAGCAGAAAAATTACAACATCTTCCCAAAAAGGGTGAACGAATTTTATATGAAGGTTATTGTTTTCAAATACAACAAGCCACAGCTAGAAGAGTTTTACAAGTTTTAATTTTTAAAGAAAATGAATAAAATATAGTTTTGTTACTTAAGTTGTGACCTTTGAAAAATAGTAATATTGCCAATAGATAAGGTATTATCTCCGTTCGCCCTGAGCGTAGCAACTTGTTGCGTAGTCGAAGGGTCTTATCGAACGGTTTTCCGTAATTTTTTATTTATATGGATGGCCAACCATCCTTCGACTGCGCTCAGGACGAACGGGTGGTTGGCCAATTTATAAAAAATAGAAGGT
>WJLJ01000092.1 GCA_014728525.1 Candidatus Babelota bacterium | reverse complement strand
TTTAGACCTTATGAATTTATAAAAGATAACAAAAAAATTGTAAGTTTATTATTATTTTTTAGTGGTGTTTTATCGTATTACTTTTATTTAAACCCAAAGATTAAAAATAGGTTTATAAAGAAACCTAAAAATTTAATTTTAAAAAATAAAAATCCAAAATATCCGGTTTCTCAAATTAATGTTAGAGAACAGAAAGAAGCGGAATGTGCTTTACATTCTTTTTGGAATGCTTGTTTAAATGAAATTAGCGATAACATTGAAGATTTCAAAAAAAATGAAGAAAAATATTCAATAGAGTTTGATCTTTGGATTGAAAAAATAAGAAAAAATTTTAAACAAAGAAATTGGTTTAATGATGGTGTTTTAGAAAAAATTATTGAAAATCAAGATTACCATCCTAATTTTATAAAAGGAAAAGATCTTAATATTAAAATTCTTAGAAGCTTAACTCATAATCCTGAAGATTTTTTTAAATTAAACTCAATTGCATTCAAAGGTATCAATAAGGTTAATAAAAAGGGACAAAAAGTCAGAGGAGAAATGTTTGAAGGTAAAATTGCTGAAAATAATGAAACTTATAAGCAAGTCATAAGGAGTGAAGTTGGAGATTCTATTGAATTTTTAAATAAAGGACAAGCTCAAAATTTAATTTTATTAATTAAACAACATTTTATTGCTTTAAAATTAAAAAAGAATGAGGCGTTACCAAATGGTTTAGAGATTTGGTTAGCAGATTCTTTTTATAATAACAATAATACCAATAATGATTCGTTAAATAGAGTTTTGGATTATTATGCCGATAAATTAAGTTTAGGCTAGTTTGTTATCATAACAACTTGTTTTCCCGTATCTAACCAAACCGTATTAGAAATTTCTTGTGTTTTTTGATTAAAATTGAGAGGTATTCCTTTATAATTTTCATTTTTTATATTTTCAATTACTCGAACTATTTTTTCTTTAGTTATTTTTCCTTTAATTTGTTTTATTATGTGTATAAAGATGTCTGCAATCATATATCCTTCTAATATAAATCCGCCTAATGGTTCTCCGGCCTTATTTGCTTCATTTTGGAATTCTGTTACAAGTTCTAAGATACTTTTTTGAGGATCCGGGATTAATTGGGTATTTATATATTTTAAATTTTTATTTCTTAAAAAAGTTTTGAAGGCTACACCGGAACAGGAGCTTATTCCTAAAATTTGTTTATTAAATAAAAATTCCATACTTAATTCTTTTATAAGATTTTGAACTGCTAAAGAAGTTGTTAATAATATTATGGCTTCGGGATTAAAACTTTTTATTTTTTTTACAGCATTTGATACGTTCAAGGAGTTTGGTAAGTGATAGGTGGCTATCCAATCTTTATTTTCTATCAAATTTGCTTTTTTTAGTTGTAATTTTATAGCATTTAAAGCGCCAAGGCTAAACGGTTCTGGCTGATAAAATAATGCAATTTTACTTGGAGAATATTCTTTTAATAAGTAATTAATTAAAGCTTTACCTTCTTTATCTGAAGATGCTAAAAGATGAATTATGTTTTTTGCACCTCTAAATATAGGTGAAGTTGCTTCCGGAAATAATACCAGCATATTATTTTTATTTATTGTCGGCATTATTGATTTTAAAGTCAGACTTCCAACAGGAGATAATAAGATTTCTATTCCTAATTTTGTTAATAATTTTATATTTTCTTTTGCAATTCTTTGATTATATTTATCATCTAGATGTATTAATTTTATTTTTTTATTATTAACGCCTCCTTTTCTATTTTGTTCGCTTATCCTTAAATGCAATCCCTTTAAAACTTGTCTGGCTATTTCTGATAATTCAGCGGATAAATCCATAGATGTTCCGATAGTAATTTCTTTTTGTGTGTCAATTTGTTTTTCTGTAATTTGTTCCTTTTTTATGGTCTTTTTATAAATTTTAGTTTTTTTATCAATCTTTCCCTTTTTATCTAATTTGTATTGAGAATAAATATTGTAGGATACTTTTTTAAATCCATCTTTTTTGTTTGCATTTTGTTTATATAAAGTTATAATTGGTTCCTTGTTTTTTTGAATTTTTAATATTAAAAAAGCATCATTTTTAAATCCATAAAGTTCTTGGTTAACTTTAATAGGACTTGATAAACTAGTCCATGCTACAGATCCTTTGTCGGGTATTTGTGCAGTAAGTCCGTCTGTTTTTTTATATATATTTATTTTTTTCTTACCTTTTATTATGGCTTTTATATTAGCAATTTTGTTTGTGATTATTTTTTGTCTCAAATCAAATATATCAATTTTTTTTATGGGTTGGTTTTGTAAAAAATGTGAAAAATATATTTCTTCTAAAGCTTTATGATTTCTATCAAAAAAAGAAATTCTTATAAATCCCGGGTCTTTTATTATTAGGTCGTTTATATAAATAGCCAGGGGTTGCGTTTCTAAGAATTCATTCAATCGCGATTCTAAAGGGATTTTTTTAAGTTTTGGATTTTTAAATTTAATTTTTAACTCTTTTTTAAGTCCAAAATTAAGCCAACGATTTTTTGTTTCATATTTGCCTTTTATAATAAATACTTGTTCTGGGTTTTTTTCCATTAATTTTAGTATAATTGTTAAAGTCTCTAATATATATGGAGAGCGTCCTAGAATATTTCCATTAAAAACAAAGAAATTATTTTGTTTTATTTTTAACGAATCATCAATTATTTCAAGTTTCTTTAATTTTATTAATCCTCTTACTAATGAATGAAAAGCACCTTCTAATTCGGTCCATATAATGAAATTATCTTGTTTTTTGGGTGTGATTTTTAGGATATATTTATTTTTTGGGTAAATTTTTTTGTTTTTTTCCGTTATATTTTTTAATAAGTCTTCAAATTTATCTGAATCCCATACAATAGTTTTAAGTCCAATCATTCTTTTTATATCATCTATAAATTCTTGAAGTTTTGTTGGGGTTATTTGTTTTTGAAATGTGGAATAGTCCGGTTTTATTAAGTTTTGATTATCTGCTTTAGGATATTCTGGATGATTTTTATAAAAATTTTCTATAGAAGATAGATTATTAAAAATTTTTATTTCTGATTTTAAATTTTTTGAAAATAAAAATATTAAACTAAATATTATTAATATTTTTTTCACTATTTCTCCCCGTTTATTTTAATAAAGCATAGAATATATAGTAAGTAGTATAAAAAATACGAAGAATAAAAATGCATAACTTCTTATAAGCATTAATTTTTTCAAGATTTTTTGTTCGTATTCTTCTTTTAAAGGCATATTTATGTCTTTAAATTTCATTTCTTTTGCTATATATATATTTATTAAAAGTATTATAAATGCTGATATTAAAAGTAATGTATATATTTTGTTAGCTATAGTAAAATATCTAACATTAGGGCTCATATTTTCTATAGCTACTAAATCAAAAATTAAAGCAGATGTACTTCCTGCTGATAAGGTTAAAATTCCACTATAATTTTTTATATTTGTTATTAAGGAAAATAAACTTAAGAAAAAAACCATAAATAAGGGCAAAAAAATAACTAAGGTTTTTCTTATTCCGGCCTTTTTAAAAGATAATTCGAATAATACTGCTGGATATTTGTTAATTTTTTGTTGATCATATTGATCCATTACATCTTCAAGATAACCATATTCTACTTCGTGATCTATTTTTTTCCAATCCCCGGTAAAAAGTTTATCTTTCATTGTTAAGTTTGTGTTATAAGAAACCAATATTTCCGAATTAGGATCCATATCCGGATTAGAAAGAGTAACATATATTTTATGATCTTCTATTGGGAAAAATTTATAATTTAAATTACTATTAAATTCTACCTTAACCTTATAATATACCCATAACTTATTACCAATTATTTTACTGTTTATTTTGCTTTTTTTTACAATTTTTCCTTTTTCAAAAACAAAATTTTTTATTGTATTAATATTTATTTTATGTGGATCAAATTGAAACCAAACAATCGCATTCATTTCAAATTCATTTTTAATTACATCAAAAACAGGAAAATTTTTTATATAAAGTCCTGTTTCTATTTCTTTTATTTGTTGTTGTTTTATTTTTGGTTTTAGATTAATTATATCTGGTTTTACGTCTGAAGATAAAAATTTTTTATTGGGAAAATAAAATAGTAACAATAAAGCAAATATCATTGCTCCAATTGTAATTACTTGGAGTTTTGTACTAGTTATATATTTTAATATTTTGTTTATAGTATCCTCTTTTATTAATGAATACATTCCTATTAATATGAGGGAATATGAAATTATTCTTATTATGGCTATAAAAGTTGATAAATTGATTTCAAATAGATTATTTGCTACCACTAATTCTAAAAGATGCGATAAGGCAAATAATGAAAAAGATACTCCTATAAAAAGGAAGGTTAAGTTTTGAATATATTTGTATTTTATAAAAGATATGAGCAAAATAATGCAACAGAATAATATGTTTATTATGTTGAATATTGTTAATTCACTTATTTTTATAGGGATAAAGTTTAATAATTGCGGTAAAAAATAAATAAACGTACTTAAAAGTATTGATAAAAATATTATTTTTTTAAAAGAAGTTTTTATTCTATTTTTTATAACAGTTTTAATTATTATCATAAATGCAGTAATTCTGACAATTAGTAATAATAAATTGAGTATTTGATGGATTTTTAATAGGAACATAATATTGGATAACCCAAACAATCCAAAAGCGATACCTATATTAAATATTGTCTTATTTTTGCTCTTTTTGTAAATTAAAATACTTAAAATATTTATTATAAAGCAAAGTATTATATTTATTATATAAATAGGTCCACTAAAAAAGCCCATATATTGTCCTTTAAAGTATGGATTTTATTTTAATTTGGTTTTAAAATAGACGTATTATCTATACTATTTAATAAATTATTTTCTATTTTTGTGTCAACAATTTAAACTTATGTTTAAATAAATATTTTGTTTATGAGATTAAGGTATTAATTATGAATAAACTCGCTGATATTAATAAAGAATTTGCAAAATGGTATCAAGATGTTCTGGAGCTATCAGAATTTGTTGATCAAAGCCCTGTTCGGGGTTGTTTTGTTTTACGTCCCTATTCATATTCTTTGTGGGAAAATATACAAAAAGTTTTGGATGAAAAAATAAAAGAAACAGGTACTAAGAATGCTTATTTTCCAATTTTTATTCCAGAAAGTTTTTTGAAAAAAGAAAAAAAACATGTAGAGGGTTTTTCTCCGGAACTTGCTGTTGTAACTCATGCCGGCGGTAAGAAATTAGAGGAGCCTTTGGTTGTAAGGCCTACCTCTGAGACTATAATTTATTCTATGTTTGCTAAATGGATAAAATCTTGGAGAGATTTGCCTTTAAAAATAAACCAATGGGCAAATGTTGTTCGTTGGGAAATGAGAACGAGACCTTTTTTACGTACCATAGAATTCTTATGGCAAGAAGGTCATACTGCTCATTCTAGTAAAGAAGAAGCTATTAAATTTGCTGAGAAAATATTAAATTTATATAAAAATTTTGTCCAAGATTATTTAGCAATCCCTGTAATAGCAGGTTTAAAATCTGAATCGGAAATGTTTGCTGGAGCAGATAAAACTTATACTATAGAGGGTTTGATGCATGATGGTAAAGCTTTACAAATGTGTACTTCTCATGTTTTGGCCCATAGTTTTTCAAAATCATTTGATATTAAATATCAGGATAAAAATGGCAAATTAGAATCACCATATTGTACTTCCTGGGGGGCTACAACACGTTTAATTGGGGCTATTATTATGTCCCACGGTGATCAAAGGGGTTTGGTAATGCCTCCAAAAATTGCACCTATCCAAGTTATAATCATACCTATCTTTAAAGATGAAAATGATAAAACTAAAGTTTTAGATCAATCAAAAAAAATAAAAAAGATTTTAGAGTTAAAAAATATTAGAGTGGATATTGATGAAGATGATCAAAGTACGCCAGGTTCTAAATTTTTTAAATGGGAACTAAAAGGAGTACCTATTCGTATAGAAATTGGTCCTAAAGATATAGAAAAAAAACAAATTGTTTTAGTAAATCGAATAGAAGAAGATAAAAATTTAAAAAAATCTTTTGTAAAAATTGATAAAGTAGATTTTGAAGTTGAAAATTTACTTGAAAAGATTCAAAAAAGTCTTTTTTTTAATGCTAAAAAAAGACTTGAGAATAATCTATACAAAGTTCAGTTTATAGAAGATTTTGGTGCCCGACTTGAAAAAAATAATGGTTTTTATCAAACAGGTTGGTGTGGTTCTTCAGAATGTGAAAAAAAGTTAAAAGATTATAAAGGTACTATCCGCTGCCTTTTACAATCAAAAGAAAATGATTCTTGTTTTTTCTGTAAAAAATCTAGTAAGACTGATGTATTGGTAGCAAAGGCTTATTAGTTTTTTATTGGAGAGTTTAAAATGTCAGATCGTTTGAACGATGATCATTTTTTTACTTCGTTTAGTACTTTTTTGTTAACAGAAAAAAGGGCATCGGAAAATACTTTTTTAGCATATAAAAGAGACATAGAACAATTTTTAGAATTTTTAAAAAATAAAAAGCTTACAATTAAAACTTGTAATAAAAATAATTTGAAAAATTTTTTAAAAAAATTAAAAGATAGTGGAATTTCTTCTAAAACTTTATCGAGAAAAATATCTTGCTTAAAAGCTTTTTTTAATTTTTTAAATGAAAAATTTAAAATTCCAAATAAAGCCGGTGGGTTAGTTTTTCCTAAGTTAGAAAAAAAATTACCTACTTATTTAACTGAGAAAGAAATAGAAAAGCTTTTAAAAGTAGCTAATAAAGACAGGTCTGATAAAGGAATAAGAAATAGGGTAATGCTATCTTTACTTTATGCTTCTGGTATGCGTGTTTCGGAATTAGTAAGTTTAAAAATAGATCAAATACATTTTGATACGGGGTTTATAGGTTTAGTTGGAAAAGGAAATAAAGAAAGACTAGTTCCTTTGCCGGAAAGTATTTTGAAATTTCTGAGATTTTATTTAGATAATATTTATGAGAAATTAATACCCAAAAAAATTAAAGATAAAAATAGTTTTGGGCAAAATTTTTTATTTTTTTCTTTTTATAAAGATAGAATAAAGCCTATTTCTAGGCAATCTTTTTGGGTTATACTTAAAAAGTTTTTAGTGAAAGCAAAAATTAATAAAAAAGTTTCACCCCATACATTAAGACATTCTTTAGCAACGCATTTATTGAAAAGTGGGGCTAATATTAGATCTTTACAATTACTTTTGGGGCATGAACAGTTAACAACAGTTCAGATTTATACTCATTTAGAGAAAAGTCATTTAAGAGAGGTTTATGATGATAAACATCCTCGCGCTTAATTTATTTTAAAACTTTACCCGTCATTTGTGCCCATATAATAAGATCTAATTTACTCTGTTTAATTTTAAAGTTGCCTAAAATTTTTTCGAATTCTAAATATTTTTTTTTGTTGATTGTTTTTGGAATTTCTTTTATTAAGTTTTCTTTTTTTAAAAATTTTAAAATGTGTCTATCTATAATCGCCAAATTATTATAACCAACATTTCTTAAAAAATGTGACGCTTCTTTGTAACCAAGACCCTTTATATTTTGAACAAGAAATTCTCGTGCTTCAAAATCAGACATTTTTTCAATGATGTCTTTTATATGTAAAAATTTGCGAGCTCCAGCAATATATTTTGCCTTGGTATTATGAAACCTGTGACCATGTTTTTTTATGATACGGGCTATTTGTGTTTCTGTTTTTTTTATGAAGCCGTCCTTATCCATTTCTATTTGAATTTTTATTGCAGTTTCTGCTTTTGAGTTTGCAGTAAGAAGACAAAAACATAATTCATTAAACCATATGAGGTTATTAGAATTTTTTATTCTTTGAAATTCTAATAATCTTGTTTCAATTAAATTTTTTATTTTTGGACTTAAATTTTTTAAAAGTTTATTTTTTATATTTATTTTATTCATAATTTTTTAAAAGGGTGTATTCTAATTTTTTAGAAAAGTAATATTAACAGAATTTTTTATTTTATTTAACTGGTATTTTATTTTTTTACTTTTCCAATTTTAAGTGTTGTTTTATACTTATTTATGTTAATTTTAATTTTGTTTTTTGTGATTAATAATTAATAACTAGAGAGAGTAAAATTATGGACGGAAAATTTATTATTTCTCAAAAAGATATACTTTCATTATTGACTTCAATGCAACCTATTTGCAGCAAGAAAACGACTTTAGATGTTACCGAATCAATAATGTTTCAAGTAGCACCTAAAGAATTAACTCTTAAATCAACAGACTTACAAATAAGCTTACAATCAAGTATGCCCATAGAAAGTAATTTTACAGAAAATTTTGATTTTTTGATTTCAGGAAAACGTATTTTTGATTTGGTTAAAGAGATGGAGGGTGATATTGAGTTTAACTTTAAGGAAGGCCAATTAAATTTAAAAGCCGGTGGAGTAAAACTTTTATTAAATATAAAAGATGCTCAAGATTTTCCGCAGTTTCCGGAAAGAATCGAAAATTTAATGCAAGTTGATTCAAGTTTTTTGTTAGATTTACTTAACAAAGTTGCTTTTTTAATTCCTCAAAATAATTCTAATGCTGCATTAAATGGAATGTTGCTAGAGTTTAATGAGAATGGGATGTTGATGGTTGCAACTGATGGTCATAGACTTGCTAAAATATCAACAGGAAAGTATAAATTATCTGAAAACAAAAAATGGTTATTACCTAAAAGAGCCGTATTGGAATTAAAGAAAATTTTAGAAGAAACTAAATCAGAAAATGTTTTCTTGGGAGTATGCGGAAGTCAACTTGTTTTTTCCGGATCGAATTTTAATTTTTTTACTAAACTTATTTCTGATCCATTTCCTCATTATGA
Organism: Candidatus Babelota bacterium; assembly: GCA_014728525.1. GTDB lineage: Bacteria > Babelota > Babeliae > Babelales > UASB340 > WJLJ01. The sequence goes on along the minus strand of WJLJ01000092.1, from coordinate 9,384 downwards.
ACCTATTTTAGAAAAGGAAGGTTTTAGAGCTGCAAGTCTTGATAAACAATCTTTTTTGAAAACTTTAAAAAGAACAAGCTGTTTACTTGCTGGTCAATTTGTTTCTACTAATTTTAAATTTCAACCGGGTAAGCTTGCTGTAAATTTGCATAATAAAGAGGTTGGTAAAATAGATGAGGCTTTAAATTTAGATAAATTTGAAGGAGATCAAGTAAAGAGTAAATTTTATTCTCCTTACTTATTAAGTGGTTTACAAGTTTTTCCTGCTGAAAAAATAGACTTTTTAATTCATAGTGATGCTAAACCAATTATTTTTGAAACAAATGATCAAGATAAGGATTACAATTTAACTTATTTGGTAATGCCTGTTTCAGCATCTCAAGAAGCTTAATTATAAAAAAAAGTATTTGTGTTTATAAACGAATTAAAGTTGAAAAACTTTAGATGTTTTTCTGATTTTAAATTAAATTTTGAAGATAAGTTTGTAGTTTTGGAAGGTAATAATGGATCCGGTAAAACTACAATACTAGAAGCTTTATATTATGCTTGTTACCTAAGGTCGTTTAGAACTAGATTAAATAGAGAGTTATCTTCTTTTAAAAAAGACTTGTTTTTTTTGCAAGTTGATTTTGAAGAAGAATTTGATTTGGGGCATAGTAGCATTCAAATTGGCTATTCTAATAAGGATGGTAAATTAGTAAAACTTAATAAAAAGCCAGTTTCTAGTTTTAAAGATATAATTTCTAGATATAAAGTTATAAGTTTAACTTTAGATGATATGCAATTAGTGGTAGGTGCGCCTGAGTTCAGACGTGCCTACTTAAATCAATCTATGTTTTTATTGGACTCTAAAATTATTTTTTTGTTAAAGGAATATAAAAAGGTTTTAGAGCAGCGTAATAAATTTATGCTTATTAATAGTCACTCAAAAATTTCCGGTTATAAAAAAGATGAGCTTTACAGTTGGACAAAACAATTATGGGAAAAATCTAATTTTCTTCAAAATCAAAGAATTGAATTTTTAAAAAAAATAGAAAAAAGGGTTAACCAATTTTTAAATAGATATTTTTGTTTTTCAGATAATATCATATCTATAGAATTGAATTATTCTAAAAAAAATACTTCTGATGATAATTATTCTTACGATAAGTTTTGGGATTATTATCAAAATCATTTATTAGATAAAGAACAGAAATGGCAAAGAACATTATTTGGTGTTCATCTAGATGATTTTTCTATTAATTTTAAAAATAAAAAGGCTCGTTTTTTTGCTTCTAGAGGTCAACAAAAATTAATCTTATTTTTGTTGAAAGTTGTTCAATTATTAGAAATTCAAGAAAATGAAAGTGGTGTTCTTTTATTAGATGATTTTTTAACGGATTTTGACGTTAATAAACTTGTGGGATCAGTGTCTTTGTTAAGAGAGCAGGATTTTCAGTTTTTTATAACTTCTCCTATTAAATCTTTTATAAAGACAAGATTAAAAAAAAATAAGAAAACTATAGACTTTCAGACACATTTTTTAGCTTAAAATACTGTTTTATTTAGCATTATTGATTAGATAAATTCTGTAAAACGCTAGGTAATATCTATACAAATTGTAATTTTATGCATTTTATTGTAATAATTTAAGGTTTTTTCAAAAAAACACTTGATTTTCTTTTGGAATAAGATAGTATGTTTATACCTGACTAGATAGGTGAGTTATCACTAAGAAAAAAAATTTTAAAAGACTTCATTACTACTCTCCTTTCTCCTTTTTTCCGCCATACAGGTTTTGCTTGTATGGCGGTTTATTTTTTTATATTTTTTTTAAAAATAATAAACTTTGCCGGCGAAATTTCTATTTTTTCCGATTTATTATTTGATAATATGATTTGATAGTTTGTAATTGATTATGTGTTTTTTTACATAATTATTATTATCGGAAATAGTGTTGTTGTTTATAATAATGAGATTAAAAATAGCAGTGCCGGAAATCGTCACTGTTATTTTTAATCTTTTTTTAAATTTTATTAAGGATTTCTGTTTGATTTTTCTTCCATATTCCACATATTGATACTGCTATTGCGTCGGTAACATCTTGTTTTTCTATTTTGCCAAACTCATTTAGTTTTGGAAACATGCTTAAAATCATTAGCGCAACTTGATCTTTTGTAGCACCTCCAAATCCTGTTACACTTATTTTCACCTCTCTTGGAGAAAACTCAAATATTTTTAAACTGTTTAGATCGGATAATAAGTAAAGGATTCCCCTCAAATAACCTAATTTTAAAAATGTTTGTGCATTTTTTCCTAAGAAAGGTGTTTCTAACGCTAAGTCTGTTATATTAAACTTTTCTATTTTTTTTTTGAAGAACTTATAAAAGATACCTGTGCGAATAGAAAGATGGTCTTTACTTTTCATTTTTAAATATCCATAGTCAATGACTAAGGTTTTACCTTTTTCTTTTTTTAAAATAGAATATCCCGTAATAGAAAATCCGGGATCTATTCCTAAAATTACCACTATCACCCTTTTTTTATGTTAATAATTTTCTCCTTGTAGATCTTGAAAATGTGTATATTCTCCTAAAAATCTAACATTAAAAGACCCTATTGGTCCATTTCTTTGTTTACCAATTATGACTTCAGCAACGTCCGGATGTTCCGTTTCCGGGTTATAAACAACGTCTCTATAAACAAAAAATATTACATCGCCATCCTGTTCTATTGCTCCAGATTCACGTAAATCTGATAACAAAGGTCTTTTATCCATCCGACTTTCCAAAGAACGTGATAATTGAGATAAGGCTAAAACAGGTACATTTAATTCTTTAGCCAAGCCCTTTAAAGCTCTAGAAATAGCAGAAATTTCTTGCGTTCTGTTTTCTTGTCTTCCCGATCCGTGTATTAATTGTAAATAATCTATAATTATTAAATCTATTTTAGATTTTGCTTTTAATTTTCTTGCTTTGGCTCGTAACTCCATTATATTAAGACCAGCGCTATCATCTATAAATATTTTGCCTTCTGCTAGCTGTGCGGCAGTATTGGTTAATTGCATCCATTCATCTGAAGTAACATTGGCATTTCTAATTTTTGTATTAGGTATTAATGATTGAGAAGATAGCATTCTTAATACTAGTTGCTCTGATGACATTTCTAGAGAAAATATTCCTACAGCAAAGCCGGCTTTCCATGCATTTACAGCCATATCAATAGCAAGAGCTGTTTTTCCCATGGAAGGACGAGCTGCAAGAATTAATAAGTCCCCTTTTTGCATTCCGGATGTCATCTTATCAAACTCAATAAAACCGGATGGCACTCCGGTTACTCCGTCCCGAGAAGTTTTCATTTGAGCTAGACTTTTAAATGTTTTTTTTAAAAGTTCATCGATTCGCTCAAAGGTTGGTGGAACCAATTTATTAGAAATTTGAAAAATTTTTTTTTCTGAAGAATCTAGAACAGAATCTATTTCTTTTATATCTTGATCATAACAACTTGTAATTATATCTGAGGCCGAATAAATCAATTCTCTTAAAATAGCTTTATCTTTTACTATTTTTGCATGCTGAGTTATCATTCCTATAGAAGGAATATCTTCTTGTAATTCTAAAAGATATGCCAGACCTCCTACAGAATCCAACAACTTCTTTTTTTCAAGCTCATCTTGCAATACAAGTAAATCAACCTGTAAATCTGTTTGAGCAACCTCTAACATAGTTTTGTAAATTATTTGGTGAGCTCTACCATAAAAATCTGTCGGTTTTAAAATGTCAGAAACCAAGGTTAAATTATTTTTATTTAATAGAATTGCAGCCAAAACAGATTTTTCGGCTTCTATATTTGCAGGTAAATTTTTACCTAAAAAATTTTCTGTCTGGGTTTTGTTTAATTTTTTGTTCTTAAAGTTTGTTTTATACCCAGACACTGTTTTATACCCCTATTGTATATCATTTTTTATAAAAAATTGATAAATTTATTCCTCAACTACTTTTAATTTCATTTCGGGTTTTAATTTAGAAGAAAGCCTAATAATAACTTTATGTTCTCCTGTGCTTCTTATAGCTTTGGGAAACTCAACCTGTTTTTTATTTATAGAAATATCTTTTTCTTTTAATAGTGCAACTATCTCATCAGCACCAACAGAACCATAAAGTTTTCCATCATCATGAACTTTTTCTTTTATTGTTAAATGTAAATTTCTAATATGTTCTGCAAGCATTGCGGCTTTACTACTTAACACTTTAGCGGTAGTTTTTGCCTTTTTTATTTTACTTGTATAAAAAGAACTGTTTTTATCTGTAATTTTTATAGCTAATTTTCTAGGAATTAAAAAATTCTGGGCAAATCCATCAGAAACTTTTACTATTGTTCCGGCCATACCGAGTTTTTCAACATCTTTTAGTAAATAAACGTTCATGCTTATACCCTTTCATCAATCTATATGTAATTTTTTTTATATTTTTAACAATTTTAGTTGGTAAAAATATAACATAAAAAACCATATTCAAATAGAGAGTAAATATAATTTTAAAAAGAGTTAATTTATTGATTAAAAAGCTTTAATTTGAAGTGACCTATGTAAAAAATAGGTAAATTTAATCTTATACTGTAAATTTTAGTAATATTTTGTAAAATACGCCGAAAATATGGCATAAACCAACTGTCATTTACAAATAAAAACACACAATCAGAATTTATTTCTTTATGTAAATCTATTTTATAAAAAAATTCTGAACAAATTTTTGGACATATTATAAAATTATTAAGTTTAAATTTTTTAGATTTTTGTTTACCCTTGAAATATTCATTTTTTCCGTTTAAAAATAAAGATCTACTCCACTTTGAATTTTTTAATACGTAAGGTATTTTCTCTGCAAAGATAACCCTATGTGTTTTGTCATAAAAATCAATTATGCGACCCCTATTTAACACGAATACAGTTTGAAAAATTTTTTTATTTACATTCCCCCTCTCTTCTCTTTGCGAACCTAAAATTAAATGGGTATTATTTGTTAAAACATTGTTCCAAAGCTTAACCATATTTTTATTTTTGTTAAGTGAAAATGGAAAATATGTTTCAGGCGCTAATAAAATAATTTTTTTTGTTTCTCTTTCTAGCTTTAATTTAGATAGTTGATGATAAATAAGTTGCCCCGTTGTTATAGAATTATACTTATTATTAAAAGACTTTATAACCGGTTTTAAATAAATTATTTTATTTTTATCATAAAATTTTTTACTTTCTTTTAATTTTGTATTTTGTCCAATAAAAAAACTAAAAATTATTAAAAATAATTTATATCTCGCAAGAGGAATTATTGGATTCAAAAATGGATATCCGGTATTTAAAAAAAACAAAAAATATTTTTTTATGAAATAAAATAAAGAATGTGTAGTTAAAATAAAAGCTAAAAATTTGAAAAAAAAAAAATTATTAATAAAACTAAATAATAATCTTGTTAAACAAAAATAAATAGTTATCAATATAGTTGAGTAAAAAACAATAAAAACATACAATATGGTCGCTAAAAAAAAATTTGCTCCTGTTTTAGTCAATAAAAGTTCATATAGCCAAATGAAATATAAAGAAAAAGCAATAAACCCCCATAGAATGCCATAAATAATTGTTTGATAATCATTTTTTATATTTTTTAAAAGCAAAAATAATAAAACTAATGCCGGAATTATAAGAAAACCTAAACTCTTAATATAAATAAAGGAAAAACTAAAAAGGAGTGCCGAAATTATAGTTTTTAATAGTAAACTGCTGCAAAACTTGTTCATTTTTTGAGTCATTAGGAATTTCTTCTTTTTTTATATCACAACACAAAGTAAAAATAGGATTTTTCTTATTTTTACAATATAAATTAATATATATATTTATGATTTTAAAAGAATTCGGATTTTTATTTAGTATCATTTCAGAACTAAAATCTTTATATTTCAATTTAGTTTTCTTTTCTATTATATCTAATAAAAAATTTAGATTAAATTTTATCGGCCATTCCTTTGTTAAGATCAAGTTTTCAAAGTCTTTTTTTACCAATTTTAATCCAAAATTCAGTAACGTATCTGTTAGATAAAAGTTTTTATAAAATTTTTCACGTGAAAAGGTTAAATCTAAAATCAATGAAGATTTATACCAAATTTTAAATACCATTAAACTTAATATGCTTATTATAAAAATTACAATTAAAAAGGCGGTACCGCTTTTATTCATATAGATTCACTAGTTTATTTTAGTATTGCATTTCTATAATTTATAAAAATTTCTTTATCATCAAACAAAATTTTTATATTTTTAACAAAATTCTTAGTCAAATCTTTTTTTAAAAAAAATGAGAACGAACAATTAGTAAAGCTTAATTTTGCAACATTTTTTTTAAACCACTTATTTTGTAAATAATCATATTTTCCAATCAATCTATAAACTCCATCCTTACGCATTTGCCAAGAGATATCCAAATAATTTTTGTTTGGGTATTTTTTTCTGAAAACAAAATTATTTTTGTCCCAATAAGTAATTTTCGGGCTAGAACAAATTAGATCTCTTTTTAAAAGGTCTAAAATTATACTATTTCTGATAAATTTTTTATTGCTTTCAAATTCTTTAAAAAAATCTTTAAAAAAAGTTGCTAACGAAGTAAAAGAAAGTAAAACAAAAGATGAGAAAATAGATAAATAAACAATTAACTCTATCAGACTGAAACCTTTTTTATTCATCTTTTTGGTCCTATCAACACCAATCTTTGCTTTTTTTTAAAAATATTATAAACGTCCCCTTCTATCTCTAGAAATTCAAAAGGATCTAAATTATTAGAAATTTTTATACTATAACTCTTAATTTTTCCTATTTTTTTATCTATTTTTTTATATTCAATTCCATTGACCAATTTATTCAGAACTTTTGACCTTACAACAGCCATATTCTTTGTTTGAAAACTAAGATATAAAAACCATGAACATATAGACATAAAAAAAATAAATGTTGCTAAAGCAATTAAAAGCTCCAACAATAAAAAACCTTCTTTTTTCTTAATAACTTTCATTAATTTTTTAAAGTATTTAAATTATTTATTAATACTCATTATTTTTATACGGTAAAAAAAATAAAAACAATAATTTAAAAAAATGGAAGAAAAAATATGTATCTAAAAAAAATAATATTTATTTTTATTTCTACTTTATTCATAAAAAATGTTTCATGTATGAACTTTCCATATGATAAAGGCAAACTCCCTCCTCCACCTAGCCCCGAAGAAATAGAAGAAATAATGAAAAGTCCCGAATTTAAGCAAATGATGGGAGAATTAGAAAAAATTTTTGAAGAAACAGATGAAGAAGAAGAAAGTGATGAAAAAATACCCAAAAAAGCCAAACCTAGCCTGGATAAAACTTCAGATATAACTAAAAAAACAAAGCCTATAAAACCGGAAACCAGAAAAAATCAATTTTTAAAACCTGTAGAAGAAAAAACGAAAAAAGATGAATTAATAAAAAAATTACCTCCCAAAAAAATAGAAGCTTTTTATTATTATATTAATAAATTTAAAAAATCTATTGAAAATATAGAAAAAAATATTAATAGTTTCGCTTTGGGTATAGCCTTTAAAGAATACATGGAAAACAAGAAATTTAATTCTACTGTAAATTCAATTATAATCAGTATTAATCAAATAAAAAGCAAAAAATTATATTTAAAAATATTTTTTCTTCCATCTAATACAAATCTACGAAAAGATATTATTGATGCTCTAAAAATTTCAAGAAAATTAGAACGTAAAATTCTAGACAAAAAAGATACTGAAAAAAAAGAAAAAGAAACCGTTGAATTTATAAAAAAAATGGCAAAAAGCTCTAAGGACATATCAAAGTTAAAATTAAATCCTCTACAAAAAAAATTACAAAAATTCTTAAATACCAATCTAAAAGAAATAAGTGAAAAAATTACAAAAATAGCCATAAGTGCACAAGCAAAAGAAGAAATCGAAAAAAAGAAAAAATATAGAAAAAAACTTGCAAAGGATGCTTTAAAAAAACAAAAATATCGATCATCTAGATCTCCATATTATAATACTCCTTATTATGGGACTCCAACATGGCCAACTTACGGAAGAAAACAAAAATCTTATTCAGGACCCAAAAATTGGAGAAATTATCCGGGAGCTTATAATCCAAAGATTAGCAAACCTGCTGAGAAAAAAACTTCAATCAAGCCGGATAAAACAACTAAAGATAAAACAAGGGATAGGGGGAGACTTTCTGATAAAACAGTACAAAAATTAAATCTTATAAAAAATTTAAGCAAAGACATACAAGACTCTTTAAAACAAGTAAAAGAAAAATATAATCCTGGAAATGAAGAAAAAAGTTTTGATTCAATTTATAAATCAAAGCTTCTATCTAAAATTACAAATGATTTAGAAAAAATAAAGAAGGCACAATCCCATTTATCAAAAAAAGCACAAAAGGATTATTCCGATTCTAACCTTAAAAAATCAATTACTGAGTTTATACCGTTAGGAATTAAGCTTGCAAAAAATCCAAGCTCTCCAAATCAAAAAGAAGAAAAAAATGCTGCTCAAAATATTATTAATTATGAACCAAAAGTAACTAAAGAAAATCTAAAAAAATATGAAGAAGAAAAATTCAAAGAATTAATCGGCAAAGAAAAATTTTTAACTGATCTTTCAGCTTCGCAAAAAGATTTAAGAAATATACAAAAAAATCTTGCAATATTAAATACCGGACCACAAGTGAATATTGAAAAAATAAGTTCAATAAATGATTTTTTTAGAAAAGAATCCCAAAAAGCTAAAAATATGTGGGAAAATATTCCTTTAAAAAAATTAAATGAAATTTCTGAAAATATTGGAGAATTTGAAACAAAAACAATAGATCCCGAAAAATATATAAATCTATCTACGGGAGATAGTATAAATAATATAATTGATGAATTTAAAATACCTAATGAAATAAAATCTTTATTTAAAAATAAAATAAATAAATTAATAGACAAAAAAAATATGGATAAAATTTTGACGGAAAAACAAAAAGAAAATATCCAAAAAGAATTCAAAAAAATTATAGAAAATATCTCAGAAAAACAAAAATTTATTGAAAATATTGAAAAATATATTTCTTCTATTGAAGAAAAAACTGAAAAACAAGAAAAACCATCTCTTCAAATGTATCCACCACAAATAAAACCAAAACTCAAAGAAAGCAAACTATCCCAAGAAGATCAACCTTCAACAAAACAAATTAAAAATTTAAGCAAAAAAGAACAAACGTTAGAAGTAGAAAAAAAAGAAGAATTAGAAAGAGAATATGCTAAATCCATTAGTAAAAAAGCTATTGAAGGTGCTATTTCAAAACGCCTAAAAAAAGAAATAC
>WJLJ01000091.1 GCA_014728525.1 Candidatus Babelota bacterium | reverse complement strand
TTTAAAGTTTGGTCTAAAATAGAAAAAGATTATCCGGAAGTTTTTTGGATTTCTTTTTGGGCTGAAAAAATTTATCGTGCTTATTTTATTGTTAAGTTTTTAAACAATAAGCAAGAAAGTAAAGCTAGATCGTTGAGTTTTGGTATGCCTTATATGTTTTTAAAAAGGGATTGGAAAAATTTTTCATTAAATAGGTTGTCAAAGTACCACAATTTCCTTTACACTAATGACTTCAAGGTCAAGACCGGCTCTAAGTTTTGCTTTCTTGATCTTTTTTATTTGAATCATTTTAATCACTAAAAACATTTTATAAAATAAAAAAGAGGGGATAATAAACGTCATGTCACTGTCTTTATATGATTTATTAAAAAGAGATGTAAGAAAAATGGTAAGTGGAATTTCAAGATATGAGAAAGGAAATATTTATCCATTAATAGTTCAAGAAGTAGAAAAGTATATCATTGAAGTTGTTCTTGAGGAAGTTAAATATAATTATTTTAGAGCAGCACAAGTTTTAGGAATTAGTCGCAGTACATTATATCAAAAAATTAAGCATCTTAGTATTCAAGGTAAACCTGAAAAAAGACAAGAGATTCAAATATAAAAAAAGCCCTTTAAGGGCTTTTTTTATATACCTACATTTTCTTTTGAACTAATATTTAAATAAATCTTATAAAAAAGATTTGAAAAAAAATTTGCAAGTTTTGATGAAAAACCTTGACCTTGTCCTTCAAGTTCATCATTACCCACTAAAAGTTTCATTAAACCTGTTGGTCGTTTTGGTTTTAGAAATTTAATTTTTGTTTTAATATTTGCAAGTTCTTTTAATATTTCTTCGGCTTTACTTTGACTTCCTATTTCATCTATAAGTTTTAACCTTTTTGCTTTAGTTGCTAAAAATACTTTACCATTAGCCCAAACTTTTTCTTTTGCTATATTTAAATTTCTAGCTTTTGCCATATCTTTTACAAACTGTTTGTAGTTTTGATCGGATAAGCTTTGTAAATATTTTATTTCCTTAGGATCACTTTCTTTGAATGGATTTCCGGCTGTTTTATATTCTCCGCTTTGAATTAAATTGAATTTTATATTCCATTTATTTAAAAGTTCTTTTACATTTGGAATTTGTAAGTAAACACCAATGCTTCCAATAAGAGCTGATGCCGGTGCAATAATTTTATTTGCCGCAGCAGCCATATAATAACCTCCTGAAGCACAAACATTTTCTGTTAATACAATAACCGGTTTTTTTTCTTTAAATCTATTTATTTCTTCAAATACAGCTTGACTTGCTCCCGGAGTTGCTCCAGGGCAATCTATTTTTAAAAATAACGCTTTAATTTCATCATTTTTATAAAATTTCTTTATATTTTTAACATAGAAACTTGAATCTGTAATTAGATCTCGGATTGTTAATTTTCCAACATATGTTTTTGGTGTTACAGCTTTTTTAAAATAAGTTTTAATATTATTAAAAATTATTGGTGCAAATTGTAGAATTATTAATAGAAAGAATATGTTTTTTAAAATAGAAGAAAAACTTTTATTTTTTTTGTTATTATTTTTTTCCATTATATTTTCCTTAAAAAAGAGTAGAGTTTTTGTTTATTACAGATTATTTTATTGTAACATAATAAAATGGATAGACCACCGAATATTTTAAGTTTTTCGGTTTTTTTTAAATAACAAATTATTTTAATTAAATTTAATTAAGCGGATTTTAATAATTTAATATTTTTATTTAAAGCAATTTTAGTGTTCTTTTTAGAACCTTTAATTGTTTGAATTATATGATTTTTATCTTTTTTTGAATTATATACAAAATAAACGGCATCGGCATTTATTGCAGATGTGTTTATATGTAAAGTTTTTTGAGAAACATCCGGTTTTTTTCTATAACCTGCATAGTGAATTTTTGTTTTTATAGTAATTGTATTTTTACCTATATTATAAGTTTTGCATACCTTATAAGGTTTATTATTATTTTTTATTTCGTTTATGCTATCTATAGCATCACTAACTATATTAAAATTTCTATGTAAATAAGTTTGGTAAACATTATTTATTGCCGGAGTTTGAGATATTATTGTCGCGGCAAAAACAGATACCATTATTTTAAAAATAAAACCATTTTTCATAACCAATCCTTGTTTTTCAAATTTTAAATTTTAATATGATGAATTTTTATATTGAAGTTTGTTTTTTTATAAAAAAACGACGCGTTGATAATATATAAATTTCAAAATGACTATATCAAGTAATTTATTCTAAATGTGCTAAATTGTCAAAAACGAGCGCTTATAACGCGTTGTTTACCCTCTAAATCTTTAAAAAAACTTATATTTTTAAATGTATTTTTTACAAATAGTATTTTTATGTCTTTGCTTTGATTTTCTCCTATTTCAAGAAATATACGATCGATATTATCTTTTTCTAAATTATAATTTTCTCTTAAATGGGATTTTGCTTCGCTTATAATTATTTTATATGCATGAAGACAATCTTTATTTGCAACAAGTGCTTTTTTATCTTCCCATTTTTTTATTGTTTCATCTAAGTTATCCCATTCATACTCACAAATATATGGAGGGTTGCTCACTATTATATCGAATTTATATTCCGAATCCAAATTATTATAAAAATTTGAAACCATAAATTTAACATTTTCTACATTATTTAAGATTTTATTTTCTTGTGCTAATTCTATGGCTTTGGGATTTATGTCTGTTCCTATAACAAATGAATCGGGCAAATTTTTGGCTAAGCTAAGAGCAATACATCCCGATCCTGTTCCGATATCAAGAATTCTAATTTCTTTGGGAAATGTGTTTATTTTTACATCTTTTAATTTTTTTATAAGCCAATTTGTCCATTCCTCTGTTTCCGGTCTTGGTATTAAGATTGGAGGTTTTGTTTTTATCTTTAAGTTTAAAAATGGAATATATCCGATGATATATTGTATAGGTTTTTTTTCATTTACTCTTAAATTTATCCATTCATTTAATTTTTTTTCTTGTTTTTCGTTTAATGAAAATTCTTTTTGAGCAACAAGATGAGCGTATTTTTTTTGAGTTAGTTCTTCTAATAGCCATTTTGCTTGTTGTTCTGCTTCATGTTTAGATTTACAAGCAGGTAGAATTTGTTTTGTTATTTTTTCTAAAATATTTTCTATTTTATATTTCATATAAACAACCATTTAAAAGTTTTTAGAAAAGTTCGTTTAAGAATGTAGCTATATTTTCTAAATTTTCTTTCATTTTATTAATTCTTTTTTCTAAAAGATTTAGTCCGTAAAAATAATTTTTTGAGTTATTGTTATTATTTGATAAGAAATCTAAAAATCCTTTTTTAGATTCTTGTGTTTTTATAAAATCCTCTATTTTTTTGCTTAATTTTTCTAATTTTTCTGTTTCATCATTAATATCTTTACCTAAAACAAGTATAGGCATTTTTGTATCAGGATGTAGCTTTAGAATTTTTTCATTTAAAATTTTTAATTTTTCATCTTTATTTTGTGAATTTGAAAATTTCTCGAAAAATTTTTGGTCTTTAGCCCAATTAAATTTTTCTAATTCTTTTTGGGTTTCTTTTTCAAGCTCTTCTTTAGGTATAGTGATAAAATTGAATATGTCTTTTTTATTATTAAAAACGAAATCATCTGTTTTTTTTATAAATTTATTAAAATTTTCTTTAGTTAACTTTGTTGCCCGATTAAATTCTTTTTCTATTTTATTTTTTATTTTATTTAGACTTGGTATTTTTAATTTTGCATTTATTACAAAGGATATTTGAGATATTAATAAGAACGTTAAAATTATTTTTTTCATTCCTTAATCCTTTCAAGTTGTTTGTTTAATCATTTAAAAGATCAAAAACAAATTCTTTAGCTTCAAATTTTTTGATATCATTTAATTTTTCACCAAATGTAATGTATTTTATTGGCAAATTTAATTCCTCCGTTATAGAAAAAACAATACCTCCCTTTCCTGTACCATCTAATTTGGTTAATATAATTCCATCTAAATTTGCAACATCTTTAAAAATTTTTGCTTGCTCAAAAGAGTTTTGTCCTAGCATTGAATCAACTGTTAAATAAGTTGTTATTTTTTCTTCGGGCAAGACTTTTTTTATTACTCTATTTATTTTTTCAAGTTCTCGCATAAGATTTGTTTTAGTTTGAAGTCTTCCCGCGGTATCTATGATTATATTATCATAATCTTGATTTTTTAATTTTGTTACCCCATCAAAAATAACAGAAGCCGGATCACTGTTTTCTTTTGGAGTAAAAACTTCTACTCCTATTTTTTCTCCCCAATTTTTGAGTTGTTCTACCGCTGCGGCTCTGAAAGTATCTGCTGCAACTAGCAAAACTTTTTTACCATTGTTTTTTAATTGATTGGCCAATTTTGCTGCAAAGGTAGTTTTTCCTGTTCCATTTATTCCAACGAGCATAATAATTTTATTTTCTTTAACCTCACCTTGAATATTTGATTCAAGAGTTTTAATTAAAATTTTTTCAAGTTCTTCTTTGGCTTTCTCAAGATTGTTTATTGTTTTATTAGATATTTTTTCTTTTAAATTCTTTAAAATTTTATTTGTAGTTGTGATCCCCGTATCGGCAGAAAGTAATAGTATCTTTAATTCCTTTAAGAATTTTTCATCTAACTTGTTATTTGTAAAAATAGATGAAATTTTTTTTGTAAATTGATTATAAACTTTATTAATTTTATTTTTTATAAATTTAAACATTTTAAAAAACCTTAAAACTTTTTAATATTTTAAATACAATAGCTTTCTTATTATACAAAATTTAATACTTATCTAAAGAAGGATTAAAATGATGAAAAAATTTTTTTATTTTTGTATCACATTATTACTTTTTAATGAATTAAATTGTATGAATTCTGATGTTTACAGATCTTTTGATTACGAAAATGGCAATCCATATTCTATGCAATTACTTGCAGATAACCAAGAAGTGGCTTTTGCAAGAGGATTAGAGTTAGGTTGGTATGATGCAGAAACTGAAAACAGGGCAGGGATTACAAGTTTGATGTTAGCTGCTTCAAAAGGCTATCTTTTAGCCGTAAAGGCTATCTGTGTAAGAGCAGATATTAATTTTATTATTAAAAAAAGTGGCGGTTTGAGTGCTCGTGATCATGCCATTATGAATGGACATCAAGAAATTGTAGATTATTTTGATTCTGCAGAACTAGAGTTTTGGGGTGTTGTTTGGGATTAAAAAAAGGCCGGAGAAATTTCTCCGGCCAAATTACTAGAATAATTCTAGTAAATATTTTGTAGAATTATTGCAATGCAATAACACCATTTGTTGTACCGGCTAAGATGATACCAAGTCCTGAAATGTTTTCTACCCAGTAGATTTTTTGACCGTCAACAGCACTGTTTGTTGCAGGTGCTGTCATGTTCCACTCTCCAGGATAGAAAGGTAAAGCCCATAACATATTGACTTGATTACTTGAAGTTTCTGCTATTTTATCAGGACCATTAAATCTTGTTGCAAATCTACGTCCACCGTCACTCCAGAGAGAAAGAATACGATTTTCTTTTGTTGTGTCTAAATCAAACTCTCCGTTTGTATCGGTATCAGTAATATATTGTTGATGATCACCAATTTCTGAAGCTGTGATTCCAAACAGTCTTAGTGTTGAATCTTGGAAGTAGTTATAACCATTTGTACTATCTTCAAATGCAGTTCCATAAAATCTGAACCCTGCACCGTCAGCTGTAGACATAGATGTTGGTACACGTTTTATGCCTTTAAGATCTGTATATGCTCTACGTACATCAACTCCTGCCCATGTATCAGCATCATTGCTTCCTGCATCATCTAAATCTTTAAGGAATATTCTTGATTGGAATACTCCGGCATTTGTTGAAATAAGACCGGCATGACATGCCCTATTTTGTTCTTCGCCTACTTTATGGATACCAACTGTAGTGGTTAGAGTGAATCCTGTATATAAAGTATATAAAGGCATTCCATCAGAACCGGATTGAGAAATTAATGTTGTATTACCTTCCATAGTTGTTTTTGATGTTCCTATTGTTATTCTCCAAAGTTTTGATGTTATTGTACCAATACTTGTTAGGTCTTGTTCTACAACATAAACATTTTCACCATCGGAATCTATAGCTGTTACGGCACCTGTAATTGTTGTTGATGCAAATTGCGACCATGAACCATCATCAAATGGTGCAGATGTTAAATCTGTAAGTTTGCTTGCTCCGGCTCCTCCATCAGCTGTATAAATCCATAGACCCTTATCTGTTCCTGCAAAGAAATATCCGCTATAATTAAAAGGACTTCTTGACCAACCAAGACATCTTACTGTTCCTGCACCAACTAATGTTGTGTTTAAAATATCAGTTGTATCTGTACCTAAGATAAAGCTTGTTGTTACATCATTAGCATCTCCGTATTTTGTTCTTGCAAATACAACTCTTTCATACCCGCCGAATAGTGCAAATGAGTTATCACTATTGCTAGCACCATCTAGACCAGGAGTTCCTAATGGAACATCAAGAACTGCAGTTATGTCTTTATGTGTGTCGCTAGCAAATGCTTGGTTTATATTATAAGGTAATGATGCTGCTGCAAATCCGGAAGTATCCCATTTTAATCTGCGGACAGTTCTTGGTTCTCCCGAACTATCTTCACTTATTTGCCATACTTTATTATTATAAGCATCTACAGCAAAAAACTTTGCAGCATCCAAAGTATCACTATTTTCAGATAAGAATACTCTTTCCCATCTTGTCCAACCGATTATTACACCATCTTTATCAAACATGGCAGTTGAAGCCCAAACACCCGGATCATTGTTTTCATCACGACCTTGGTCAGCTGTTACATATACTGTATCTCCTACAACTTCTATATCATGTGTTGTTGTTGAGGTTGATGCCCATGGTGCAACCATACCACCAATTTGAAGAGAACCGAGATTTCCACCATCAAGAGCGTTTCCGGCAGCTGTTCTGGTAAACCCACTTGTTAAAGCTGCCTCAGTCGTATTATTTGCGGCAGAATTATTTTGGCGTACAAATCCTTTGGTCGAATGATTATCATATCTTAATGCCCAATATTGATTTCCAACTCGTGCTATAGAATCTCCAATGCCTCCTTGTACAATAAGGTAATCTAATCCGGATGATGTTTTCATTGTTCGTATTTTAAAAATACGAGGAGATCTTTCGGTTCCGCCAGAGGCAACATTTGATGCAAATATTGTGGAATCATCGTTTGCAGCAGCATCTACATCGTTTGGAAGTATATCAGATATTACTAAATGTCTTTTATCGTTATCAAATTTAACTTTTGTTATTGCCATATAAAAATTGCTACCCCCGCTAGGCAATTTTGCTGTTAAATTTCCTGAAATAAATAGAGTTTGAAGATTTTCATCCCAATACATGTCTGTTACTTCAGGTGTGGTTGTTAAATGGGGATCATTACTATCAACTCTTAAAAATGCGCCATCTCCATCAGTTCTTCCCCTATGACCATCTAAAGTTAAAGTCATGTGGCGATCGTTATCATTAGCTCCGGCTCTTACGAAATTATCTGCATCAGGGTCAACTGCAAGTATTCCTAAAATTCCGCAATTATCAAAACTTGTTGTTGTTTTGCCATCACCTAGAACTCTTAAGAAAATATGTCTTGTGCTTGTTTCTATGAGAGTGAAACCTCTTAATCCAAATGGTTCTTCGCCATTGGTCGTACAGATATTTGACATATCTGTGTGGCGTCCCAAATTACATCCTTTAACACTAGCACTTGTTCCGGCAGCGATTTTTATGACTTTTAGATCTTTTGTTGATTGGGAGCTTGGATATTCTCTGTATGTTGCATATTCAGCTGCTGTATTTGTATAATTTAATGTTCCAAAGACTCCTTCTTCTATTTGATAAGCTCTTCCTGTTGGAGCTATTGGCGAGAAGTTTGTTGCAGTTCTACTTGCGTTTGCTATAGCATAAGTATCATTAGAATCATTTCTTCTTGATGTTGTTATATACAAATCTCCTGTATATCTATCAAGTTCTTTATTTGTTATACTTCTTGAAAAGTCACTTATACTCGAAGTTTTTTTGATTTGCTCTACCGCGAGCAATGAAGAGATCGAACTAACACAAAATGTTAGCAAGACCAACCCCATAAGGGTCCTTCTTTTTATTCGTCTCATATAAATCTCCTAAAAATCCTTTTTTATTACCATCTAACGTCTATTCCTAGACCTGCACCTATCATATCTGTTTTATATGAATTTTTACCGTCTACCGGATAATCATAGAAAACGTTTATACGTGGAGCCCATTTACTGCATTTTTTCATATGAAGTGAAATGTCATAATCAAGCATGAAGTGTAATACGTGTGTATACCAGCTGTGTAATCTGCTGTCTGTATTTACTGTGTCTTTAGGGAATAATGTGGTATTTGATGGTGAAAGTTCTGTATCTTCTTGTCTATTATATGAGTAGCCTACTATTGCACTCAAGCCTTCCCAGAAGTGATCAAATTTTACATTACCGCCTAAGTACCAAAGTGTACCTTTATCTTCTTTTGCATCACCTTTTTCAAAGAAGATATGACCATTTTGTGCACTAAATGTTTTCATTCTTGCTTCACGGGTTGTGTCATCAAAGAACCATGTAAAACCGCCGTATAAATCAATGCTCAACCATGGTAAAACTCCAATATCAAGTTCTAAAGAACCTGTAAGAGCCCAGTGGTCATTATACCCTGTAGGCATTGAGAATATATAGTCTGTTTTTATTCTTTCACCTGTTGGCATTAAAAATCCAAGACGTGCTGTAAGCCAAAGTGAAATTACATCGTTATCATCATCATCTTTATATTCGAAGATGTCTTCCCATCCAAGCAATACACTAATATCCCCTAGTCCGGATTTTGAGAATGCTTGATTATAATTTTCATAACCGAATTCATTTAAAATTGCATTAAAATTGTTTTTAAATTGAATCCATTCAACTGTTTGTTGTGAAAAAGGTCCTGTTGCTGCAGAAAGATCGGTATATGAAATGTTTTTAATTTTTAGGGAGCGAACTGGAACTCTTCCTTCTACAAAAAGTCCCCATTTAAGATTTTTACGGATTTGGCAATTTGATTCCCACATCTCGAATTTGCCATCAAATCTTAATGTTGCAAAATTATCGTCGGTATTTGCAGCTGCTAATTCAGTTAACTTACGTAAGATAAATTGTGGGTGTCCGGCTATAGCCTCTAATGTTGGGTCTAATCTTACATTTTGACCTGACCATAACATGTTGTAAGCACCTGTGTCATTTAATACATTGGCACTATGTCCGTCTTTATCCCAACAACTATTTGCATCACCATACATGATGTTTTCATCTATTTTTAATAGCCAGTCTTCGATCTCGTAATAATGTTTGTCGTCAAACCAAGCTGTTGATGGGTTTCTATGAAGGTTCGCACTTTTATAGTAGTGCGCGTTATCAGTTGCCTTTAGGCCTATGCTAATTGCTAATAGACTCAAGGCAAGTATGAGTTTTGCCCTCATACACTCTCCTTTATAAAGTAAAAAGGTTTATAAAACTTCTCCCACGTGTTGCACTTAAGTTTCTAATAAAAAAAGAAAAACAATTATTAGTTTTTATAAGTGCATAGCCTAGATAAAGAAGACCGCCTCCTTTTAATCTAGTCTAAAAAACCATAACTCCATTAATTATACGCATTTTCAAAGAACAATTCTAAAATTTATTAACATAAAAAATCAATGTTTTTATTTAATTTATGCAAATTAAATAAATTTACATGCATAAATTATTAAAAAATATATTTTTTTTGAGTATTTTTTAAGGTTCATTGGTCATATGAAGTTTAAATTGAGTTTTTATTTTAGATGGCTCCTCTTTTTTCTCTTCAATATTATATCGTATATAAAAAAAATTGTTTTTCAAGAAAATTGTATGATATTAGATTAATTTTATTTGAATAAATTTTATTTTATTTGAGCTCTTTTAAAAAACAATTTTAATCTTTTATAGTCATTTCCGCTTAATAGAGAGAATGTTTTTGCAAATTTAGATAAAAATTTTTTATTTAAATTTTTTATATTGCTTAACATGGCAATTAAGACTTCATCAATATTTGTTATTTGTGAATTAAATAATAGAGGTAAAAAATTAGTATTTTCAAAAAATTTATCAAATAATTCTTCTTCCGTATGTTTTATAAAAGAATGAATATTGGGAGGATTTGTTGGTAAGGAATAATAAATTTTGTTTTTATTTTTGTATCCTACTATTTGAACTTCAAATATTGTTTTTAAAAATTCAAAAATTTGAGGTTGTTCTTTTTTTAATTCTTCTTCTGTTTTTTTGTATGTAAATGGATAA
The DNA here is from genome assembly GCA_014728525.1 of Candidatus Babelota bacterium. Taxonomy (GTDB): domain Bacteria; phylum Babelota; class Babeliae; order Babelales; family UASB340; genus WJLJ01. The sequence continues at coordinate 4,510 of WJLJ01000091.1, read as the reverse complement.
CGCATCGGATCTTGTGAGCCGGTTTGAATATTTGTTACTAATCCTATAATTTTTATTTCATTTATTTGTGTTGTTACTAGTGATCCTAAATTGGGTTTTGTTTGATGTTTCCAAGTTTGGGCTAGAAATTTTGAACAACTGGATTCTATTATTTCGGCAAAAGGCTTTTTATATTCCATTCAATCCCTTTTTTATAATACTGCTCAAAATAAAGAGGTTTGTTTTGTTTTTATAATATTTTGCGGTGTTAAGATATTTTTACAAAATGTTTTTCTATGAATTATTGATGTGTCTATTTGATTTATTATTTTTATATGTTTATTAGTGCCATATCCTTTATTTTCTGAGAATTTAAATTTAGGAAATATCTTTTCTAGATTGCTTAAAAGATTATCTCTAAAAACTTTTGCAGCAATAGATGCAGCGGCTATGCTTTGAGAGTATTTTTCTCCTTTTGTAAAATAAAAAAAGTTGGAATTAAAATTTTTGGGAAGTTTAATTGGCATGGCATCAGTAAGTACAAATTCTATTTTATTTTTATCAAAAGGTATTATGTTTAAGAGCTGTAATAATGATTTTTGCATAGAAACTTTAGTTGCCTGATAAATATTTATTTTATCGATTTTTTTATGATCATAGATTGATATAGAAAAAAAACAGTTTTTTTTTATCCAAAAAAAAGCCTTTTCTCTTTGTTCTTTTGTTAATACTTTGGAATCTTTTATTTGAGCAAAATTTAAATTTTTCGGTAAAATACATGCACAGGTAACTATAGGTCCGGCAAGACACCCCCTGCCAACTTCATCTATTCCGCACACATATTTATTATTATTCCAAGCTGTTTTTTCAAAATAATTTTGTTTGAAATAATTTTTTATTTTATGCATAAAAATTCAACTTGAGCATAAAGTTTGAATAAAAAAACACATAACTTTTCTATTTGACATAATTAGTTTTCATGACAATACTAGCATAAGTTATGTTTTTTATAAAAGAATTATTTTTATTTAAGGAGGGATAAAGCAAATGGCATCAACTCAACTCAGAGTCAAAGAATTATTAAGAGAAAGAGGTTGGACCACAAAGGTTTTAGCTGAAAAAACAGGAATGTCTGAGAGTTATCTTACTCACATAAAAAATGGTACTCGCAGATGGAATGAAGATTCTTTAAGAAAGTTGGCCCAAGCCTTTGATTTATATCCTGTAGATTTATTTGTTCAAAAAAGATCTAGAACGGATAATGTTGAAAAAAACATAAAAATGCCTGAAGCTACAGGTGTTAATCTGCAGTTAAAAGTTGTTCCTGTTGTTGGAGAGATTCCTGCTAATCCTTCTGCATATAATAATCAAATGATTCAGGTTACATCCGGCTTTAAGGATGTTTTTGTTCCCGTTTTTAATAAAGATGATGATGCAATGTTTTGTTTGCATGTTAAAAACAATTCAATGGCTCCTAAATTTGTAAAAGGAGATTATTTAATAGTATCGCCTGAAAGTTGGACTCGTTCCGGTGATATTGCGGCAGTAGAATATGTTACGGGTAATAATGCAAATCCTGTAAGAAATATAATGCAAATTACTTATATGGATGATTTTATTGTCCTTGAATCTGTAAATCATAAAACAGCACCCGTGGCTCTAGTTAAAGGAAAAGATAATTTTAGAGTTATCGGCAAGGTTATTCATCGTTATCAAAAGCTCGGATAAAATAAAAAAAAAGAGCTAAAATATTAAATTTTTATAAAAAAACATTAAAACCCTGTTTTTTATCGAAAAATAGATTATTTGTTGATACAAATAGAAAAAATGCAAAAAATTACTCACTTTGTGCCATTTTTTTTGCAAAAATGCCTTCCTCCGTTTGTCTGTATGAAACAAAAAGAGTATTATTGAATAGAAATCAACAAAAATTAGCAAATTAATGTGTAATTAGAAATTTATAAAGGGAAGCAGAAAGTTTAGTCTCAGGAGGTTATTATGATTTCAACAAAGCTAAGAGTAAGAGAGCTCTTACGTGAAAAACGTTGGACTACCAAGGTTTTGGCAGAAAAAACAGGTATGTCTGAGAGTTATCTTACACACATAAAAAACGGGACTCGTAGATGGAATGAGGATGCATTAAAAAAGCTTGCCGCTGCTTTTGATTTACATCCAACAGATCTTTTTGCGTTTAGAAAGGAAAGTGGCAAAGATATTCAAGCTGACATTAATCTTCCAAAAATTGAAGATATTCAAGATTTGGATAAAAATATCAATTTGAAGTTAAAAGTCGTTCCAATTATAAATGAAATACCGGCAGAACCTACTAAATATAATAATAGGCTTATGCAGGTTGCATCTGGAAATCAAGAAAATTTTGTTCCTGTATTGGATAGTGATGATGAAAATATCTTTTGCTTAATGGTACAAGATAATTCAATGTCTCCGAAATTTGTAAAAGGTGATTTATTAATAGTTTCTCCTTCTACATGGACGAGATCCGGAGATATTGTGGCTGTTGAATATGGTGATTCAGCTAACAAGAAACGTGAAATCATGCAGGTTAATTATATGGATGATTTTGTTGTTCTTGAAACTGTAAATCATAAAACAGGTCCTAAAGCGCTTGTTCGTGGCAAAGATGATTTTAGAATCATAGGTAAAGTGATATATAGATATCAGAAATTATAGTATTTATAATTTTTAGAAAGATTTATATTCAAATTAGCTATTTACCTAATTATCCTTTTTAAGGAATAAAAAAATAAAAAGACCCTGTTTTTAAGGGTCTTTTTTTATTTTGCACATTTGAATAAAGTTTAATTTTTGGTAGTATTTATTCATTGACATATTTAAGGATTCCATTAGCCAAAAAGAGTTTGGCTATCTCCTTTATATTTTATTAATTTTTTAACATTTTAGGAGAACCGTATTATGTTATTGTATGAAACATTAATACTTTCTAATACTCATGTTACAAATGATGAATTTTCTATGATAGAAGATTTTTTTGATAAATTTACATCCGATGTTGGTGGAATGGTCAAATCATTTGATAAATGGGGCAAGTATCGTTTAGCTTATCCTGTAAGAAAAAATGATTATGGAATTTATTCATTAGTCAGATTTGAACTTCCTGAGGATAAGGCATCCAATTTTTTTAAAGAATTAGATTCTTTCTTTAAGATTAAGTGTAATGATATTGTTTTTCGCAATGTAACCAAAAGACTTGATAATACAGCTTCTTTAGAATATAAAAAGCCAGAGCCTGTTGATGCAAGATCTGGTAATTTGGATACTTTCTTAAAAGAAAATAAGATGGAAAGTTTTTTAGGCGGAAATTATTCATCTAAGAAAAAGCAAGCAGAATCAGCTTCTGAAAAGAAAGAAAGTAAAGAAACTAAACAAGAAGAAAAAAAAGAAGATTAATATTTTAAAGAGGTTGAAATGTCAAAATTTAAATTAAAGGTAAGTTCAAGATTATTAAAGAAAAAAGTTCGTAAACAAAGTTATTTATCACAAAAACATTGTAGGTTTTGTGCAGATAAGGAACAAGAACAATTTTTAGATTATAAAAATGCGAATTTATTAAAAAGCTTTTTGACAGAAAGAGGTAAGATTTTACCTTCAAGAGTATCCGGTAATTGTTTTTTTCACCAACGTCAATTAGCTAATCAAATAAAAATAGCTAGATCAATGGCGTTATTGCCTTATTGTTCGATAAACAGATAAAAGTAAACAAAAAAAAGTCCGGTACGTTTGTACCGGCCTTTTTTTATATCAAATTTATTTACTCAATTTATTTCTTAAAAATAAAATTCCAAAATTTAAAGATATCCCAAAAACAATACAAATAAGTAGAACCATTTGTATTGGATATTTTGCTATTAAAATTCCTGACAATAAAAAAGTTGTAGCTGTTGAAAATACTGCCGGAAAAGAATATGTATGTTGTGTGCGTACATGATCCATATGATAAGCATTACTACTTCTTGCAGACATTACCATAGTATCAGAGGTTGGAGAAAGATGATTTCCTGTAACTGCTCCGGATAATATTGCACCTAATAATGGATATATCATTGGAATTGCTTGTACCGGAATCATTGAATTTCCATTTAAAAAAGATGCAAGCATTTGAATTGAAATTGGAATCATTATTGCCATAGAACCCCAGGCTGATCCTATTGCCACTGCAGTCAAAGAGGTTATAAAGAAGAAAAGTAATGGTAAAAATTTTATATTTACATATTTAATAAAAATACCGGCCAGATACTTCCCTGTTAAAAGTTGATCGTTTAAAATATCAGTTAAAGACCAGGCGAGTATTAAAACAAATATTGAAGGACCTAATAATTTTATTCCTTCGATACATATTTCTAAAATATTTTTAAAGTTAATACGTTTTTTTATTAGAAAATATAAAAAACTTACTATTAAAGTAAATAAGCCACCAACAGCAAGAGCTAAAACAGGATTTCCTTGTTGTAATGCTTGTACAAAATTATTTTTTCCACCCAAGATATAGTAT
>WJLJ01000090.1 GCA_014728525.1 Candidatus Babelota bacterium | reverse complement strand
ATATTTATTCTTTTTTAAGGTCGTTTTATTTTTTAAAAAAAATTTTTGTAAAAAAAAAGAATGCAGATTTAAAGTTTTATCTGTAGGAAATCTTTCTGTCGGGGGTACCGGAAAGTCTGTTTTTGTTCAATTTTTAGAAAAAAAATTATCAGATTTTTCCGGGGCGATTATCTTGAGAGGCTATAAAAGCGAAGCTGAGAAATCCGGTAAAAGTTTTTTAGTATCGGATGGTAAAAATATTTTATTGGATCAAGAATTTTCCGGCGATGAAGCCTTTATGTTGGCAAATAATGTAAATTCTCCCGTCGTAATAGGCTCCGATAGGGCTTTGTCGTATTCAGTATTGGAGGATCGCTTTAAGAATTTGGATTATGTTTTGCTTGATGATGCATATCAAAATTTTAAATTAAAAAAAGACTTTGAAATTTTATTGTTGGATGCAAAGAGTCCTTTGGAAAACGGTCATTGTTTGCCTGCCGGAAAATTAAGAGAGAAAGATTATTCGAGAGCTGATGTTATTATTCTTACTAATGCAAGCGGGGTTAGTTCTTTCCATCTAAAAAAAGAAATGGAAAAATTAGCTAAAAAATTTGATAAAGAAAAAATTTTTGCTGGAGAACATGCATTTTCAGGTATATATAAAAAGGATTCAAATTTAGTTGAGATAAATAGTATAAAAGAAAAAAAAATATTGGCTTTTGCTGGAATTGGTTCATTTATTAATTTTGAAAAAAGCTTGAAAAATTTAGGCTTCAATAAAATTTTATTAAAAGAATATCCTGATCATTATAAATATACAAAAACAGATTTGTTTGAAATATTAAATTATTTAAAATTTAATTTAGTTGATATACTACTAACAACACAAAAAGATTGGGTTAAGATAGCACCCTTTTTGTCGGAAAAAGAGAAAAATAATTTTTATGTATTGCGTGTTGAATTTAATTTTTTAGAAGAAAAATTTGAAAAAGATTTTTTTAATTTATTAACAAAAAAAATAATTATGTAGTAATTTTAAAAGGGAGTTAGGATTGAGGTGAATGCTATTATTCCGCGGCATTTGTTTTGCTTTTTTTTTCCATTGTTATTATCAATTTATATTATTCCAATTCTTATAAAAATAGCTTTTAAGTTTAAAGTATTAGATCATCCTGATGGGAATATAAAAAATCATAAAAAGCCTACACCTTATTTAGGAGGATTTGCTTTATACATTCCTTTTATTGCAACTTTAGCAATAGCTTATCCTTTTGAAAATCAAATTTTATGGTTATTACTTGGCGTTACTTTATTATTGTTTGTTGGGTTTATTGATGATTTAAAAGTTTTAAAACCTTTGCAAAAATTTTTTGGACAAATTGTTGCTGTTATTTGTTTTTTAAAAGGTGGCTATTCTTTAAAGACTAATTTTTTTTCGGATTTTTTTAATGTAATAATATCGGCTTTTTGGATGTTATCTATAATTAATGCTTTTAATTTAATAGATGTTATGGACGGTCTTACGGCTACTATATCCATTTGTGCAAGTTTATCTTTTTTATTTATAGCTTTTTATTTTAAGCAATATGCTCTTACTATTTTATTGTTAGCTTTTATTGCACCTCTAATTGTTTTCTTCTTTTACAATAAGCCTTCTGCAAAGATTTATTTAGGTGATGCCGGTGCTTTGTTTGTGGGCGGTTTTTTTGCTGCTATACCGCAGTTGTTTTCCTGGAGCAAACAACATTCTTTTGCTTATTATGTTCCTGTTATAATTTTGGCTATCCCATTGTTAGAATTATTTTTTTTAGTTTTAATTAGGAGTTTCAAGCGTATTCCTTTTTATAGGGGAACACCGCATCATTTTGCTCTTTATTTAAAACGAAAGGATTGGTCTGTAAAAAAAATTTTATTTTTTGTTTCTTTATCCGGTTTGGCTTTATTTTTAGTTTCAATTTTATTTTTGTTTCAATATATAAATTTAATTCATTTATTTTTGATAGGTTTTGTGTTTTTACTTTTATGGATTTGGTTTGTTTTTATTTAACCATTTTTCTTAGAAGTTTTATTTCTTTTGGATATTCGCTTTTTATAGGTGTTTCGAGTATTTTAGGAATTTTAGAAAAGTGTTTATCATTCATAATTAACTCAAAAGTTTTTTTAGGTATTTTGCCTTTTCCTATGTTTGCATGTCTATCTTTTCTTGATCCAAAATCAGTCTTTGAATCATTTAGGTGTATGGCTTTTAGATTTCTTAATCCAATAATTTTAATAAAATTTTTAATTGTTTTTTTATATGATTCAGGTGTGCTTATGTTGTATCCCGCTGAAAATATATGACAAGTATCAATACAGGCTCCAATTTTGTTTTTTTGTTTGCAAAGTGAGCGTATTTTTTTTATTTGTTCAAATTTATATCCAACATTTGTTCCCTGACCGGCTGTTGTTTCAAGGGCTATTTTTGTCTTACTATATTTTTTTAAAATAGAGTCTAAATTTTTAGCTATTTGTTTGATGCATTTTTCTTCTCCTTGATTAAGGTGAGCTCCCGGGTGAAGTACTAATATCGGGATTCCCAATTTTTCGCATCGTTCTAACTCTGTTTCTAAGCTTTTAATAGATTTTTTCTCGATTTCTTTTTTTGATGACCCTAAATTTATTAAATATGATGCATGTGCAACTACTGATTTAATTTGTGAATTTTTTAATGATTCTTTAAAATTTTCTATTTCTTCATCCGATATTTTTTTTGCGAACCAAGATCTATTGCTTTTCGTAAAAATTTGTATTGCGGTACATCCTATTTTTTCACCTTCCTCTATTGCTTTATCAAATCCTTTAGATATCGAAACATGTGCTCCCAATAATATATTTTTTTTCATTATATTTATTCCTTTTTTTGCTTTTATCTAAAATTGATATTTTTTTTATTTAATATACTTTAACAATTGAAATAAGTTTTTTATATTTTTTACTATTATGAGGGTTATATGCAGACTTTAAAGCAGTATGATAATGCTTCCTCAAAAGTTAAGATTGATCAATTGGAAAATTTTGTAAAAAAGGTTTGGGGGCATGAAGAATGGATCGTAAACAATACAAAGTATTGCGGTAAAAAGCTTGTTTTAAAAAAAGGATTTCGTTGTTCTATGCATAAGCATGATGTAAAAGATGAGACTTTTTATGTTTTATCCGGAAAGGTTTTAATGGAAACCGAATATAAAGGAGAAAAACAAAAAAGATTAATGACTCCCGGAGATGTCATTCATGTTAAAACAGGAATGTGGCACCGTTTTACAGGTTTTGTTGATTCTGAGATAATTGAGTTTTCTACATTTCACATGGATGAAGATTCCATAAGAAGAGAGCCTAGTGGTGAAGTTGATTTAAAAGAATTGGGATTTTAAAACTATTGATAACCGCTATGAAGATGAAATGCAAAAAATATTTTTATTACTACATTCCTGTTGTTTTTTTCTTTTTTGTTGGCATATTATTTTTTCTTATTCATAAAGATATAGTGGTAGTAAAATTTTTTTGGAATTCAAAGAATCAGGAGTTTATTTTAAATTCAAAAGATAGTTATATAAAACGAAAAGATATAAAATTCTTTTATTTTAAAGACGATAAATTACTTTCTGATAGCAAAAAAATTGTTTGGTTTAAAGATAAGGTTAAACTTTTAAAACATTTGGTTAATAATTGGCTTTCTTTTTTACAAGAAGAGCGTTTAGTTACAAATTCTATTGGTTTGGATACCGTTTGTTTGGGGCAAGACGGACAAACGGCTTATTTTTCTTTTGATAAGTATTTATTTGATTCGGATTGGCCTATTTATTATAAATGGAATTTTATAGAGAGTTTATTAAAAACTATAAGAGAATCGGGATTAGATATAAGTTCTATTGTTTTTTTAGTTAATCATAAAATTATGCAGGATGATCATTTAGATTTTTCTTTTGCTTGGCCTATTGGAGGTTTTAAGTAAATAAAGAATAGGAGAAAGAGATTATGAAAAGGCCTTTGGTTTTATCGTTATTGTTTTTATCTTTTAATGGTTTATTTTCTGAAGCTGAGGTTAAGAATTTAGATACCGTTAAGATAGAATTTTATAATAATAATTTTTCATTTTGTTCTTCCGATGAATTATTACCAAATACAAAGGATAAAGATCTTCAAGATATTGAAATTGTTTTTTTTGATGATGATAAATTTTTAGATAATGAATTAATCTTTATTTTTGATGAATCGGAAGGTATTTTTAAAAATAAAAAAAAGAAAAAAGAAAAAGCAGCAGCTATTTTTTGGGGATTGGCAAATGCAGTAAGCTCTATTGCTCAAGCAGCAAATGGCAATCCAAGAGAAGGTGTGGCAAATTTTGTCGGTACTGTTTTTAATACTGCTGCCCAAATTGCTCAAATTGAAGCTAATTATACAAAGGAAGCCAAAGAGTCTCAAGATTTACGCAGTTATTTAATTTTTAATCCAATGACAAATATGGTTGAAGCCTTATATAGTATTATGGAATCTGATGTGTCAAGAGATGATAATTTATCTAGATTTCCAAATTTAAAAGAATTAAGCTTATTGTCAGAATATGCTCAAAGAATTTCTTGGATAGCTAATAAAATTTTAAATAATAGTTTTGTACAGGTTTTCTTGGAAGAGGTATTGGATTACTTAGAAGTATACTTACATGATCAAGTTGATGAATTAATTGTTTGTTTGAGAGAAAAATTATTGATTAAAAATTCTAATAAAAATGAAAAAATAGTTGAAAATGTATCTTAAAAATTTTTTAATAATTCTTATATTTTTTTCTTTTATATTTATCATTTTATTATTAAAAAAAGATAAGTATAAAAAAGGTAATTGCTATTATAATCAAAAAAACGAATTAGTTTGTGAAAATATAGAAGCCGTTTCCGGTTTAAATTTTTTGTATAATAATACTTTGGGTAAAATTTTTAGGATAATTTTAAAAAGAAAAATAGTATCAAAGATTTTTAGTTGGTATCAAAAGTCGTCATTTAGTAAATCTAAAATTAAACCTTTTATTCGAAAACATAGTATTAATGTTTCTGAATTTTTATTACCTGTAGAAAAATTTAAAAGTTTTAATGATTTTTTTATAAGGAAATTAAAACCTGATGCAAGAACAATAGAAGGAAACAAAGGGGATGTTGTATCTCCTGCCGATAGTAAACTTTTTGTTATTCAGAATATTTCTAAAGAGATAAATTTTTTTGTGAAAAATAAAAACTTTAATTTAAGAACTTTTATTAAAGATAAATTTTTATCTGATAAGTATGAAGGAGGACAAATGTTAATTTTTAGATTAGCTCCTCCGGACTATCACAGATATCATTTTCCATTTGATTGTTTTGCAAGTGATTATAAGGTGATTAATGGTGTTTTGGAGTCGGTAAATCCAATTGCATATAAATCAGGAGTACAGCCTCTTTATGAAAATGAGAGACAACTAATAAAACTTAAATCAGATTCATTTGGAGATGTTTTATTTGTTGTTGTTGGAGCTATGCTTGTTGGTAAAATTATACATACTTATAAACCAAATAAAGAACATAAAAAAGGTGAAGAATTTGGATATTTCGAATTTGGCGGTTCAAGCATAGTTATGTTGTTTGAAAAAGATAAGATAAAAATAAAACAAAAATTTTTAGATAATTCTGCAAATGGTTATGAGACTCAAGTTTTAATGGGGCAAGTTATAACGGAATAAGGAGTTTTGATGGAAATTTTACCTTCTTTAATATCTGCAGATTTATTGAATTTAGAAACTGTTATAAAAAATTTAGATCCTCATTGTGACGGATATCATATTGATGTTATGGATGATCACTTTGTTCCTAATTTAACTTGGGGACCTGCTTTTGTAAAAAGTATTTCTTCTGCAACAAATTTACCTTTACATGTTCATCTGATGGTTCAAAATCCCGAAAAATGGGTAAGTAGAATAGAATTTAAATCTCAAGATACTTTTATATTTCATTATGAGGCAACAAAATCAGAAGATAGGATTTTAAAATTGATTAATGTCGTAAAGGCTCTGGGATGTAAGGTTGGTATTGCGATAAATCCCGGAACCCCTGTTGTTAAAATTTTTGATTATATAGATAATATTGATCATGTTTTAATTATGTCCGTAGAACCCGGTTTTTCCGGACAGAAATTCATCCCGGATGTTGTTGATAAGGTAAAACTTTTAATAAATCAGCGAAACTCCATGCATCTTAATTTTAAGATTGGGATGGATGGAGGCATAGGAAAAGATAACATAGCGATGTTAAAACATCAGGGTGTAGATCAATTTGGAATAGCATCAGCTATTTTTTCTGAAAAAGATCCTGTAGCGGCTTTAAAAAATTTGTATCAATAAATTTCATGCTTTTTATATTTTTTAAAAAATATATTATAGTATCTTATTAAACAATAAAGCTTTATTTACTATATTCTTGGGGATTTTTTCTTCATGGCTGGTGTTGCACATAAACTAAAATTACGTGTAGGTGTTTTGATGGGGGGTCGCTCTATTGAGCGAGAAGTTTCATTTAACTCCGGAAGAACTATTTGTGATCATCTTGATACACAAAGGTTTGATATTATTCCTATTTTTCAAAAGGATAACGGACAAGTTTATTTATTACCTTGGCACTTTTTACATAGAGGTAAAATTTCTGATTTTTATAATCGCCTTGATTTAGAAGCTAAAAAAATTTCTTGGGATGATCTTAAAGATATTGTTGATTTTGTTTATCTCGCGCTTCATGGAAGATATGGAGAAGATGGAACGGTGCAGGGTATTTTAGAGATTATGAAAATACCTTACCTCGGTTCAAAAGTTTTTGGCAGTGCTCTTGTAATGGATAAGGTTATTCAAAAAAATATTTTAAAATCAAATGGCATTTATGTTCCTAATGATTTGGTTGTAAGGTCTTTTCGTATTAAAAATCTAAAGTTAAAAGATGTATTGCAAGAATTAAAAATAAAAAAAATATCTTTTCCTGTTGTTGTAAAACCGGCTCATGAAGGTTCTAGTTTTGGAGTTAATGTTGTAAAAAACGAATCGAATTTATTAAAAGCTATAAATGATGCTTCAAGTTGTTCTCCTGATATATTACAGGATGTTATTATTGAAGAAAAACTTGATGGAATGGAATTTGTTTCAGTTTGTTTGCAAAAAGAAGATGATAGTTGGTTTGGGCTTTCTGTTACGGAAGTGATAACGGAAAAGGGATATGATTTTTATGATTATACTCAAAAATATATGCCCGGAAGAGCAACTAAAATAACACCGGCAAGATGCAGTGAAGAAAAAAAACAAGAAATTTTAAATGTTTGCTTAAGAGTGACAAAATTATTAAATTTCTCTGATATATCTAGAATTGATGGATTTATTGCCGAAGAGGGAAAAATTTATATTATTGATCCGAATTCGATTACAGGCATGAGCCCTTCTTCTTTTTTATTTAATCAAGCGGCCGAAATAGGAATGAATCATACTCAGCTTATTAATTATTTAATTGATATAGAATTAAAAAGATATGGAATTATAAAAAAAGATAGTTTTAAAAATAATATGAACAAAATTAAAAATAAAAAAAGAATAGTAGTACTTCTTGGCGGAGATACCAATGAACGCGAAATTTCTTTAGAATCCGGAAGAAATATTTGTTATAAACTTTCGCCGCATAAATATGATGTGATTCCTGTTTTTGTTGATATTAATCGTAATTTACATAAATTAACAACACGTCTGTTAGTTCAAAATTCAACAAAAGAAATTTCAGAAATGTTAACGGATGATCTGAAATTAAATTGGTCTGATTTACCTAAAATTTGTGATTTTGTATTTATTGCTCTTCATGGCGGTATCGGAGAAAATGGCTCTGTTCAAGGTATTTTGGAAATGTTAAATTTGCCGTATAATGGCTCGGGTGTTCTTGCCAGCTCTTTGTGTATGGATAAATTTAAAACTTCTGAATATTTAAAATCAAAAGGTTTAGAGGTTGCTCAATCAATTCTATTAAATAAAACAGAATGGGAAAAAAATAAAAGTTTGAATTTTTTAAAAAATAAAACAAAAAATTTAAGCTATACTTTAGTTTTAAAACCTCATAATGATGGTTGTAGTTTTTTTGTAGAAAAAATAAAAAACGAGAAAGAATTATTTGAAAAATTAGATTTATATTTTAAAAATTCCGGAAAAGATATTGCTTTGATTGAAGAATTTATATCCGGGATGGAATTAACTTGCGGTGCTTTTGGTAATAATAAAATTATTTCAATGCCCCCAAGTAAGGTTTTGGCAATAAAAGATATTTTATCTATAGAAGAAAAATTTTTACCCGGAACAGGTGAAAATTTAACTCCCGCCCCTTTACCCCAAAAAGTTTTAAAGTTTATTCAGGGCCAAATTTCAAGCGTCTACAAAGAATTAAATTTAAAAGGTTATGCTCGAATTGATTGTTTTTATCAAAATGAAAAAATTTCGCCAACAAAGAAAGAACGGTTAGTTATTTTGGAGGTAAACAATCTTCCCGGTATGACTCCTGCAACTGCAATATTTCATCAAGCTGCAGAAATAGGGTTAAAGCCTATGGAGTTTGTTGATAAAATTGTAGAGCTAGGATTTGAATTACATGAAAAAAAATATTTACAAAAAAATAAATCAAAGCGATTAAATATTTCCGGATAAAAAACTAAGTGCAGATCGTATCAATTTATCTAAAGGGGCATTTTGACCGGAATGTTTTTCTGTTAAATATTTCATAGCTTTACTGATTTCAGGTTTAGAGTAATTTAAAGATACTAATACATCATTTACATTTTGCCATTGAGTAAAGTCTTGTTGTGTATCTAATGCTTGTAATTTACCCGAACTTATAAGTTTTGATACTTTGTGTTTTAGTTGAACTATTATTTGTTCCGCTTTTTTTTCACCTATGCCATTAATTTTACTTAATGCCTTATCATCTTGTTGGCTTATAATTTGTATAAAATCTCCCGCCGTCATTTGTGATAATATGGACATTGCAATACTTGGTCCTATTTTGGAGCACCCTATTATTAAAAGAAAAATATCTTTTTCAAGTTTTGTTTCAAAACCATATATAAAAGGACCTTTTTCTTGGTTCCAATGCATGTATGTGTGTAATTTTATATTTTTATTTTCTGAAAAGTTTTTTATTTGTGGAGTAAAGATTTCAAAACCCAATCCATTTACCAATATGGTCAAACTTTTTTCATTTATATTTTGAATTTTTCCGATCAAATAATTAATCATATAAATACCGCTATAAAAAATTTTATATTACGATGTTGATTTTAGCATAAAAAAAAACACCGACCTAGGCCGGTGTTTTTTTTTATTTTTTTTATTATAAATTTTTATAAATTAAATTCATAAGCAGTATTAGATTTTGGTTCAACTAATGAAAGTTTAAAATCTGCACTGTAATTTTCTTTTGCTACAAATAAAACCTTATTTATAATACCGTGAGGTCTTATTTTTATTGCTTTATCCAATCTAACAGCTTTTTCGTTTACATCAGCAGTAATTGTTTTATTAGCATCGGAAGATGCAAGACCCTCAATAGCTGCCCAAATTGGTCCTCCAATTATGAAATATTTTGTAACCTTCCAACCTACATTTCTATGCATTTTTCTTGCTACAGAACTTGCTGATTCTAATGGTAGTTCTATATAGTCTGGATTTAAATAAATTGTTTTATTGGTATTATTTTTTACATAGATGTGAACTGGTTGATATCCTCTTTTCATGAGGTTTCTTCCACCAAAATATTCTTTACATTCTTCTTGCGTTAGGGCTTTTTTTGCAACTTCTATATTGTCTTTTTCATGAATAGGTGCTTGTGGAGAATTTAATTTTTTACCTTCATATTTTGCACAATTGGGTAATGATAATAGTAATAATAAACCTGCAGTTAAAGATATAACTATTTTGTTTTTAATTTTTTTCATATAAAATCCCTTTATTATAAAATGATAATGTTTTTCATATTGAAAAACATATCCCAACTTTAAGCGTGTTTTAAATTGTATAAAATTGCTTATTTATGTCAAATGGGGTAATCTTTTTCTTTTTGGGTGATTTATTCATGTCTTTTTATAATTAAAAATTGGATAGGTAATGAAATTTTTTAATAAAACATTTTTAATATTTTTATTTTTAGTTTATTCGATTGATTGTTCTGCAAAATTAAATAAATCTTTGACTCGTTTTTTGGGTGGTGGTTTTATAGGCGTATTCTCAGATTTTATTTTTTCTAAGAAAAAAAAATCTAATAAAAGTGAGAATTTTAATAATTTTAATGATGATATTTTTTCAAATAAAAAAAATTTTAATATTTTGCCTGAAAACAATAAAAAAAATGATGTTACTTTTAAGGATATTATAGGGATAGATGAAGTAAAAGAGGAAGTAAAAATAGTTGTAGATTTTTTACAAAATCCTAAAAAATATAAATGCTTGGGTGCAAAAATTCCAAAAGGTATTTTATTACAAGGTCCTCCGGGCAATGGAAAAACTTTATTGGCAAGAGCGGTTGCAAATGAAACAAATTGTTCATTTTTTTATGAATCGGGTTCTAGTTTTGTAGAACTATATGTTGGTGTTGGGGCAAAAAGAATAAGAGAGTTATTTGATAAGGCCGGAAAAAATAAACCGGCTATAATTTTTTTAGATGAAATTGATGCAATTGGAGGCGCAAATAGAGGAATAGGATCTAATGAAGAATATCGCCAAACTTTAAACGAATTTTTATGCCAGCTTGATGGTTTTAAAAAAGATGATCAAATAATTTTGATTGCTGCAACAAATAATGCGTATGCTTTAGATAAAGCTTTAATGAGACCCGGTAGATTTACTAAAATAATAAAAGTTCCTATGCCCGATGAAGCTGCAAGAAGAGAAATTTTAGAATTTTATACAAAAAAACTTCCAAGTGTAAAAGTGAGATATTCAGTTATTGAGGATATATCAAAGCAAACAATAAATTTTTCTGCTGCAGATTTAGAAAATTTAGTAAACGAGGCTGCCTTGCATGCAGTTAAACAAAATTCAGATAAAGTTACGGAAGAAAATTTTTATTTTGCATTAGAAAAAACTTTAAATCGTAATAAATAATTTATTTTGTTAAATGTTTTTTTAATAACTCGTTTATGATTTTTGGATTTGCTTTTCCTTTAGTTTGTTTCATGGCAAGACCTACAAAAAATCCAAATAATTTATTTTTACCTTCCAGATATTTTTCTACTTGTTCCGGATTATTATTAATGATTTCAAGAACAACTTTTTCTAATTTTTCTTCATCATTTAATTGTTCTAACCCTTGTTCTTTTATTATTTCTTTAGGATTCTTGCCCGTTTGAGCCATTATTAGAAATATTTCTTGAGCTACTTTTGTATTAATAATTTTATTTTCTATTACCAAAATTAAATCTGCAAAATTTTTTGCCGAAATTTTTAATTGATCTAAATCAATTTTATTTTCTTTTAAATACCCTAGAAGGTTTCTTAATATCCAATTAGAAGCCTTTTTAGGTAACTTGCAATTTTTTACTACCTCTTCAAAGTAATTTGCGAGCTTTATATTTCCTGTAAGAATTTCAGCTTCATAATTAGATAAATTATATTCATCTTTGAATCTTTTTATTTTTTTATTTGGGAGTTCGGGAATTTCATTTTTTATTTTTTCTATCCATTTTTTATCTACAATTATCAAAGGGAGATCCGGTTCTCTTAAATATCTATAATCAGCTGCTTCTTCTTTGCTTCTCATAATAAAAGATTTATGTTCTTTGGTATCCCAACTTCTCGTTTCTTGATTTATTTTTCCTCCCTCTTTTATTATTTTAATTTGGCGTTCAATTTCATATTCTATTGCTTGAGCAATAAACTTGAATGAATTTATATTTTTTAGTTCTACTTTTGTTCCTAATTTTTCTTCATCTTTTCTTTTAACTGATATATTTACATCTCCACGAAAAGACCCTTTTTCCATATTTGCATCACTTATGCCTAAATATTCGACTATAGACTTTAATCTTGTAAGATATAGCTTTGCCTCATAACTATTAGATATATCAGGGTGACTTACAATTTCTAATAGAGGAGTTCCCGCTCTATTTAAATCAATATAACTTTTATCTTCTGACGTAGAATGTATATTTTTACCGGCATCTTCTTCTATATGAATTCTAATCAAACGAATTCTTTTTTCTTTTTCATTTTCCGATTCTATTATAATGTGTCCGTTTTTGCATATTGGAGGTTCATTTTGTGTGATTTGAAAATTTTTTGGTAAATCAGGATACATGTAATGTTTTCTTGAAAATCTAGAAACGGGAGTAATTTCGCAGTTTGTTGCAATTCCTGCCATTATTGCAAAGTCCACAACTCGTTTATTTAGTAAAGGTAAAACTCCCGGATACCCGGAACATATAGGACAAATATTTTCATTAGGCTTTTGTCCAAATTGATTTGGACAAGAACAAAATATTTTAGACTTAGTTTTTAATTGGACATGTATCTCCATACCTATGTTGGCTTCAAAATCCGGGTATTTATTCAAAACATTTTTAATTTCGTCTGACATAATGAAATCCAATTTTAGAAAAGTATTATTATTTTTTATAAAGATCTAATTTTAGCAGATTTTGCGTAAAACAATAAATTTGATTATTTTACTTTTTCTATCCTATATTGATCACTTTGTAAATCTTTGTCACTTTCTAGTACTATTTTACATCCCAATGATTTTTCTAGTTTTATTATTGATTGAAATTCTTTATGTATTAAATGACTAAACACTGCTTCTGAAGTTATTAAAGATATAGAACCTTTAATATTATTTTTTATAGCCTCATTTTTGAAATTTGTAAGAACTTCAAAACTTAAGGTTTGAGCTGATCGTATAAAACCGTATGAGTTACATCTTGGGCAAACATTAGTTAATTGTTGTACTAAGGTTTTTCCGGATCTTTTTCTTGTCATTTGAATTAATCCGAATTCTGAGACCTTTAAAAGTACGGATTGGTATTTATCTCTTTCCTTTAAGGTTTTTTCTAAAAATCTAGATAGTTTTTGTTTGTTGTTAACACTAGACATATCTATAAAGTCTATGACAATTAAACCGCCGATATTTCTTAATCTTAATTGTCTGACAACTTCTTCTGCTGCTTCTAAATTCGTTTTTAAAATTGTTTCTTCCGGATTATCTTTTCCTGTAAATTTACCTGTATTGACATCTATTACCGTCATGGCTTCTGTAGTTTCTATTATTAATGATCCCCCCGATTTTAAATATACCTTTTTCTCTAATGCTTTATTTATTTGTTTATCTATTTCAAATTTTTCAAAAAGTCCGGGCGGTCCTTGGTAATATTTTATTTTTTTTACTTGTTCGGGAACAAAGTTTTTTACAAATTTTTGTATGGCTGCTTGGTCTTGTTTATTATCTGTAAAAAGAATTTCTACGTCTTCATCAAAATGTTCTCTTATTGCTCTTAAAGTTATTCTTAAATCTCTATGTATAATTTCGCCGTATTTTGCTTTTTTGAATTTTTTTAAAATAGATTTCCAAGTGGCGACTAAAAAAGATAAATCTTTTTTTAAGTCTTTAGCTTTTCTGCCTTCCATGGTTGTTCTTATTATTGCCCCCATTTTTTTGGGTAAATTTTTTAATAAAATTTCTTTTAGACGTATTCGTTCTTCACGATCGCTTATTTTTTTTGATATTCCAATTTGAGGGATATTTGGCATAAGAACTATAAATTTTCCCGGTAATGTAAAACATGTTGTAAGTTTTGCTCCTTTTTCATAAATTGGTTCTTTGATTACTTGAACAAGTATTTCATCTCCCGGAGAAAATATTTTTTCTATGCTGATTGCTTTTTTAACTTTTTTCTTTATAAGTTCTTGTTCAGAATCATCAACATGCATAAACTCTGCAGTTTTTTCTGTAGCTAATGCTCTATCTATTTCAGATATATGAAGAAAGCCGGCCTTTCTTTGTCCTATATCTACGAATGCAGTTTGAATTCCCGGTAAAACTTTTGATACTTTTCCTTTTATAAAAGATTTCTCAAGCTCTTCTTTTGAATGTGTATCAAAGTAAATGTCTTGTAATTTATCGTCTCTTAAAACAGCAACACGTGTTTGCCAAATATTTTTATTTATTAAAATTTTTTTCAAGGTATACTCCGTATACTATTTAAATTAAATTTTTTATTTTAAAATTTTTATTTTAGTATAAAATCTTGCTTAAGTATTTTTACACCTTTAAGAAAGATTGTATTTATCATAAGTATAATTATAAACAATATTGTTAATAATTAGTAGGAAAATACAATAAAATGTGTTAATGTGTGGCAATAATGGTTTTTTTTATTAATATTATACTATTGCGAAAGGGGTCCTATGATGGGTTTACGCAATTTTTTGGTAGCTAGTTCTCTTGTTTTAGCTCTTTTAATTTCCGGTTGTGGAAAAAAGAAGTGTAAAAGAGATGAAAAAGTTGCTTTTGGGGAAATAGAATCTTCTGAAACTTTAGCAGAATCTAAGATTCCTGTATTAGAAGAAGAAATAGAAGATTTCTTTGAAGATGATGAATCAATTTCAGAATTTGCT
This sequence comes from Candidatus Babelota bacterium, assembly GCA_014728525.1. Taxonomy (GTDB): domain Bacteria; phylum Babelota; class Babeliae; order Babelales; family UASB340; genus WJLJ01. The sequence continues at coordinate 12,303 of WJLJ01000090.1, read as the reverse complement.
TTTGTTGATGATGATTTAGAAGATGAAGATTTAGCCGATTTAGATGATGCAAAATTGGCAGAAAATGCAATAGAAGAAGACTTATTTGATGAAGATGAATTTGAAGATGAAGATTCTTTTGTTGCTTGGGATGAAGAAGAAGTTGAAGAATTAAACTTTAAAACAGTTCAGTTTGATATAAATAAGAATGATATTACACAAGAACAAAAAGAACTTGTAAAAGAAAATATTCAAGCTGCAAAAGATGCTGTTGCTAATGGTAAAACAGTTATAGTTCAAGGTCACTGTTGCCAATTAGGTTCTGCAAGTTATAATATTCCTCTTTCCGAAAGAAGAGCTGAAGCTATAAAAGCAGAAATGGTAAGAAACGGTATTCCTGAAGATAAAATTAGAACTATAGGTTATGGTCAAGAAATGCCTGTTGTTTGGAGCGAAAAAACAGAGAAAAAAGAACTCGTAAAAGAACTTGCTCCAAATAGAAGAGCTGAAATAACTGTTGGCTAATTAAAAAAGTCAAAAATAAAAAAGCTCCGGAAATTCCGGAGCTTTTTTTATTGGCAGGACAAAACCACAGACGAAGTCTGTTGGTGGGGCGTGGGGGCGAAGGCCCATACAAATATGAAGCAACATTGTTGCTGAGCTTAGTAATTTATAAAAAGCCGTTTGCCCTTCGATACAATTTTTGCAAGCAAAAATCACTCAGATCGAACGGGAATGAAATGTTTTTTAGTTGATAATAGAAAAGACCTAAAGAACATTGTTGTTTGAAATCTCTTTTTAAAAGCCACTGACAAGGTGGGTGGTAGTTTACATGTTTTCTATATTTCCGGGAATTTTTTCTATATCGTGAGAAAGAGATGATTTTATATTAGATAAAATTCTTTTAATCTTAGTCTCACTGCCTTTTAGGATTATTCCTCTTTCAGGTTTCAATATTATTTTTGTATTTTTACTTAGAGTTAATACTTTTTTACCTTCAGATAAGGCGATTATAGGTTTTGCTTTTTCATATTTTTCTACATATGTAGAAATTACATCAAATAAATGTCTTGTAGATATATTTTTAAAAGGACCGATTGTTAATGCGAATTCTGATTCATCCCCACCTTTTTCTAATTTTTTAAAACCTATAAGAAGCATTATGGGAGATGTTATAGAGGTAAGTATTATTACAGCAACACATATTACATATTGTTTAGTACTCATTAAATGTGTACTGTTTAGTATGGTTGCTATAACTAATCCGACTTCCCCTCTTGCAACCATTGCAGATCCGAAAAGATGACTTTCCCAAAAACTCCATTTTTTTGATTTGTCTTTTATGAATAAGTTAGAAAATGCGGTACTTATATGGCATCCTATTAATTTTGAAATAACAGCAACAAAAAGCAAAACAAATACTGTTACCCAATGCGTAAGTTTAAGCGTTCTTATATCTACCTGCATTCCTACCGACCCTAAAAAAATTGGCAAAAGAATTGTGTTTATAAAGGGTGAAGTTGCGCGAACAGCTTTGTGTTTTAAATCTCCTGTTCTATGAAAAAGCCCTGCAAAATATGCACCGGTAATTCCTGCAAGGCCTCCTACTAATTCTGCCAAAGAAAAATAAGATAGCATCATTAAAGCTGCAAACGGAGGTATAAGGTGAGACATTTTGCTTTTTGAAAGCCATTTTGTAACCGGTCCTATAAAAAATTTACCTAAAATAAACATGATAATGAATGCAACAAGCATTTTTATCAACGCATAACTTATATTTCCGCAATCTCCATAATTATTTGTGCAATACGCCTTTCCCAGCATTCCGCTTTGTAATAAGATCATAAATATTGAGAATAGAATAATGGCAATAATATCATCTATTATTGCCGCACCGATGGTTGCTTTAGATGGTCTTAGGTTCATTTTACCGTAAGAAATAAGCATTGCTATCGGTATGGAAACACTCGTTGCAGAAAAAATAACTCCTTGTCCCATTGCTGATGCAAACGAGTAATATTTACCAAAAAAGAAATATATTGTTGCAGATATTAATATTATCGGAGTTACAGCGGCTAAAATTCCTGCTAAAGTTGATTCCATTCCAACTTTCGCCATATCTTGAACATTTGTTTCATGTCCTGCTAGCCATAATAGATATGAGACTGTTATTGCAGAAGAAATAAGCAGTACAAAAAATAAAAACATATCCGTATAGGCTATATTGCAAATATATTGTTGTGTTGAATCTATAAGTTTTATGGGTTCATCAAAAAAAGAAAATTTTTGTATATTCATTAAAGAAGGACCAAGTATTACACCTCCTATTATTTGTCCTGCTACGATTGGTAATTTGAATAAAAATTTTAATAGTTTTCCAAATACTATGGTAGTCAGAAGCAATATTACCAAAAAAAGAGCAAATTTTGCTGTAAATTCTGCACTAATTCCTGCATCTGATAATAAAGGAATAGAAAGGGTTTTTATATCCATTTTTCACTTTCTTTTTATAAAAAAAAGCCTGCTATTTTAGCAGGCTTACACCATTATTTTTTAATGCAAATTGACCGCATGCTCCGGTCACATCTTTGCTTTTACTTCTTCTTACTGTTACAAAAATTGATTTTGATAATAAATAATTTGCAAATTTATTGATTCTTTTTTCGCTGGAAGGTTTGGCAAAAAACATTTTAGTTGGGTTATATGGTATTAAATTAACTTTAACTTTTAAACCTTTTAATAAACTTTTTAATTTTTCCGCGTGGAATAAGGTATCATTAATTTTTTCAATCATCAAATATTCTATTGTTATATATTCTCTTTTTTTTAAATCTATTTTTTTTAATTCTGTTATTAGTTTTTCTAAAGGAACTTTTTTGTTTATGGGCATGAATTGTGATCTTTGTTCGTTTGTAGGAAAATGAATAGATACTGCCAATTTTATTTTAAATTTGTTTATGAAGTCAGAAAGTCCCTTATCTACCCCTGACGTTGAAATGACCAATTTTTTTTTGGATAAATCTAACGCTTTTTTATGAGTAAATATTTCTATAGACTTTTCTATATTATTTAAATTTAAAAACGGTTCACCCATTCCCATAAAAACAACATTATTAATATTTCCAAATATGTTTTTTTCTTTCAAAAAATTATTTATGGTTATGTATTGACCTATAATTTCTGATGCATCTAAATTTCTTTTAAATTTTAATTCTGTTCCTGTTGCACAAAACTTACACTTTAATGGGCATCCTATCATACAGGATATGCATAATGTTACTCTTTTGTTTTCTAGAATTGCAAGAGATTCAATTAAATTTTTATCTTTTGTTTCCAATAAAAATTTAATTGATTTATCAATCTTGGATGTATTTATTTTTATAATTTTGGGCAATGTTATGTCTAATTCAATATTCAGTTTATCTATTAAGCTTTTTGGTATATTAGACATATATTCGAAATCAAAAATATTTTTTTTATAAATCCAATCAAAAATTTGTTGGGCTCTAAATTTTTTTTCATTTAATTTTGTTATTTTTGTTTCTAATTGTTTTAGAGTAAAATTTAATACATTTTTTTCCATCAAATAATCCATTTTTTATTTGTTAAATAGTATATTTATATTGCCTTTATCCTATAAAAGTTACAAGTAGCTTTTTTTTATAATTTCATAAAGAAAAATTGTTTTGTATTTAATTTAGGATATTTTCTATTTGATACTTTTAGATTCAATCTTTGTTGACATAATTTTTTTTTATGGCTAAATTTTAGCATAATTATCGTTTATTGACGTCGCGGGAGTAGCTCAGTGGTAGAGCATTGCCTTGCCAAGGCAAGGGTCGCGGGTTCAAATCCCGTCTCCCGCTCCATTTTATCCTATATTTTATAGGTTCTTTGCTTTTTTATTTTCTTAACCCGATTGTTTATTTTTTTGTTGCATTTTACACTATATAAAAGGCAAAATTACTATTGAAATTGTTAAAATATTTATTAATATAAGGATTTTTTAAATGAAATCTCTCTTACAAGAAGAATCTTCCGTTGCCAAAGCTATTGATAAAGCTTGGGATATTTCAGGTAAGCCATATGAGTTTACGGTCAAAGTTCTTAGCAATGAAGTTAGGAATTTTTTAGGTATTTTAAAAAGCCCTGCTGTTATTTCTTTTTCGTATAACCCTAAATTTAGGACAGATAAAGAAAAAGTAGATGAAATTCGTAAAGTAAAAAAAGACAATATAAAAAAACATCAAAGAAGTAAAAAAAACGAATATTCAAAAAAAGATAGGGTTGATCATGAAATGTGGAAAAAGGAATTGGTAAACGATATAAAAAATTGGACCAAGGATATCTTAAAAATAATGGGTTTTAAAGTTGATTTTACTATTGATACTGAAAATAAAATGCTTAATATTCATTTAAATAGAAGAATTTTAAGAGACAATGAAGACGAAAAAATGTTTTTTATAAGTTTATCCAATGTTTTGATGCAATTCTTAAAAAGAAAATATAAAAAGAAATTCTCAAATTATTATTTAATTATTCATTCAAGAAAACTTAAAGATGACAAAGGTAGCTAACAAATTACTTACAAAAGATCAGGAATCGGTAATTGCACAATGCACTCCAAAAGGCAGTGGTGCAATTGCTCTATTACGTGTGAGTGGTTTTAACGCTTTTGAGCTTATTTCTAAAATTTGCAAGTTATCATCAAAACAACCTATTACTTGCGTAAAAACTCATACAATTAATCATGGTTTTATTGTTGATGGAAATGTTGTTGTAGATGAGGTTTTATTTTTTGCAATGCGTGCTCCAAAAACATTTACCGGCCAAGATACTATAGAGATAAGTTGCCATAATAATCAATTTATTATTCAAAAGATAATGGAGTTAGCTATATCTGCAGGTGCTAGATTAGCGGAAAGAGGTGAATTTACGCAGCGAGCATTTTTAAATAAGAAAATTGATTTAGTTCAGGCAGAATCAATAAACGAAATAATAAATGCACAAACCGAGCTTGCTTTAAAAAAATCAATGTCGCAATTAAAAGGAGAGCTTTCCGGTTTTATAAATCAAATAGAAGAGCGAATATTTTATTTATTATCTCTTGTTGAAGGAAGCCTTGAATTTTTTGAAGAAGAGCAACAAGATCTTGATATTAACAATCAAATAAAACAAGAAGTTTTAAATATTTTAGATCAGCTAAATCTTTTAAAATTAAATTTTAATCAACAAAAATTAATAAAAGACGGAATAAAGATTTGTTTTTTGGGTGGAGTTAATACTGGAAAATCTACATTGTTTAATGCTATTCTGAAAAAAGACAGGGCCATTGTTACAGATATTGCCGGAACAACAAGAGATATTGTAGAATCTTGTTTATATAAAGAAGGTAATTTTTGGCAACTTACAGATACGGCCGGAATTAGATCTACTAATGATATTATAGAAAAAAGAGGAATTGACCTTTCTTTTGAGCAGGCTAAAATTTCAGATATAATTTTATTAATTTTGGATTCATCAAAAATATTATCTGAAGAACAGTTTGATGTGTATAAAAGAATTATTAAAAATTATAATAAAAAGATTATTTTTATTTTAAATAAAATTGATATACAAGATATAAAAGTTGTTGATAACATAAAAAACGAGTTTCCATATGATTTTATAGAGGTTTCTTCTAAGAAAAATATAGGGTTACAAAAATTAGAGTTTATTATTGAGAATAAAATACAAAAACTCTTTGAAAAATTAGAATCACCTTTTTTGTTGAATGGAAGGCAATATAATTTAGTTTTAAAATTGATAGATGATTTTAAGTTTATAGAACAAAAATTATTGGTTAACCTAGAACATGAGATTCTTGCTCATCATTTAAAGCAAATATTAGAAAATGTTGCAAGTTTAACGGGTAGAAATATTAATGAAAAAATGTTAGATAAAGTTTTTTCAGAATTTTGTGTGGGTAAATAAATGTTTTAATTCATGGGAGTTTGGGGTTTATTATTAAATGAAGAAAAAATTATTATTTTTATTTTTATTTGTTATTACTTTTTTAAATTCTAAGGTTTTTGTTAAAAGGAATAACAATAAGAAATTTGGTAACATAAAAAGAAAAATACTTTTTGTTGCTAAAAAGAATTCGGTAAACAGCTTTTCTCAATTTTATTCTAAGCTTATAAAGCATCATAAAAATATTAAAGAAAATTATTATATTTGGCTTGAGAACAATAGTAATTATTTTAATGAGCTAATTCTTTCTTGGAATGCTTTCAGACCTAAAAAAGGCAAGTATTCTTTTTATGTAAGTGTTAAATATAATAACAGGTGGTCCGGTTGGCAAAAAATTGCAGAATGGGCAGATAAATATCAAAAAACTTTTTTAAATACAAAAAATACTTTTGTTCATACAAAACATGTTCGCGTAGAAATGCAAAAAAATAAAAAGGCTAATGGTTTTAGAATAAAAGTTTTGGCTCAAAATGGAGCAAAGATAAAAAATTTGAAATCTTTATTTGTTTCTCTTGCCGATATGAATAAGTTTATTTTTGAAAAAAAAGATTTTAATAAAGCTACTACTATTATAAAGGGTGTTCCAAAAGTTTCGCAATGGAGTGTAAAACATGAACGGGCAAAAGATTTTTGTTCCCCTACTTCTACAGCTATGGTTTTGGGTTATTATAGTAAAAAAAGATTATTCCGGGGGATTTCTAATAAATTATCCGGATATATTAAAAAAATGGCTCCAAAAATTCACGATGATAGCTATTTGGATATTTATGGTGCATGGCCTTTTAATGTGGCTCAGGCATTCGATTTATCAAAAGGAAAGCTTTCTTGTTCTGTACAGCGCTTAAATGGAATGGAACAATTATATTATTTTTTAAGAAGACGTATTCCTGTTGCTGTAAGTGTTAGAGGTTATTTAAAAGGAGGATTCAAGCGTTATGATAACGGGCATTTTGTTGTAGTAGTTGGCTGGGATAATAAGAGAAAAGCTTTATTGTGTATAGATCCGGCTTTTCCTACATTAAGAAAAATGTTGCGAGCTTATAATTTTAAAGATTTTATAAAAGCCTGGGGAACATCTAGGAATTTGACTTATATTTTAAAGCCTTAAAGTTTTTTAAAAAGACTCAAGGCAACTAAATAATCTTAGTTGCCTTGAAATAAATTTTTTAACGGAATATTAAATTATCCTAAAATTTCTTCGATTTTCTTTTTAAGAGTATCTTTTTCCATGAATCCCATTTCTCTTCCAACAACTTCATTATTTTTTATGAAAATAAAAGTTGGAACAGAAGAGACATTATATTGAACTGCGATATCTCTTTCTTCATCTATATTTAATTTTGCAAATTTATATTTTTCACCCATTTCTTTTGATAATTCTTCGAATACCGGTGTCATATATTGGCAAGGGCCGCACCAGGTTGCATAAACATCTAATATTACAGGCTTATCAGAATTTTTTATTTCTTTTTCAAAGTTTTCCGAAGTTATAACAATTGCCATAGTTACTCCCTTTATTGTATTTTTTATTTACAAAAACTAACAAAATAAATTTAACAATATGTTCAGTTTTGTCTATTATTTATTACTTAGCATTTTAAAAAAAGCTTTTTGATCTTTTTTATTCATTTTTGATTGTTCTATAGACATCCATTCATTATGTATATCTTCTGAGAACCTTGAAAATTTATTAAACCAGACTCCATGATGATGTTTTAATTTTTTATCTACCCACCAAAAATCTTTTTTATTGTTTATTTTTGAAAGCATTAAAACTGATGAATGTTTTGCAAAAATATTATTTTTTTCTAACCAATTTATATGTGAATTAAATTCGGAATTAAATGTAAGAAGTTGAATTGGTTTTTTTGATGAGCTTAATCCTTTATAAAAGTTTTTATAAAACCAGCTTGTAGAAATATTTGGCGCATAACAAGCTATTATTCCTTTAGGAAATATTTTATAAAAATTTCTTTTTATTTTTTTTCCTATAATATCTGCCCGTCTTTCTAAAAAATTATAATATTTTTTTAATTCTCTATTTTCTATAATGTAGTTTAAATCTTTATTGTTATATTTTTTTATATTTTTAGAATTAAATCCTATAGTACTCAAAAATGTACTGGAAGTTCTTCTGCAATACATTTCTAAGTCTAAGACCATTCCGCCTAATTTTATTCCGTTGTTTATTTTTGGGTTTTTCCATTTACTTAAAAATATTTTTAACGGTTTTATTATTTCTTGTTTCCAGAAATTAAAATCAATTGGATTTGGGATATCGTAATATTTGTTACCGTAAATATCAAAAGCACAATTTTTTGGTAAATCCGGTGCATATAGATTGTTTGCCGTCTCAAATCCTATTAGTATTTTTGGAGTCTTTATATTTAATTTTTCAGATTTAATTTTTAAAGCTTTTGTAAATTTTGATATTGATTTTAAAAACATGTTTATATTATTTTTTTTCTTGCCTATAGGACTATAATACATATGAGGATTTAGTGTTAACCATAAAGTGAGATTAGAATTAGAAAATAATATGCTATCAATTAATTTTTTTTGTTTTTTTATTGATTCCTCATCTTCTTTTTCAAAAATATTTATATCCATCCAAGCTATTTTTTTAAAAAAATGTTCCCCTTTATTTTGTATGGATTTACCTATTTTTTTTAATGATTTAGGTAATTCCATTTGATTGTTTTTAATTATTTTTTGATAATCAATTTTTTTAATAGTTAAAATTGTATTTAATTCTTGCATCATTTTTTGAATATTCTTAAGCATTTGCAATCTTAATTTGTAATTAGTCGGACAAACATGAAAATTTTCAGATATACCGGCAAAAGAAAGCAACGAAGAACTTGTTATAAATATTTGTTTTTTATTAAATGGGTTTGACCAATAAATTCCATAAGGTAATGTGGGATCTTTTGTAATGCTATTTATAGGCAGTGTTGCAAAAAATTTTGTTTTGACAGGGTTTATATATCGAAATTTACCTTTTCTGGGGCTGGAAAGAGTTGTATGATACCAGAATCCTCTTGCTTCCATAGGAATATTTAAAAAATTATTAAGAAGAATAAAAAGAGAATTAGAAATATAATTGGGTATTTTTGCTGATAAATAATTATTAGAAAGAACATTTATATTTATTGCATTGAATATTGGTGCAAATAAATTTGCCTTATTAATTATTTTGTTTCCTCCAATTGAAGGTAATGCTAATCCTATTAGTTTATTTTGTTTTCCAAAAATTTTTATAATTTCTAGAATTTTAGAAGAAACTTTTGAATTGTTTGCAATACCTTTTAAAAATTCTATTCCAACGATAAAAATTATTCCGTCATATTGTGATAAATTTAATTTCTTTTCATTATCTATGATTTTAATAAAAGATTTGTAATCTACTTCAAATCCAGCAGATTCTGAAACATCTATAAAATTTTTATATTTATATTTTTCTATGTTTGTTGTATCGAAGAGTCCAATTTTTATTTTTTGACTGTAAATATTTGTAAAAAACAAAAATGCAAGCATAGAAATGAATTTTTTGTTTTTCATTTGTTTTCCCTTTCCCCGCCCTAGATTTTGAAATTTTTATTATTTCATTAATAAATTAAGACTTTTAAATACAAATAGTCAATACTTTAAAAATTAGATAAATGATAGACCAGATATACTGATTTTTGAAAAATTTGATTTAATTATAAATTACTTAAGTTGCGTTCTTTGAAATTTGTAAAAAATGTGTCTCCAGAGCATACTTTCTATAAAAACAAGTAATAATTAAAGGAAAGTATGATGGAAACACGACTCATTATAGCATATTGTATTTGTGATGACACATTGAAAAAAATTAAAGTTAAAGAATTTGGTCATACAAGAATGAGTTTAGATGGAGTCATGACAACGGCTTTGGCGGCAGTTTTTTGTTTGTAACCAAGCATTAGCGAGGCACGGCAGGACGAACGGGTGGTTGATCAATTTATAAAAATTGAAGGTCACAACTTAGATAATTATATAGAATAATTTAATATGATTTAAAAATTTTTTTATAAAAAATCATTATTTTTATTATATATATGGCGTTTTTTCGTATTTAAAATTTGTTGTATAGTGTTATATGTGTAGAATATTGATATTTGTAAACAATTTTCTCGTATTTGCTAATGAATGTTTTAGTTAGTTGGTATATTTTATTGGATTTTTTATGTTTAATAAATTAAGAATTAAGTTATTGTTTTTTTTATGTTTAGTTTTTGGTTTTGTTCATAAAACTTATGCTGGTTATGATAAAAACTGTGCTAATTCAATTTTTAAAAATATTATGATTTTTATTGATAATTCTGAAAAAGATGGAGTTGGTTGTATTAGTAAGGATTTTGGAGATTGTTTAGTTAGTGCTGCTAATAATAATTTTTCTATAATTGTTTCAGATTTGGTTTTAAGAAATATAGTATATTATATTGATAATAATTTTAAATATTTTGAAGCGGCAAAAGAAATAAGAGAAGTTTATTTGAAATTTTTCAATGAAGTTGGTTTAAAAAAAGATTCTAGTGATAAAAAATTATCAAGTGATAAGTGTATAAAGCAACTTAAAAATAGGAAGGATTTAAATGGTGAATTATTATTGGGGGGAATGATTTTTTCATTTGCAAGTGAACTTTTTAATTTAAATATTTGGGAAATTTATGCTTTGAAAGGTTATGAAAATTCTGATTTTTATTTGATTGTACCTAACGTTGAATTAACTGAGTATGATAAATCTATTTTAAAAAAATATTTTATAAAAATTCCTACAAAAATTTTTAAAGAAAAAAGATATAAAAAAGAAGAAAATAATATAACAGATATTAAAAATTTAACATCCATTTTAGAAAGAATTCCGACAGAAATTGTTTTTTGTGTGGGACATGGGGTTTATAAAAGGCAAGTTGCTGGTTTAGGAATTTCTATTTTTAAGAAATTATTAGAATTTTTGCATAATAAAAAATTTGAAGATGAATTGATATCAGTGCCAATAAGAATTAAACTTTTAATTATCAATAGTTGTTTTGCCGGAGGAAGAAATTCTAAGATTATTACTGATTATATGAAAACAATAAAGAGTAAGGGGAGTATTTTTGATATTTTATTTTTATCAATGTTAAATGATACTTCTATTTTCGCGTTAAATTGTTTTTTGCCGGATTTTTCAAAAAAGGATATTTGGTATTTAAAAAAAAGAGAAAAATGTTATTTAAAAGACAAATTTTTTCCATTTGTGAATCTTAGGAATTATGCTAATTTTTTTCAATTTATGAATGATTTCTTAAAAGATAAGTCTGATTTATCATATTTAAATAAAGCTATAAATTTTCTTTGTTTATTGAGTCTCGAGGATGAAAAATCTTATTCAGATTTAAGAAAAAAGTTTTTGGATTTAAAATTTTTTATTTGTGTTGATAAAAATAAATTCTTAAAAAAAGTGTTTTCTGGGATTTTAGTTAATATTAAAAATTATCCAATTTATTTTGATTCTTTTTCCGAAGAATTTAAGTTTCTTAATTTAACAGATAGTGTTTTTGTATTGCCTTCTGATATTTCTAAGAAAAAAAATATTAAAATAAAAAAAAACAAGGACTGGGTAATTGTTCGATGTAATAATATAAAAACGTCTATTGAATTGGATGTTTGTTCTAATACTGTGTTTGTATTTCCAAGCGTATTTAAATATAAATATTTTTTTATAAAAGAAATAAAGTTGACTTCTTCTGTAAAAGGAGCCAAGTCCCATTATTCTATTAATAATTTAGAAAAACTTTTTTATAGAGAAGATAAATCTAAAAAAAGTATAAGAGTTAATAATTTTATTGATTCAGAGGGAAAAAATTATATTGTAATAGTAGATCAGAGATTTGAAAAAATCTTTTATAAAGAAAAAGATTCAGGTTATTGGTTTGAAAAAAATTTTTTTAATGAGTCTGATTCTAAATTAATTATAGATAAAGATTTAATTATTGCATTAGAAAAAAAGAATTTTAACTTTAAAAAATATAAAGAAAAAAAGTTGGAAAATTTAAGTGGTCATATAGATTCTTTAATAGAATTTTTATTTAATAAAAGTTTTACCTTGTCTAAAGAAGTTGATAAATTATTATTGTCTTTTATAAAGGATGGAGATTTTTCTTTTATAGAAAAATTATTTGAAAAAAGTGAAGAAGAAAAAGATAAGTTTTTACTGATAATAGGTTTATTAGATTACATTTTCAGCAAAATTAGTTGTAAAGATCAAGATGATTTGATTTTTAAAATGATTTGTTATTTTTT
>WJLJ01000089.1 GCA_014728525.1 Candidatus Babelota bacterium | reverse complement strand
CTTTTCATATGTAATTTTTTTAATTGGGCTCCGGCTAAAACATATTATAGTTTACTTACTCTTTTAGTTGTATTTTCTATAATGGCTTTTTTGCAATATATAAAAATCGGACTGAAATACTTTTTTAAAAAAGATTGATCCCCTTTGAATTATTATTTTTTTTCTATAGTATGGTATAAAAAATAAAGCTATTTTAATTTTTATTTTTATATAGAGGGAGTTAAGTTATGAAAAAAGTTATTCTTTTTATTGCTACTTTATCTTTTAGTGTTGCAGTAAATGCTCAAAGTCAAACAGAAGTAGAAAGTAATTGGAAGCAAAAAGCTAAAGATAAATGCAATGAATTATATGTAAAAATAAAAGATAATAAATATGCTAAATATGGAATAATCGGAGCGGCATCTGTTTTGGGTACTACAGGTGTTGTTTGCGGAATTAATAAAATGAGAAAAAATAGAAAAAATAAGACAGATTAATTTTAAGAATTGATCTTAACTTAATTTATAAAATAAAAATTTAATTTAATAATAAATTTTTATTTAAACAAATAAGGCGAAAGAAGTGTTAGCTTTTTTCGCCTTATTTGTTATGCTTTTTGAGCTTATTCATAATGGGGTGGTTGTTTTTGTTTATTAAACATTATATTTAGAGGGGCTTTTATGTATAAAATTTCAAGAAATCTTCATTTTAAATTAATATATTTAATTTTTTTGATTTTTAGTATTTCGAATGTGCAGTGTGATGATACTTTGCAAGATAAAAAAGTTGAAAAAAATTTAACAAATGATTCTAAACAAGAAATTGATAAATCTCAATTTTTAAATCTTTTAAGAGAGCTTAAAGAAGATTTGAATTCTGAAAGAAATAAGTTAGAAAAATTTGAGGAGTCATTTTGGTGTTTGTGTGAATTATTAAAAGATTCTACGGCAACAAAAGAAGAAAAATTAGAGCTTTTATCTTTGAATGTTAAAAATTTAAAAATTTTATTAGATTCTGATGAATCCATAATAGGTTTGAATAGAGAATTAAAAGAAAAGATTTTTTTATTAAGTGATTTGATAAGGCTTTATATAAATAATCAAGATATTAATTTAAATAATTTAGAAGATAATACTAATTCTATAGATGATGCTATCAATACTATAAATACATTTATAGACGATGAAGATTTTGATAATCAGGATTCAAATATAGAGAATACTGTTTCTAATGAGTTAAATAATGACGAAAATGTTATTGAGAATACTTCTGAACAGAATAATACTGATGAACAAAATAATACTGATGTTCAAGGCGAAGATATCATCAATAATAATACAGATGTTAATTTGGATTCTAATACATCTGACAGTGATTTAAGAGATGTTAATTTAGTTGCAGAACCATTGAAAGATGTTAAAAATCAAGATACGGATGCATCAAAAGAAGAAGGTGTTAAAGATAAAAAAGGTTCGAAATTAAAGAAAACTAGGGATATAATTTTGAACTCTTTAAAGGATGTTGGAAAAAATTATTGGTTGGGCGGATATCCTCGTCAATTTATACATCAATTAGCACGTAACATGGATAAGGTTTATAAGAAATAAATACAGTTAAAGCTTAAGGTTATCAGTTACAACTGATAACCTTAATAATCTGTTGGGGTGTTTTATGAAAAAATGTATTTTTTCACTAATTTTTATATTTTTTATAAGTTTGTTTTTAAGTGAAAATATTTTTTCAAAAAATTTCATAGTTTCATCAGTGAAACAGAAAAATCAAAGATCTAAATCTAGTATTAAAGAAGATATTGGAATTAATATAAAGAATGCTTTAAATAACTGTGCTGACCTAAATAAAAAAATTGCGGAAATTCAGATCAAATTATCTGATATTCAGAAGCAATTATTTGGAAAGGTTGAAGATTTAATTGATAATAAAAAACCTTTTAAAAAATCAAGTAGGAGCCAGTTGAAAAGTAGTTTGGATACTATGGAAAAAATTAATCGGAATTTAAAATATCAATTAAATGGAATTAAAAACTTACAAACAAAATTAAACAAGGATTATTGTTTAAAAAAGAATACTTAATATTAATCTTCAAAGAGGAATAACATGTTAAAAAAACTTTTTTTATTTATTTATGTGTTTGCAAATGTTTCGTCGTATTTATCTTCTCAAGGTAGCATGGTTATAACTAAAGCTAATGAGAATAATAGGGTTATAAGTTTTTTAGATGAAGAAACTACAGAATTATCTAATGAAGTTTCTCAGTTAGTTTTATCTAATAAAATTTTTATAAACAAAGTTATTGGTTTATTAAATAGTTTTTCAGAATTATTTGAGAAAGATTCCAATATTACATTAAAATCTTATGAAAAAGATAATTTTAAAAAACAAATTAATAGCTTAAGATTTTTAATAAATGAAAAAATAAAAAACAATATTACAGAAAAAGAACATGATTTTTATAGAAGAACAATAAAATTATTAGATCTTTTCGAAGCTTTATTAAAAAATCCTGATTTAAAAAATAAAAATACTTTTTTAGATTTTGTTTATCGCAAACCTGCTAATTTTGTAAAAAGACATAAAATTGGGACTGCTGCCGGTTTAACTTTGGCAGCCTTAGCAGGATTAGGATTAAATCATTTAAAACAAGATTCATCAAAAGATTCTAAAAAAGATCTTATAAATCCTATTGAACCTATTAAGCCGAATACTGAATTAACTATTGATAAAGAACCGGTGCAAGATCTTGTTGATCCTTCTGAACAAAGTGATAATGAGGATTGCGAACAATTTTCAACAACGAGAACAAAGCCTTTTAAACCTTCTAATGTTTTTAAAGTTGGTGGGGAGGATCAAAACTTGGATATTCCAGAAAATACACCAAATGAAGATGATTTTGATAATCCGGAACCTGCCACAGATAGAGAAGTAGTAAGAACTAATATTTTTTTTGAAAGTGATGAATTGGAAGATTCTAGTTCTGATTCCGAAGCCTCATCAAATGAATCTTCTCAAGAGGGAATTGAAATAGGTGGGGGTTTGTTTGCTTCAGATTCTGAAGATGCGGGTGATATTTCTGAAGATGAAAGTGATATTTATCAAACAGTAAGAGATGTCTTGGCTGAGCAAGATGATGTAAGAATTACTTTTGCAAGAGAAAGAAATACAAGATATAATTTTAGACAACCAAAATTAAAACCCACAGAAAGATTTAAAAATTTATTAAGAAATAGAAGAAAAAGGAAATATCAAAGTTTTAAACAGTTATTTGATATGAATGATGAAAAATAAAATATTTATTGTTTCTGGAGAGTTATCTGGAGATCAAAGTGGAGCTTGGTATTTAAATAAAATAAGAAATGAGAATATTGAATTTGATGCGGTTGGCGGCTCTTTTTTAAGAGCCGCTGGTGCAAAAATTTATGAAGATATAGAAAAATTAAATATAACAGGAGTTGTAGAGGTTTTAGGAAAATTAAAATTTATTTTTACTTTCTTAAAACAATTGTCTAATCATATTATTAAAAATAATTTCAATAAAGTTATCTTAGTTGATTTTCCGGGATTTAATTTAATGTTGGCCAAAAGGCTTAAAAAATTGGACCCTAAAATTCAAATAACCTATTTATCGCCACCCCAGCTTTGGGTTTGGGGTTCTTGGCGTTTAAAAAAAATAAAAAAATATTGTGATAAACTAGTTGTTCTTTACCCTTTTGAGGTTGATTGGTATAAAAAACAGGGTTTTGATAATGTTGAATTTATTGGGAATCCTTTATGTTCAAAGTTAAATAAATATTTATTAAATGATAACCTTGAAGTTAAAAATCAAATTGCAATTTTACCGGGTTCTAGAAAGCAAGAAATAAAGAAATTACTTCCCTTTTTTGCAAGGCTTATAAAAAAAGTAAAGTTACTTTATCCAAATATGAAAATAGTTTTACCGGTTGCTGATTCTATCGATTCAAATTTTTTAGAAAAACAATTAAGAAAACATAATTTATATAATCATGGTCAGGATGTTTTTTTAGTTGCTGGCGAAGATGAAAAGATAAAGGCTTTAAAAGAAAGCATATTAGCTATTACAAAACCGGGAACAATAACATTAGAGTTAGCATTACTGGAAATTCCCTCTGTTATTTTTTATAAAACTTCTTGGATTACATATTTATTAGCAAAAATGGTTGTGAATGTTGAATATATGGGGTTGCCCAATTTATTTTTAAATAAACCTATTTATAAAGAATTTATTCAAGGTGATTGTAAAGTAGATTTAATTTTTGAACATGTAAAAACAATTTATGAGAGTTTTTTTAAACAAAATAATTTTTATAAAAATATAAAAAAAGATTTGAATCAAATTAAAAACAATCTCTGTTCATAATTTTATTTGATTTTTTTATTTTTATATATAGTATTGTTTTTTAATTTGCAGGAATTTAAGTAAATGTTTTTATGTTGATATTTTATGTTAATATTTATTGAAAAGGAAAAAATATGGCAAAAAAGAATTTAGGTTTTATTTTATTATTAACTCTTTCTTTATCCTCTTTGAATAATTTACAAGCAAAAGAAATTGAAGTAAAAGAAAAAAATAGTAATTTAAAACCAATTTTAGTTGGAACAGCTGCTGGAGTTATTGCTGGAGCGGGAAGTTCTTTATATTTAAATTTGAGAGAAAATAAAAAACAAATAAATTTGAGAGAAAATAAATTCCAAAAATCTTTTTTAAAAGATTTTTGGAATTCTATTTTTGAAAGTATTGAGAACCTTGATCTTGACGAAGAAAAAATAGATAAACTTGTTAAAGATTTACCCGATTATTTAAATAAAATAAATAATTCAATGGAGAAAGGTTTTAACTTAATTGAAAAAGTTACACCAAAAAAGATTAAGCTTATTAAAGGCTTTTTAAAAAGTTTTGTGAAGAACGAAGAAGCAAGCGGGGAATGGGTTAGATTAATGAATAATTCTATGAAAGTTAAAGAAGATGTAGGAAAATATTTAGAAAGATTTGGATCACGTATAGAACTGGAATTTGAGAAGGATGAGGAACTAAATTGTCTTTTAGAACAATTTCACAACAATTATGGGCAGGTATAATATATGGCAAGTTTTAATCGTGTAATAATGATGGGTAATTTAACCCGAGATCCTGAACATAAGCAATTAACTTCCGGGCAATCGGTTTGTAAGTTAAGTTTGGCATCAAATAGGCAGTTTAAAAACAGGCAAACAGGAACTATGGTTCAAGAAGTTTGTTTTGTTGATATTGATGTTTGGGGTGCTCAAGCTGATAGTTCAAGTAAATATTTAAGAAAAGGTAGCGCTGTTCTTATTGAAGGAAGATTAAAGTTTGATACTTGGCAAGATGCTGATGGTCAAAAACGCAGTAAACATTCAATAACTGCAGATAGAGTTACTTTTTTACCAGCTTCTCAATCTGTTTCAACAGACGAAGTTGTCGCCTCTGCAAATAAAATAGAAGAAATAGCAGAAAAACATACAAAAGGAGCTTCATCTAATCAAAATACTTCAGAAGAAGAATATAACCAAAAAGAATCTTCTTCCGGTGAAGTTGATTTTAAAGATGAAAAACCATTTGAAGATGATTTACCTTTTTAGTTTAATATTTAAACCAAGTTACATATGGAAAATATTTTCCATGTGTAACTTGGTTTTATTTATTTCTTATTTATAGGCAGTCTGTTGTAGACAGTAAAATCTTTTTTGTTACAATATATATACCGTTCGTTTAGTAAAAAAATTAAATATAAATTTGAGTTTGTGCATGAAAGGCTGATTAAAAAATGGAAAATATCAAAACATTCAAGCAGTATGCGATTTTCCAAACTGGTGGCAAACAATATCAAGCTATACCTGGAAAAACTATAGCTGTAGAAAAATTAGATGGAAATGATGGTGATAAAATAGAATTTACTGAGGTTTTATTTAGAAAAACTGAAGATGGTAAATTTGAATTTGGTAAGCCTTTTATTGAAGGTGCAAAGTTAACTGCTAGCATTGTAAAACAAACAAAAGGACCAAAGGTCATTGTTTTCAGACACAAACGACGTAAAAAACAAAGAACAAAAAAAGGTCACAGACAACCTGCAACTGTTATTAGAATAGAATCAATTTAATTGATTGCTTAAAAATTAAAAGGGCCGGTAATTTTTTACCGGCCCTTTTTTTTACTTTTAAAATAATGTTTTTATTAGTCGCATATAGAGAAGTAATAAAGACATGCTTTTGGTATGAGAAAACGGCATTTCTTACACCATGTGTCGGACCACCCACCATCAAATTTCTCAATACATTCATCTCTTAGTTTGATGCATTTTGGAAAATATTTTGATGGATCTCTGTTTACTGATGCTTCGGTTATTTTAGCTTAAGGCTTTAGTTTGGATACAAACCATTTTCCAATAAATTTACTACCATCTATTAATTTTTTTTCAACACCTTTTGCTGTATCATAAATTTTATCATAAGCTGTATCATAAATTTTATCATAAATAGATTTAATTCCATCAATTGCCTTACTAAAAATTTCTTTGTTAAATATTTTATTGAAAGCACTTTTAGCTAAACCAAAAGATTTATCTTTTGCTAATCCAAGAAGTTCACAAGATTTATTCCAAAATAGTGTAAATGTTTCTGGCTCAATAACTATCTTTTTTAATAGATTTTGTACTATTTCTGGTGTCATAAATTCTAAATAATCTTGAACACCATATGGTAATTTATCATATTCTATGTAACCAAGTTCAATTGCAGCATATGTAGCAGCTAGATATATAAGTGTTTTTTTTAATTTATTATTGGTAGTGGTAATTGGTTGAACAGTTATTGCTGGTTGAACAGTTATTGCTGGTTGAACTGGAATAACTGGTTGTGCTGGAATATACACGATTTCTTCTTCCGCACCATTTCCTTCATCAACTATTATTGTTCTCATTGAACTTAATTGATTTGACATTAATAATGAAATTGTAAATACACTTAAGATAAGTTTTTTAAATAATTTTTTCATAAAATCCTCCATTTTTATAAAAACTTAACAGATAGTAATTATATTTATGGATTGTATCAAAAAAAAATTATAATAGAAAATGGGTGTTTTGAGGAGATATAATATTAAAAAAGTGCATTTTTAGATTTAAAATGCACTTTTAATAGAATTTTTTAATAAAATATTAATATTTTTTTATTCTGATTCTTTTTCTTTAGCTAAATCTGCTAATTTTTCATTTTTTCCAGCAAAAAGAAGTAAGTCATTTTCTTGAACAACATAGTCAGGACTGATAAGATTTATTTCATCATCCTTATTTACACCGATACAAGAAACTTGTCTTGATTTTTTTAGTTGAAGTTCGGATATTGTCTTTCCAACAAAGTTTTTAGGAGCTCTTATTTCTGTAATAGCAAATTTTTCTGTTACTTGGAAAAATTCAATTAAAGAAAAACTTAAGTTATTTGCAAGTTTTATACCTAAATCTCTTTCAGGAAATACGACCCTATCTGCACCTACAAGCATTAGAATGTTTTCGTGAATTCTGCTTACGGCTCTTGCTATAACGTTTTTAACGTTTAAGTGTTTTTTTAGTAATGCTGTTATTAAAATTGATTGAGCAAAATCTTCTCCCATGGCAACAATAACTGTGTCCATGTCTTCAATACCTAAAGTTAATAATGATTCTTCATCTGTTACTCTTAAGCATACTGCTTGAGTAACTTTGTCTCTTATAGATGCAATAATTGCTTCATTACTATCAATAGCCATAACTTCCATTCCTTGATCAGCAAGAGAAACGGCAAGTTGGTAACCAAATCTACCAAGACCAATTACTGTACATTTCATAATAATCCTTATTTTCTGTTTTTTTAGTTATTTTATTTTAATAGCCAAAAACTGGCTATTAAAACAATTGTAAATAATATTACCAACTGATTAAAATAACGGTCAATAAAATATTTTATTTGAGGACCCCAGATACGGATTGCAATGCTTATTAAAAAAAATCTTGCGCCTCTGGCTATAAAAGAAAATATAATAAAAGGAATGATCGGTAATCTGCAAAATCCTGCAGATAATGTTATTGCTTTATATGGCAAGGGGGTAAATCCTGCAATTAAAACTGCCCAGTTTTGATATAATTTATATTTATAAATCGCAGTGTTAAATGCTTGCGGACTGATGAACCAACTTACAAGCTTTATGCCAATACTTTGCCACATTAAGCTTCCTATTGTGTAACCAAATACTCCTCCTGCAACAGAAGAAATAGTTGCTATTGTTGCATATTTAATTGATTTTTTATTATTGTGAACACAAAATAAAATTAAAATTGGATCTACCGGTATAAAAAATACAGCTTCTATAAAAAATAATGCTGATAGCCAAAAATCAGAATATTTTGAATATACCTTACTTCCCATCCAGTCATAAGTTTTTCTTATAATTCTCATTTTTTTATTTTTCTAATAAATTTTTTATATAATTTTCAACTTGATCTATAGATATTCTTTCTTGTTTTAAAGTGTCACGATTTCTTGCTGTTACCTTATTATCTTGAACACTATCAAAGTCGAATGTAAAGCAAACGGGAGTTCCAATTTCGTCTTGACGTCTGTATCTTTTTCCAATAGAGCCGGAGTCATCAAATTGAATAGAATAACCTTTTTGTTTTAATGATTCATATATATTTTTACAGTTGTTAGAAAGTTTTTTGCTTAAAGGTAAAATTGCGGCGGTTATAGGTGCTATTTGAGGATGTAGTTTTAGGCTGGTTCTTTTTTCACCTTCAATTTCATCTTCAGTATAGGCATCAAAAAGTATAGTTAAAAATAATCTATCAACACCAACCGAACATTCTATTACATGAGGATAATAAGATTCTCCGGTTTCTTGATCAAAAACAGAAAGATCTTTTCCAGAATGTTTAGCATGTTGTTTTAAATCATAATCGGTTCTATAAGCAATACCTTCAAGCTCTTTCCAACCAAATGGAAAATTATATTCAACATCTACGCAACTTTTTGAATAGTGTGCAAGCTCATCTTTTTCGTGAGGACGTGTTCTTATTTTTTCTGAATTTAAACCGAGTTTTTTAAAATAGTTAATTCTTAATTCAACCCATTTATTAAAAAACTTTTCTGCATTTTCTTCTTTACAGAAGAATTCTAATTCCATTTGTTCAAATTCACGCATTCTGAATAAAAATTGTTTTGGAGTTATTTCATTTCTAAAAGCTTTACCTATTTGTGCTATACCGAAAGGTATTTTAACTCGAGAAGAATTCATTACATTTTTAAAATTTACAAATATACTTTGAGCTGTTTCAGGTCTTAAATATGCAATGTTGGATTTATCAGAGACAGCTCCAAGTTCAGTTTCAAACATTAATTTAAATTGTCTTACGTCTGTCCATTTTTTGACTCCGCATGCTGGGCAAGCTTTTTCAAGATCAATATCATCGGCTCGGAATCTTTTTTTACAATTTTGGCAATCTACTAAAGGGTCACTAAAATTATCAGTATGACCGGATGCTTTCCAAACTGCTTGAGCGCCTAAGATGGAACCGTCTAAAAAAACAATTTCGTCTTCAGCCTTATTTACAAAATCAATCCAAGAATTTTTGATGTTTTGTTTTAATTTTGCTCCCAATGGTCCGAAATCATATACCCCATTAAGACCGGAATATATTTCAGCACTTTGAAAAACAAAACCTCTTCTTTTACACAAAGATACTATTTTTTCTAATGTTACTTTGTTTGATGACATTGACCAATCCTTGAATTATTAATAATAAAATACTTAATTATCATCAGTATTTAGTAATTATAGCATCTAGATTACAAATTAAAATGATACTAACTATTTTTTTCAAATAGAAAAGGTGCCTTTAGTAAAATTTATTGTTTTTGTTTATAATTCATTATTATGAATGAGTTAATATTTTTTTTACAAATCATATTTATTATTATTTCAACTTTGTTGTTTCTACGTATAAATAAAAGTGCATTGGTTGCATTAGTGGCTTTACAGGCTGTGTTGGCCAATTTGTTTGTTATAAAACAAATAAAGATTTTTGGTTTCAATGCAACGTGTGCTGATACTTTTATTGTAGGTAGTATTTTAGGATTAAATTTATTGCAAGAATATTATGGTAAAAATTTTTCTAAAAAGGCTTTATATATTAGTTTTTTTAGTATGATTTTTTATTTGTTAATGTCTCAAATGCATATTTTATATATTCCTGCAGTTTTTGATAATTCTCAAGCTTTTTTTAAAGGAATATTTAAGTTTGCGCCAAGAATAATAATTTCATCAATAGCTGTTTATTTTATTGCATTGTTATTTAATAATAAATTTTATGAGTATTTGAGATATAAGTTTGACAGTAAATACTTATTTTTAAGAAATTTTATATCTATAGTCTTTACACAATTATTAGATACGATTTTATTTGTTTTTACTGCTCTTTATGGAATAGTTGGTTCCGTTTGGCAAGTAATGTTTGTAAGTTTTGCTTTAAAATTGTTAGTTATTTTTTTAGCTATACCATTTATTGGTTTATATAAAAAGTTTTTAAAAAGAAAAATTATTGATAATGGAAAAGATATTTAATAAAGATTTAAATAGAAATATATTACTTACTCATTTTAGATTTGAAATAATACACAGATCTAAAAAATCTAGAGCTAGAGTTGGAAAAATTTATACTCCTCATGGAATAATTGATACCCCCGGTTTTGTTGCAGTTGGAACAAATGGAACATTAAAAGCTTTAGATAATGCAACTTTAGATGGGCTCGGTTTACAATTAATGTTTGCAAATACTTACCATCTTTTATTACATCCAGGTTCGAAATTAATAGCTCAAGCTGGAGGTATACATAAGTTTGCAAATCGCAAAAGTCCAATAATTACTGATTCGGGTGGATTTCAAGTTTTTAGTCTTGCTTATGGTGGAGTTGCTCAAGAATTAAAAAGTAAAGGGCAAAAAAAACACGATAATTCTATTGTAAAAATTAATGAAGAGGGTGTTTTATTCCGTTCATATAGAGATGGTTCTAAAATTTTATTAACTCCTGAAACATCAATACAGGCACAAAAAGAAATTGGTGCAGATATAATTGTAAGTTTTGATGAGCTTTTACCATATCATGCGGATAAAAAATATTTGATGCGTTCATTACAAAGAACTCATCGATGGGAGAAAAGATCTTTAGAAGAACACAAAAAAAATATAAATAACCAAGCTTTATATGCTGTTTTACATGGTGGTGTTGATAAAGAATTACGTAAAAAAAGTTGTGATTATTTATCCAAATTAGACTTTGATGGTTTTGCTATTGGTGGTAGTGTTGGTAAAGATAGATTTGAAATGTTTGAAATGCTAAAGTTTTTAATGCCTAATTTACCGGAAGATAAACCAAACCATTTATTAGGAATAGGAGACTTAGAATCTATAAAAGGAATAGTCCCTTTGGGGGTTGATACTTTTGATAGTTCTCATCCAACCCGTTGTGCAAGACACGGTCTTGTTTTTACCAAAAAGGGAACCATGAGAATTATAAAGAGTGGAAATGTAAATAATTTTGGCCCCATAGAAAATAATTGTAAGTGTCCTGTGTGTCAAAAATATTCTTTGTCTTATGTGTGTCATTTGTTTAAAGCTAAAGAGATTACAGGTTTAATTTTAGCAACCATTCATAATGTTTATTTTATGATTGAGTTAATGAAAAGATATAGGGAAAAAATTTTAAATGATGAGATTTAATATAAAAAGCTTTTTTAGCTTATTTTTATTTGTTTTTATTATTATTTTTACTAAAACAGAATCTTTAGATGATTATGGATTTAAAAAATTTGAAGAGATAAATGATTGTTTATCTGCTACAGGTAAAAATAGAATTTTTAAAAAAAAAGTTTTTAGAAATTTTACAGAAAAAGTTTTGAATAATTTTTTAACTATTTTAAGTGAAGATTTATATGATTCTTCTCGATGGTTTGAAAAAGAAGTTCCTTTTTATATTAATGTTAAAGAAAGTGTTTTTAACTTTTTCAAAAATGCTAAGGATGAAGATATTGAGTCTGAATTAATAGATGGATATTTTCAAAATTTAGATAATTCTTTTTTTATTTCAAAGACTATTATTAATAAAGTTTATGATTTTAATAATTTTATTATCGTTGGGGATTTGCATGGTAATTATTTTGATTTTATTTACATAATAAGAAAATTAATATCGGAAGGTATTTTAAATGATCAATTAAAATTAAAGAAAAATTATAAAATTTTATTTTTAGGAGATATTGTTGATAGAGGTAATAAATCTTTAGAATTGATTTTATTTATATTTTTATTAAAGATTTTAAATAAAGAATCGGTGTTTGTCTTAAAAGGAAATCACGAAAGTTATAGTATTAGTGTTGGGTATGGTTTTGGAAAAGAGTTATTTTATAAATCTATTGATATAAATTTTTTTGTAAGACTTTATGGGAAATTTCTTTGTTTATTTGACCTTTTGCCAGAAGCTTATTGTTTCCAAATAGATGGAAAAAATTTTTTTTTTAGTCATGGTGGTTGGAATGGCGAGTTTGAATTTAAAAAATTTTTAAAGGATTCTGAACATAATTATTTTAAATCTTTTAGTTGTTCTTCAATAATGCCGATGTCTCCTTTTTTATGGAATGATATTTCTCCTTTTGTTTCAAAGATTAAAAGAGTTTTAGGTCGGGGTATTTGCTATCCGTCAAAAGATATTCTTAGTTTAATGGATGAATATAAAATAGAAGCCCTTTTTAAAGGGCATGATCATTGTATGCCTAAACAAATTGAATTTGGTGAAGAAGAAGGTTTGAAATTAGAAAATTTAGAAAAACCATCTTGTGGTTTTTGTGAGTTAGAAAAAAATAGAATATTTTTAATTATTAGTACGTCTATATATTATCCTGAGGAAGATGGTATTATTTATAAACCGACTTATGCTCATTTGAAGGTTGATGAGGAAGGAGACTATAATTGTTCCGGTGTTGTTTGTAATTAGAATTTAATAAAGGGCAATCTTTAAAACCAATAAATTGACATTCAGCAAAAGGAATTATTCCATAATTATCAAGCATTAATTTTTGTATTTTTTTTGCAAGTTGAATTACGTCGGAACTTTTTGCATTATTTTTAGTAATTATCATGTTTGCGTGTTTATATGAAATTTGAGCATTACCAAATTGTAGATTTCCTTTTATTCCTAATTTATCAAGATAATATGCAACAAAAGTCATTTTTTTATTATTTATAATTAAATCTACTTCATTTTCATGAAAATTTCTAAAAAAACTACCGCACGTATTTTGATTAGGATATTGTCTTTTGCGATATCTGATTATTTCATCTCTTCTGCCTTTTGCGTAAGCTGTTTTTATTTCATTTACTTTTTTTAATTTAAAAGTAGCATTTATTAAATAATATTCTTTTTTTTGTAAAGTTGATTGATCATAACCGAAATTAAACCAGTCTTTATTAATTTCAATTATTTCTGCAGTTTTTTTATTTATAACTTTTGCTTTAATTAAAAAATCACTTAAAAATTTATCAAAGTAGTGAATATTTATATATGTTGCCCCACCAATTGTTCCAGGTATATGGCTAAAATCTTCTAAGCCTATTAAATTGTTATTAAGAGAATAATCAATTAGTTCTTGTATTTCGACTCCCGAATCAGCTGTTATTGTATTATTATCAATCTTGATATTTTTATTTTGTGGGCAAATTGTGAGTCCATCAAAGCCATTATCACTTACTAATATATTCGCGCCTTTTCCTAAGATAAAAATGTTCGATTCATTTTTGCTTGCAAAATTTAATGCAATTTTAAAATCATTTTCTGTTTTGGGTTCACAGTAATATTTGGTAGTTCCACCGGTTTTAAACCAGTTTTTTTCTTTTAAACTTATATTTTGTTTTATTTTCATATTTTTCTTATTTTTAGATTTAATAAAATAAGCCTAAGTTGTGACCTCCTATTTTTTATAAATTAGCCAACCACCCGTTCGTCCTGAGCATAGTCGAAGATGTTTGGCCATCCATATAAATAAAAAATTACGGAAAACCGTTCGATAAGACCGTTCGAATACGCTTTCACCGTCATCAAGGCTTCCGCCGTTGCTAAAGCTTCCGCCGTCGCTAAAGCTATGGCGAGACTAGATGGCGAGACTGGATGGTGAGACATGGCAGGGCGAACAGAGATAATACCTTATCTATTGGCAATATTACTATTTTTCAAAGGTTACAACTTAGTTAAAATAATTGTTTGTTTAACTTATAAAAGATTCTATAAAAACATAAAAAAAGGTCATTTTTTATTAAAAAATGACCTTTTTTTATGTTTTTTTAATGTATCTTATTTTATTTTAAGCATTTTCCGGCTTGAGCTCTTGGTCCGGTTCCATCCATTTTTCTTTGTCCGGAACCATTTCTTAATCCTTGCATTGGTATCCTTTCTTGTTTTTGAATCTTGCTTTTCATTGATATAGAAAAAAGATTTCCTACTAAAATTAAGGATAAAAAAAGAGTATTTTTTAACATAATTAATCTCCATTTTTAAATTAATAATTTAATTATAATCATTATTATAATGATCTTAATGAGAAAAAAGTCAAAAGATTAGTTTTTTTTACAATAATTTAGTAATAAGGGTTTTTTTATTAAATATATATTTAATTGACAATTAGTAAAAAAAAATAGTAATTTAAACATGAAAAAAGTGTTAATTGAATAAAAAATGGGAAGGGGTAGCCATGAATAAACATTTAATAACTTTTAGTTTTCTTTTTACTTTTTTATTTAATATTTGCAGCCCCGTTGTAAATACATTAAAAAATGTAGAAGTTTGTACAAAAAGATTTGCTCCAAATTTATTTTTCGAATTTAAAAATTCTTTATATTTTGAAAAAAAAGTGAATTTAGGTCAAAAGCAATTAGATCTTATTTTTCCTGCAATGGATATTAAAAATTTTAAGGAAAAGGGAGTTTTAACTGAAATAACTAAATTGGGTAAATTGGTTAAAAGTGTAAAATTGCTACAAGTAAAAACGCCAAGTCCTAGAGTTATTTTACGTATTAATTTTGCATGTGATGATATTTTGATTCGTTGGAATAAATTAGAAGATCCCGCAAGATTGATAATAGATTTTTTTAGAAAAAAAGATTTAAATAATTTGCAAAATAGAGGAAGAAGGCTTTTACAGGCTAAAAGTAAACATTCAAAAAGTATAAAAAAACTTATTAATTTGAATCCAACTTTATATGATAAGAAATTAAGAATATTGGTTGATGCGGGACATGGGGGGCAAGATGCCGGTGCTAAAGGTTTTTTTTTATTAAAAGAAAAGGATGTTGCCTTAGATATTGCTCGTAGAACTAAATACTTATTAAAAAAAAACGGATTTAATGCTTTTTTGACAAGAAACCGTGATCAAACTTTAACCTTAAAGGAAAGAAGTGAGTTGGCAGGCCAATTAAAAGCTGATTTTTTTATTTCTATTCATGTTAATGCGGTTCCTAGTATTTCGAAAGCTTCTGGAGTGGAATCACATTTTTTAAAAAGTAGTGATTTTTTACCTCCATCAAGACGTGGTGGATTTTTGTTTGTTTCTAATCAAAAAGATAAAAAGCTTGCAAAAATGGCAGATATGACATTAAAAAATAATATAGATTTATCTGAAAATCTGGCTTTAAATATACAGAATAGCATAGTAAGATTTTTAAATAATAAAAATATTCCGGTTATAAATAGAGGCATTAAGAGAAACACTTTTAGGGTTTTATTAAGAAGTGAAATACCTGTTGCTTTAATAGAAGTGGGTTTTTTGACAAATAAGATTGAAGCAAAAAGATTATCAACTCCTTATTATAGGCAACTTTTAGCTTTAGGTATTTGTAATGGAATAAAAAAGTATATAAATAATGTAAGAAAATCTGTTTTATAAAAAAAAGGGAGAATTTGCTATGTTTTTATTTAACAATCTTTTTTTAATTGCGCCTATAGGTTTACCTCCAATAGGTGCCGGAAAAAAGATTTCGGGAATAACTAATGTCTTATCTATCTTGGTACACCACTTGGATTATTTTCTATCTTTTGTAGCATTATTATTACTAATTTTTTTATTTACGAGGATATATAAGTATATTTTCAAAATAAAATTAAAAAAAATAGAAATTTTGCTTTACCGTCTTTATTCTGAAATTTTATTATTAGATAAGGTAAAAAATAGTGCAAAAATTGGTTTTTCAGAAAAAGAAAGTATTGAATTATTATTAAAAAAAATTAATTCTTGGTTTTTTATAAAAAAAGTAGGAAAAAGAAATCAAGAACGAATTGTTGATGCCCTTAAGTTTATAAAAGCTGATAAACTTGATACCCAGTCTTCATTGATGTTGGTTGAAAATTGGGTAAAAATGTCAAGCTGGTTAATAAGTAACTTGTAAAATTATTTCAAGGAAAAAACATTATAATGAAAAACAACATAGGCATACTTGGTTTTGGTGTAGTTGGTAAATCGGCACTAAAATTTTTAAAACAAAATTATAAAAATTTTAATATAGATCTATGGGATAAAAGAAGTCTTTCTTCTTTTGAATCAGACCTACTAAAGGAGTATGGAATTCAGAATCCTACTCCTTTAACCTTAAATGAGTTTTTAAAAAAGAATAAAAAAATTTTTTTAAGTCCCGGATTTTCTCCTAAAAGTTTGCCAAATATTTGTATAAATAAGATTTTATGTGAATTGGATTTTTTTGCAAAACATTATAAAGAACCGGTTGTAGCAATAACCGGAAGTTTAGGTAAAACGACTATAACTTCTTATTTGAATAATTTGGTACAAAAATTTAATTTAAAAAGTATTGCCGGAGGAAATATAGGATACCCATTACTGGACTTGATAAGACAAAAAGTAGATATGGCGTTTTTGGAATTATCTAGTTTTCAGCTAAAGTTTAATAAAAGATTTTCACCTCAAATAGCTATTTTTAATAATTTTTATCCAAATCATTTAGATTGGCATAAAGATTTGAAAGATTATTTTGATTCTAAGTGTAAAATTTTTGAATTTCAGAAAAAGAATCAGTTTTCAATTTTTCCAATAGGGTTTTTAGATAATGATTTATCCAAAGATATACAAGGCATTTTTTTAGGTAAATTAAAAAATTTAAAATCGAAAATATGTTTTGTTGGTAAAAATTTTAAAAAAGATATTGAACTCATAAAAAATAATAAATTTAAAAATGTTTTTCTTTTTTCAAAAAATAAACAGGGTTTTATTTTTTATAATATTGTTAATAATAAAATTATAAATAAAAAACAACTTTTGGATTTAAATTTTTTACCAAAAATAAGCTATCAAGAAAATTGGTTTTTTATAATAGCAACTCTTTTTTTGTTAAATATAAAACCAGAAAAGAATTCATTTGAATCTGTAATATCTAATTTTTCTTTAGATGATTATAAAGAACATCGTTTAGAGTTGTTTTTAAATTACAATGATATTGATTTTTATAATGATTCCAAATCAACTGTTTTTCAAGCAACAATAAAGGCCATTGATAAGCTAGAAAAAAATAACCGTCCTATAATATTAATTTTAGGTGGGCTGAATAAGGGTGTAGATAGAACCCCTTTAATCGAATATTTAAATAAAGTTAAAAATTTAAAGAAAATTTTGTGTTTAGGTTCTGATTGTAAAACATTTTGTCCATACAAATCTTATTCTTCACTTAAAGATATAATTGATGTTATCTTTAAATTTGCAGAACAAGGGGATCAAGTTTTATTTTCTCCTTCCGGTTCTAGTTTTGATTTATTTAAAAATTATCAACATAGGGGAGATGTTTTTAAAAAGTTAATTTTAGAAAAAATTTCGAAAAAATAATTTTTTAAAATTTTGGAGAAAGTTTATGACAGAGAATAGAATTGCTTTGAAAAAAGATCTCAGATTATTATTAACTATTGTAGGAATTTTAACTCTTATAGGTTTTGTATTTATATATTCATCAAGTTCTGTTTATGCATTAGAAAGATTTGGTTCTTCTTTTTATTTTTTAAAAAAACAATTATTATTTTTTATTCCTGCTATTTTTGGATTAATTATTTTTGCTTTGTTGCCAAAACATTTTATTAAAAAATTTACACCTTTATTTTTTTTAATATCTTTAATTCTTACCGCTTTAACATTGTTTTCTCAATTATCTGTAAAACTACATGGTTCTGCTCGTTGGTTATCTATTGGAAACTTTACTATGCAACCGAGTGAGATTCTTAAGTTGTTTTTATTTTTATATATAGGTTTTTTTTTAGAGAAAAAGCAGAAAAAATTAAAATCTTTTTGGTATAGCTATTTACCTTTTTTGGCCATATTAGGAATGACTTTTTTATTATTGTTAAAACAACCGGATTTCGGTTCAGTGGTAACAATTTTTATTACTTCTATCGTAATTTTTTTTGTTGCTGAATTTAGTTTGATTCATCTTTTAGTTACTATATTGGTTGCAATACCTGCAGTTGTTTATCTTATTTATTCAAAATCTTATAGGTTAAATAGAATTTTAATTTTTTTAAATCCTTGGTCTGATCCCAGAGGTAGGGGGTTTCAGATAATACAATCTTTAATCGCTATAGGTTCAGGACAGTTCTGGGGTGTAGGAATTTCTAACTCGGCTCAAAAATTTTTTTATTTACCAATGCAGCATACTGATTTTATTTTTCCTATTATAGCCGAAGAGACAGGATTTATAGGTTCTTTTATCATTTTATTTTTATATTTTTTATTTTTTTATTTTGGAATCAGGATCGCATTAAAATTAAAAACTATATTCGGTTTTTTTGCGACTTTAGGATTTATAGTCCTTATAAGTTTGCAAGCGATAGTAAATCTTATGGTTGTATCAGGTCTTTTGCCAACAAAGGGATTAGGATTACCTTTCATAAGTTATGGTGGAACTTCTTTTGTCACTCTATATTGTATGATAGGACTTATAGCTAATTTTACCCGGTGGGAAAACTAGTACATTTTGTTGACATAATCTTAGATTTTGACATAATTAACCCTTTATTAATGTTAATAAACAAGGGCTTTTTGGGGAATTTATGTTTAAATCTAAAAAATTATTTATATCTGTTTTCTTATTATTTTTTAATTTTATTTATACACAAAATCCGGATAATCAAGCTTCTGCAGATAAGGCTGAAGCTTCTGATTCAAAAGCTTTAGTTACAGAAAATGAGGTACAAAATTCAGATAAAGAAATTTTATCTCAAGAAGATTTGGAAAGTATATTAGAAGAATTAGATAATTTTGATTTTAAAAATCCTGATTCCGGATTTGCAGATTTATTTAAAAATCCTGCAGAAATGGCAGAAAAATTACCTTCTGAGATTAAAGATAAGGTGATTAAAGCTTGGGAAATATCTGGAAAAGTTTCAGCAACAGTAATGGGGGCTTCTTTTTTACAAGGTCCGATGGATCCTGTTTTTGATCTTATTAATGAATTAAAAGAAAAAATAAAGGAAGAAGAATTAGAAAAAATTATTATTAAAATAGAAAATTTATTTAAAAGTCAGAAATTTTTATCAGCAATACAATATGCTCTTTTTGATGATCAACTTAAAAAAGAATTAAACCTAAATTTAAACATCTTAGAAAATCAGATGGAAGATTTAAGTAAAGATGATTTTATTTATGACAGGCTTTTAATTTTAAAAAATATCATTTTAGCGTTTAAAACAGATAAAATAGATTTATATTTTGAATCTATAGAAAAATATAATGCTTTTCAAAGAATAAATGCGTCAATCTTATTTAATGAAGCTATAAAAGATTTAGATAAATATTTAAATTCTAATAATATTAATAAAGAACAAAGAGAAGCTGTTTTGTTTTTTAAAGAAGAAATTTTTGAAGGATTAAAACCCGTAATTGATTCAATAGATGATAATGGTAATGTGGATCTTTTGCGTCTTAAATTAATACCTCTTGGGGACGCAGGACAATACCTTTTAAAAATTTTAGATGCAGCGAATAAAACTTCCAAAATATCTCCTGCAATGTTATTGTCTTACGGCTTTTATAAAAAGTTTCTTAGTTATTATTTAATGGATAATAGTTATACTTTAAAATTATTTTTAGGTGATACTGCAATAAGTAGTTTAATATTACCTTTTTATATCTTGAAAAAAATTTCAGATGTAAACAAGATGAGAGGAAAATGTTCTAATGATCAAATTTTGATGGCCCTTAGCCAGGCGATATCAGAAATTTCAAGTTTTTATTCAGACCCAAATTATTTAGTTAAAAGATCTAATTGGCCAATGAGATCTGTTTATAGGATTGTTTCGGCCTTGGCTTATTATAATATTTGGTATAGAAATCATGGAAATCATGATAATCATGTAAATAGGTTTTACGAAAATGAAAATCCCTACTATAGATATTGGCCTAAAGAATTCAAACACCTAAAAAATTCTATTTGGTTTTCTTTAAAAGATGGATCTTTATCATTGGCATATTTATTAGAAAGAGGCATTTATTCAAAAGTTAATAAAAATATTTTAGATAAGATAGAAAATAATAGCTTAGGATTGATAAAACCGGATTTAATTCGTTTTGGTATTAATACGGCAATGCCTTTATTAACTTATAAATATTTTCCTAAAAATATTGCAAATTTAGATAGAGAATCTGTTTTTGCTATGGAAAAACCACGATTTTTCAACCGTGAAGGAAGAACTTATAATTATTTTATAAAACCTTTGTCTTTTGCATATGGTTATAAAGCTGGTTTAGATTCTATATATTATGTTGGAAATAGAAATTTTGACTCTATTTCAGATTCTCAATATGTAGAAGGTCGAATTTTGGGTTATTTATCAGTAACACTGGGAGCTTATTTTGGGAAAAAAGCTTCTTTAAGGTTTAAAAATCAATTTGGATATTTATTAGGTAAAATTATTTTTAAAAGCCTTCAAAAATTAAATATTATTGATTTTGATGAAGAAGTTAAAAAAATAAAAGGCGAAGAAGAGAACCTAACAGATATTTCTTCTGAAGAAAAATTATTTCTTTTTTTAAAAGAAATTTTAAAAGCAAATATTCCTGCTTTGTTTATTTCAGAAGAGCTGGGTCCTCAGGTAGATCAATTACGTAGCATATTTTTTTCTATTCTTTTAGAATACAAAGTTTTTACTCAGTTAGAATTAGCAAAATTTGAAAAGGAAGTCTTGCAAGGGAATATCTCTGAAAAAAGATTAGATGAATTTTCGCAAAAAATATTGGATGCTTTAAAAGGTGTCTTTGCTCAAAAGATAGGTGGATTTATTGGAGGCTTTTCTTCATGGTTAGTGACAGATATGTTGGTAAAAAAGCATTCAGCCGATGGTCCTATTTATAGAAAAGTTTTGAATCAATTTAGTTAATTATAAGAAACTAAAGTAATATTTAATTCTTTAGCCTTTTTAATGAATTCGTTTTTATTAGCTATAAAAGTTTTATCTGAATGCCAGGCAATTGCTTTGACCTGGCCTTTTTTTATTTGTTTTAATGACTTAGGACCTAAAGTAGGTAAATCAAATTTTTTATTTATATGGATTGGCAACCATCCTTCGACTACGCAATAAATTGCTACGCTCAGGACGAACGGGTGGTTGGCCAATTTATAAAAAATAGAAGGTCACAACTTAGGTGTATTTAGTTAATTTAAAAAAAAGCCTTTGTTTAATACAAATTGTAAAAAAGAGATCCCATTTCTTTTTTTAGTGATTTTATTTTAAAATAAAGCATTAAGTGAAGGTTATTTAATACTCGGAGGTTTTTATGATAAGT
The DNA here is from genome assembly GCA_014728525.1 of Candidatus Babelota bacterium. GTDB lineage: Bacteria > Babelota > Babeliae > Babelales > UASB340 > WJLJ01. Next base: position 8,324 of record WJLJ01000089.1, on the reverse strand, counting down.
TTACAAAAAAAGAAAATATTATATATTTTTTTTCCTTTAGCTTTATTTAGCTTAGCCAAAAATAAAAAAAAGAATCCTTTAAGTGTTGTTACAACAATTATTGCACCACATGTTTCTGTTGGCAAAGATCTATGTAAATTTGTTATTGAACAAAAAGATAATTTTCATATTGTTGAAAATGGAAATTTATATCGTTCTGCTCAGTTATCTCCTAAAAAGTTAAAAAAAATTATAAAAGAATATGGAATAAAAACGATCATTAATTTGCGAGGAAAAAATCCTGATAAAAATTGGTGGCAAAACGAAAGAATTGTTGCCCAAGAACTTGATGTACATTTTTATAATATACCTATGAGAGCAAATAGTTTTCCTAAAAAAGATCATTTATTAAAATTATTAGATCTTTATGAAAATACTCCAAGGCCTATATATATTCATTGTAAAGCCGGTTCTGATAGAACGGGTGAAGCTGCTGCTATTTATATTTTAGAGCAAATGGGAGGAAGTAAAAAGCAGGCTTTAAAACAATTATCATTAAAGTATAAACATATAGAGCTCAAATATCCTAAAAAGAAAAAATTAATAAAAATGTGGCAAGGGAGAAATTGGATAGAAAATGGTGGTTATGAAAATGAAATTTTACCTTTGCAAAGAGCGGCTATAGTTTAATCTTGTATTTTTTTTATTATTTAATAGAAACTAAAGTGATATTTAATTCTTTAGACTTTTTAATGAATTCATTTTTATTAGCTATAAAAGTTTTATCTGAATGCCAGGCAATTGCTTTGACCTGGCCTTTTTTTATTTGTTTTAATGACTTAGGACCTAAAGTAGGTAAATCAAATTTTTTATTTTGATTTTTGTGTGCTGTTTTGCAAATTATAACACCTTCTTTTCCTAATTGAATGCCTCTTTTTATACATTCATCGGTACCTTCAATGGCTTCAACTGCTACTATCATTTTGTTTTTAACAACAACTGTTTGACCGATATCAATTAAAGATAATTTATTTGCTGTATTAAGACCAAATTCAATATCTTCCTCGATTTCTTTAGTTAGCTTTCCTATTAAAACTCCCGATGGAATAATTAAATTTTTTAAAACGTCGCTTTGTTTTAAAACCTTTATACCTTCGTTTTCGATTTGGTTTACAATTGATTGCATTAAAGAAGAATCACTTTTTGTTATAGCTTTAGTTAAAGTTTTTAATGCTAACCAATCTAGCTTTATTTTTTTTAATAAGTTTCTTTTATCAACTTTACCTATAAGTAAAACTTTATTTACATTTTTCTTTTTGAGTATTTTTAAAATATGACCTGCTTTATAGAAAGGTTCAGATATAATTTCTGCTTTTTGATTTATGATTTTTTTTAGTTTTTCTAAATTGTCTTTAGGAAAAAGACAGATTACAATAAAATTTTTATTTTGTTCCAAAAAACTTTTTGCAGCTTCAACGGGTAGATTTCCTGTTCCTGCTATTATTGCAATCATTTTGTTGCCCTTTTTTTTCATTTTTCAGCAGATTGGCAAACCTGTTTTTCTAATTTTAATGTTAACTTTAAAGCAGTTATATCTTTTTTTGCATTTCGAAGTTTTTTTCCTGTTTTAATTGATTTTACAAAATATTCAACTTCTTGTTTTAACGGATTATCTTTATAAACAAACAATCTTTCTACTGTTGCTTCTTGTTTATATTGTAATTGATTTGGTCCGATTACAACACTGTCACTGGTGTGCCTGTGAATAAATATATCTTGTGTTGTAAAATCAAGTTTAACAAAAGCCTCTTTTTGGTGAATACTCATAGTTCTTTGCTTTATTTGAGAAGCTCTACTAGAAGTTATATTTGCAATAGAACCATTTTTAAATTTTAATTGTACAACTGCAATATCAGGTAAATTCGTTTTTATATTTTTTGCAACAACATTAACTTTTTCTACTTCAGAATTCATTATATTTATTATTAAATCCAAATCATGAATCATTAAATCCAAAATTACACTATCTTTTTGAACTCTAGGAACAAAAGGTCCTATTCTATGTGATTCTATTAGATATGGTTCGTGAATTATTTTTTTTAATTCTTGGACAGCTCCATTAAATCTTTCTACGTGTCCTACATGCAATGCTAAATTTTTTTCTTCAGCTATTTTAAATAATTCTTCTGCTTGTTCCGATTTTTTAGTTATTGGTTTTTCTACTAAAACATGTTTGCCTTGTTCTAAACAATCTTTTGCTATTGGATAATGTAATTCTGTTGGTACTGCTATGATTACTGCATCTACTAAATTGAGCCAGTTTTTATAATTTTTAGATTTTTTTATTTTGTTAGACTTTATTTTATTTAAATTTTCTTCTTTTGGATCTGCTACTGCAATTAAATTTATGTTTTGTGATATTCCGCAAACCGAGGCGTGATAATTTCCCATATGCCCCATTCCAATTATTCCAACTTTAACCATTTGACCCCTAAAATTTAAAAATCTATTTTTCTAGAAACGCCTCTATTACTATTTTCTATAAAATTTAAGAAATTTTTTACAAAGTTATTATTTCCCCATGAAATTTCTTCTTTGGCTTTATTTATAATATCTTTTAATAAAAATTTATCTTGATAAAAAAGTTTTGCAACATGTTTTATTGCATTTATAGATTCTCTAGAAAATTTTGCTCTTTTTAATGCAATTAAATTTAAACCAAAAAATTTTGCCGGCAGACCGGAAAACATACAATATGGAGGAAGATCTTGTCTTATTGCGCTATATGGAGCAAGAGAACAATATTCACCAATTCTACAAAATTGGTGTGCTGCAGTGTTAGCCATCAAAAAAGCATTTTTACCAACATGAACATGTCCTCCAAGATTTACATTATTTATAAGAGTAACATTTTTTTCTAAAGTGACATCATGTCCTACATGGCAATAACTCATTATATAACAATTATCTCCAATTGTAGTTTGACCGTTTTCAAATTTAGACGCGCCAACACGAGAGAATTCTCTGATTCGAACATTTTTTCCTATTTTAATTTTCCCTAAACTATTGGAAGTTTCAAGGTTTTGTGCAGGTGAACCTATAGAAACATGAGAGTGAATTACAGAGTTATCTGCAATTTCAATATTTCCTGTTAAAACAGAAAATGGTCCAATTTTTACATTATTACCAAGTTGTACATTTTTACCTACAATTGCAGAAGGATGTATATATGTTTTTTTAGAATTAAAAAAATCTTCTTCAAATTGGTTTAGATGATTTTTTATTAAGGATTTTTTTAATGTTTTTCTAGGTGTTTCCACTTAGTCAATCTCCATGGAGAGGGGAACATGTGTCAAAAAAAGATATTTATTGGCTGGGGCGGAAGGATTCGAACCTCCGAATGGCGGTACCAAAAACCGCTGCCTTACCACTTGGCTACGCCCCAAGCTAATTGACACCTATAAGTTAAACAAAAAAAAGGCTTTTATCAAGCTTCTTCTATTGCTTTTTTGTATTCGGAAATAATTTTCTCTTCAATTTTTTTTCTGGTTTCAGAATCCAATGGATGTACAATGTCTTTAAAAGTTCCATCCTTTTTGCGGCGAGAAGGCATTGAAACAAAATAGCCTTTATTATCGCTTTTTATGATCTTCATATCTCTTACGATAAAGCAACCATCTATTACCATAGTTGCATAACCTTTTAATTTGCCTTCATTTGCTAAATATACTTTTACTTCGGTAATTTCCATTGTAAATCCTTACCCTTGCTAGGCTGTTGGGGGCCCATTGGTTAATGTTTAAATTATATTAATTAATACGCCGAACTAAACGCTGTAACTCTAAATGCTATATTTAAATTTGTCAACAGTTTGTATGCAAAAATTACTTCTTTTTTGCAGCCCGTAATTTTGATGATCTACTGGAAGGGTTTATTTCTATCTCACTTTTTGTTGGAGTTACAGGTTTTTTTGTTAGGATTTCTAATTTATCTTTATTTTCTTTAAAGAAAAATTTTACAATTCTATCTTCTAGAGAATGAAAACTTATACAAACTATATTTCCTCCTTCTGATAAAAAATTTATAGAGTCATTTAAGAAGATTTCAATGTTTTCTAATTCTTTGTTTACAAAAATTCTTAATGCTTGAAAAGTTTTTGTTGCTGGGTGAATTCTTCTTTTTTTCCCATAAATATATTTTGGAATAATAGATTCTATAAGTTTTGCCAATTGTGAAGTTGTTTTAATCTTTTCTTTTTTTCTTTGTTCTACTATTGCCTTTGCTATTTTTTTTGCAAATCTTTCTTCTCCATATTTATAAATTATATCGGCTAATTCTTTTTCTTTATATCTATTAACAATGTCACTTGCTTTGAAATAATAATGTGCTTGTGACATTCTCATATCTAAAGGTGTATCTTTTGAAAATGATAGACCTGCAGTGTGCTGTATCTGAAATTGTGAGGTTCCGAAGTCTGCCAATATACCATCAATTTTTTTTATTTTTTCTTTTTCAAAAACTCTTTTGATATGCGCAAAATTTGCCCATATTACTTTTAATCTATCTTTATATATTTCTTTTAACGGCGGATAATTTTTTTCTATTGCTTTTTTATCCCAATCAAAAGCAACAACTTTACAATTTGGTTCTTTCTCCAATATTGCTTGAGTATGTCCGCCACCACCGAATGTGGCATCTAAATATACTTTATTTGGTTTGGGATTAAGATATTCCAATACTTCTTTGATTAATACAGGTTTATGATAATTTTTTTTAAATTTTTCCATTATTTATAGATTCTTTTTGTTGGTTTTATTGCGATTTCTAAGAAATCGTCTTTAAAGCCGTATTTCTCTATTTTTATAACAACTATTTTATTTTTAAGTGCTGCCAACTTTCCTAAAGCAATTTTATTTTTAGGTTGTAATAATTCATACGTTGATTTTTCAGCTTTAGTTTTATTTTTTTCATCAAATACACCTAGAAAACCGGATGTAAAAACTCTATTATATTTATTAGCTATGGTATCTACATCAATTATTTTAATTTCGCCGTCTTTTATTAATTGTAAATTTGTTTTATCAAATTTCCAAATAGGTGTATCATCTTTTTGATAAACAAAACAACATATCCAAAGATTTTTTCCCGTTTTATTTTCTACAAAAAAATCTAATTCTCTAAAATTGTTTTTTTTTGGAGTAATTTTTAGATCTAAAGTATCTCCTTTAAACCCATATTTTTCTATTTTTATTTCAACTGTTTTATCTTTAAGTTTGTATAATTTATCTAAGTCTAAACGATGTTTTTCTTTTAATAATTCATATGTTGAGCTTTCAGCTTCTTCTTGTGTATTAAAAATACCTAGTGCTCCATAAACATGATTTTTGTATTCTTTATCAGGAATTGTATCTATATCGATTGTTGCCTTTTGATTTTTTTCTAACTTATAAATTGGTGATTTATCCCATCTCCAACGATCAAAACTTGTTTTATTTATATAAGAAAAACAAACAACATATATTGTTTTGCCTGTTTTATTTTCTACATCAAAATCCAATTCGCTTTTATGTTTTGTTTTTTTTATTTTTTTTGTTTCTTTTTGTTTTTCTTCTTCTAGAAGTAATCTTTTTTCATAAGGTAATAGTTGTGTATCTTGCAGATCTCTGTTTTCTGCTAATTTGGATTTTTTTACGCAACCCGGAAAAATAGAAGCTATAATTATTATAAAGATTAATAGATTTTTAATATTTTTATTCATGATACTCCTTTTAAAGACATATTTATATAAAAAAGATATTAGCAGATACAAAAAATTATATTAATAATTTTGTTAAAAATAGAAATTATTAATTTATGACATCAATATTTTTTGTTCAATATTATTTATTTTTTTGGCAAAGTCTCTATCTTTTTCTAGTATTTTTTCAACTTTGGTAATAGCATGTAAAACGGTTGAATGATCTCTTTTCCCAACAAACTCACCAATTGTTTGTAGAGAGCAAAAAGTTAATTTTTTCATCAAAAAGAATGCTACTTGTCTGACTATTGCAATATTTTTGTGTCGTTTTTTAGATTTTAATTCGTTTATAGAAATTGAATAATGTCTAGCTATGGTTTTTAATATTTTTTCAAGCATTATTCCTTCTTTTTTATTGTTATCATTTAAGTGTAATAAAACTTTTTTTGCTAATTCTAATGATATTGGTTTGTTTGTTAGTGTACTGAATGCACCAACTCTTATTAATGCTCCCTCAAGTTCTCTTATATTTGAAGTTACTTTTGACGCAATAAAATTTGCAACATCATTTGTTAAATTTATTGAATTGAGTTCTGCTTTTTTTTCTAAAATAGCTATTTTTGTTTCCAAATCAGGCATTTGAATGTCTACTACCAAACCCCATTCAAGTCTTGATTTTAGTCTTGCTTGCAACCCTTTGATTTCTTTGGGAAATGTATCACTTGAAAGAACTATTTGCTTTTTTTGTTCATATAATAAGTTAAAGATATGAAAAAACATTTCTTGAGTTTGTTCTTTATTAGAAAGAAATTGAATATCATCAAGTAATAATAAATCTACTTTTTGATATTTTTGTCTAAATAACATTACTTTATCGAGTCTTATTGCATGAATGAATTCATTTGTAAAACGATCTGTAGTTTGATAAAGAATTTTTTTGGATGAATTTTTATTTTTTACTTCATTACCTATTGAATGTAAAAGATGTGTTTTACCTAATCCGGTTCCTCCATATATAAACAGAGGGTTATAAACCCTACCCAAGTTTTGGCAAACGGCATAACTTGCAGCATGAGCCAAAGAATTATTTGGGCCTACTACAAAAGAATCGAATTTATACGAGGGATTTACATAATTAAATTTATTAGGGATAGTCCTTTGTGCCGGTAAATTACTTTTATTTTCTATGAGTTCATTTTTTTCGGAAGTCTTGCTTTTTTCCGGGTATATAATTGAAGCGGGTATTATATTTTTGACGATATTTTTTTCTGTGTTTGTACTGATAAAATCTATATTTATTCTGTTTATACTCAATAATTTTTTTAAATGTTTTGTTATAAGTATTATATAATGTTCTTTTATCCAGTTTTTTACAAATTGATTAGGAACATTTAAAGATATGGTTTTTTTTTCTTCGTCCCAATTTTCAACAGAAACAGCTTTGAACCAGGTTTCTACTACCTGGCTGCCGACTTCTTCTTTAATGATTTTTAAGAAATTTTGCCAAATTTGTTGCACTTGTAAAAATATTCCCTAGATTTGTTTTTTATTTTTCATATAATTACAAATTATAGCAGAGGAGAAAACTCTTGAATATTAAAAGTCTTAAATTTTATATTTTTGTTTTTTTATTATTTTTTTTATACGGTTGCGGAAAAAGAAAAACAAATAAGTTGGCACAAAATTATTATAAGATGGCTGTATTAGAATTACAAGATCAGAAAACAAGTAAAGAATATTCTTACAAAAAAGCCTTAGATTATATAGATAAATCTTTGGAAATAGAAGAAAAATCAGAATATATAGCTTTAAAAGGTACTATTTTATTTGAGCTAGGATATGAAAGTTTTGGAGAGAATCTGTTTGATCAAGCCTTAGAAAAAACAGATGATCCAAAATTGAAATGTGAAATTCTAAATAATAAAGCATGTTTAATGGCACAAGTTGGTATGTATAAAGATCAAGGTCTTAAGATAGGTTTGGCTTTAGATATATGGAAAAAATTAGAAAATGATAAAGATTATTTAACTCCGGAGGTTTCTTTATTTAATCAAAGTAAGGTTTTTGTTTTTAATAATGACTATAATAATGCAAAGAAAAAATTAGAAAAAGCGGTTCAAATTTCACCCAATTATCTTGATGCTCATTATTATTTAGCTTTAGTTAATTATAATTTATCAGATTATGTTTCAGCAAAAAATGAATTGGATACAGTACTTTTTTTATATCCTGATCATAAAGGAGCACAAAATTTAAAAAGAATCATGCAAAAAATATAGAAAAATCAATTTGTTGCTATCAAATGATTTAATTTTCTAAAATTAATATGAAATTATAGTTTTATTGGGGAAGGGATTAGGGATGAAAAATTTATTTATTTTCGTGTTTATTTCTATTTTTTTTAATATTAAAGGTTATCAGCCTCCAGAATATGGACTTTTTTTTGAAAAATCTCCAAGAATAGCTCAAAATGTGGTTTTTTCTAAGGCCATAAATTTAAATAAAGAAAAGTTGAAAAATGGTAAAGATTCAGAGGTTTTTTTAGTTAAAAATTTAAACGAATTTTTACATTTAGCAGCAACCAGTAAAATACCATTGATAATTAATT
>WJLJ01000088.1 GCA_014728525.1 Candidatus Babelota bacterium | reverse complement strand
GATGGAAATAAAAACGTTATAGGTGTTTTATGTTTGAATTTAATAAATCAAGTAGTTGAAAAAAATGAAACTAAACTTAAGAAACAATTAAAAACTTATATTAAAAATTGGACAGGTATCGAGGATGATACTAAAGCTGGAAAAGTTTTAGATCAGCTTCTCATGGCATATAAAAAAGACCAATTCTCATTCACAGAAGGTGGTTTTCTTGTTGGAGGCGAAAGATTAAGCTTTAGAGAAGCTGCAAAAAAATTATCTAAAGAGTCAACTGAATTAACTGAAGAAAAAATGAAGCAAGAAAAAAGAGGGAAAAAAATAGAAGAAATAAAAATAGAAGAAATAAAAAAGATTTCCAAAGAAGATCAAAAGCAAATAAATAGCACAATAAAAGAATTAGAGGATATCATAAAAGAAATAAATAAAAGTCTTAAAACATTAAATAAATTTGAGCCTAAAACTGAAGATCTAGAAAAATTAATAAAAGATAATGAAACAGACAGACAAAATGCTAAAGATTTAATTAAAGAATTTGAAAAACTTTCAAGTTCTAAAACGGTTAAAAGCGAATTTGGTAAAAAAAAAAGTCTTCTATTCGTAAAGTTAAAAGAACTGGTAAAAGGACTAAAGAAAAGACTAAATTTATAATTTCCGGTAAAAATCAAGAAGATCTAAAAGAAAATTTTAAAAAAACCATAACTGAACTGTACAAAAAAGCCGAAGAACTTCTAAAGGAAAAATCAAGTATAAGAGAATTTGTTGCTAAAAATCTTGTAGAAGGTGTTTTTAATAATGAATTTTTTCAAAGCTTAGATTTCGATAAAAAAATTAATTTTTTTAAAGATTTATTAGTTTCAATGGATAAAAAGAAGTATGAGGATCTCATATTCTCATTGTCAAAAACTATAAATAATTACATGATTCCCGAATATATAAAACAAAATAATTTAAAAACAGATGTTTTTGTCAGTCTTGCAACAGGGGGTGGTGAATCTGAAGTTCAAATTCTAAAAAGATTAAAAGATTTAGGTAAATTGCCCAAAACTTTAATTCTTGTAGATTCAGACTTTGAAGGAACTTCGGACAAAGAGGGAATATGTAAGAGTTCGGAGTGTTTATCTTTTAGAAAAAATAAATTACTTGATACAAGAATATTTCAAAAAAAATCTGAAACAGTTCAAAGGGTAAGATTTTTTGGTTCTTATAAAGATTTTGTAAGTTTTGTTGACAAAAATCAAAAATTTAAAGGTAATATTTTTTATTCGCAACAATTTCAGCGTTCTATAACATTCCCACCATCTGAAGAGGATAAAGAATATTCTGCAAGGTTTAATAAAAATAAGACCGGATATTCAGAACCGATTGATGAAAAAACAGCAAGGAAAAATTTTTATTATTTTAAAGCTTTTTCAAAAAAAACATCAGAACCTCAAAAAGTAAAAATAATAAATGGGTTTGATGGAGATAAGTTGAAATTAGAAAGATATATAGATTATAAAAACATAAAAACACCAAAAAGGACCGAATTAACAAAAAACCAAAAAAAGAGATTAGAATATTTTAAAAAAATCAATAAGAATTTATTAAGACAAAAAGATGTAAAAAAATTATCTTTAGAAGATTTAAATGGTTGGATTATCCGTTCTGTTATAATTACAGCCCTGCAACTTGATGATAAAGATTGGAATAGAAAAGTTCCTGAATCCTCCGGACAACATGCTAAACGCTTTGCTATATCGAAGTCTTTCATGAACAAATTAAATAAAATTGTAAATTTGATTTTTCAAAATGAAAACTTCCGGAAACAAAATTTTATTCAGAAAAAAAAATATCTTATTAAGAATCTTAAAGTTCCAATTAGTCTAAATTTAAACTTTTCGGATCTTTCAAGCGAAAAGAGCTATAAAACTATTTATAATCTTTCTAAAGCTTTTAATTTTAACGTAATTATTTCTTATATAAAGGGAAAAAAAGCAAAAACTAACGTTTTTGTTAGTCTTGGAACGGGTGATGGCGAATCTGAGATTCAGATTCTAAATAAATTGAAAGCGATAGATAAATTTCCTAAAACTATTATTCTTGTGGACAGTATTTTTACTAAAAAAGCAAATCAAAATAAATTAATAAGTGAAATCAAAAAAATTGAAGATGATTGTAAAATAAAGTTTTTTGATGATATTTTAAAATTTGCTAAATCTTATGAAGAAAATACTGAATATAAAGGTGATATTTTTTTTACAAACCTATATCAATTTACTACAGAAGGTTATTCAACTGAAGATATGGAATATATAAAGAATAATTTTAGACTTGGAGAGAATTTGTATAAGATGAGCTCAACCTCAAAAAGCCCAATACTTACCAATCCTACCGGATTTGGCTTTGAGTTTCCTATTAATAAAAAAACCGCAAATGAAAATTTTAATTTATTTTTTACTTATAAGCCGAGGTCTGAAAATATTCAAAAATTATTAATATATAATAAATTTCAATATAACGAAAAAACCGATAAAAATGAATTAGGGCTTTATAACGAAAAAACCGGTAAAAAGTAATTAGTGCTTTTTAAATAAACGAATTTTTTATAAAAAATATTTTACTGTTTCGCTTTAACATAATTTTAGCATTATCTTTTTGATGATTGGTTGTTTTTGCAATCAAAGGAAAGATAATGCTTTTTTTTTCAAAAAATTCTAATTCAAACAACGTGCCTGCTCCGGCTCTTGTTAAAACTTGATCTGCTAATAAATAAAAATCTTTTAGATCTTGTTTATAAGAAAATACTATTGCTTGTATGTTTAATTTTTTATAAAAAGTTTTCCAATCTGTTTTATCATTACTTCCGGTTTGATGTATTATCTGTATTTGATTTAATATATTTTTATTCTCATTGAGCCAGTTTTTAAGATAATTATTTAGAAACAGGGAACCTTGGGAACCGCCTAATAAAAATATAGTTTTTTTATTAAAATCAAATATAACATTATATTCTTTATTAATTTTATTTATAAGTTTATTTTTATCAAATATCTTATCCCTTTTTGAATAACGCAAAGGATATTTTGTCAAAACTAGTTTATCAGAATATTTATTAAAATATTTTTTACTTTCTTCAAAAACGATAGCTATTTTATTCGCTAAAAAACTAATAAATTTTATAGCTTTTCCCGGTATTACATTTAATTCATAAATTTCTATAAAGCTTTTAAAAATTTTTGTTGCAAAACAGACAGGTATAGATAAATATCCGCCTGTGGTAATTGTTTTATTCGGTTTATACTTATATGAGTAAAAAAATGATTTAATAAAACATAACCCAAATTGCATTGAAAATATAGGATATAACCATATTTTTTTACCGGGAAATTTATTAAGTGATAAATTGATTCTTTTATCAATAATTTTTTCATTTTTTAAAAGATTTTGATCCAGCTTTTTTTTGCCTGTAAAAAATATTACTTTACCATGATTTTTCTTTTTCCACTTTTTTGCCAGAACAAGAGCCGGTAGAATATGCCCTCCCGAACCGGATGCTACAACAAATAATATTTTTTCTTTTTTCATAATTTAATCCGTTATTGTTTTTTAACATAATACTATTCTCTTTATTACTTTGCAAAGACTTTGAATTCTAAAAAAGGATGTGATTCTGAAACAAATTCAGAATGATAAGGATGAGATCCTGAAATAAATTCAGGATGACAAATTAAAAAAAATAATATTCTAAAAAAAAATTTCAGTCTTCACCAACACTTATTTAGTTATAAACTTTAAAATAAACGGTTTTGTATTATCCATTCGTGGTGAGTGATTTTTAAATTACTTAGCACTTAATTTAAATGGTTTTGTATTCTCCGTTCGTGGTAAGTGATTTTTAAAAATTTTAATTTTTAAAAATTGTATCGAACCACATTCCTTATAAGTTTCACTTTTGATGCAGTGTAAACGCCTTGCGTTTTCATCGTGTCAAGTTGAAGCGTTTGGGTATCTAGGGTTTACCAAGAACTTGTCTCGTCGAAGCCTTTATTTATTCGCTAAAGCTTTGAATTACATAGGCGAAGACGGATTCGCGGGGTTGGTAAGGGGTGATCGAAACATCACCCCTTACATAAGAACTTTATCAATCATCTCTTTTGGTATCTTTAAATTCAAAAACTGCAAAATAGTAGGAGCAATATTGGAAAGACCAAACTTATCACATTCAAATGATTTATCTTTAAAATTTTTATTAACCGTTAAAAAATAGACCGGATTATTGGTATGAGCTGTTTTTGGCACTCCCGTATTTAAATCTATCATTTCTTCAGCATTTCCATGATCTGCCGTAATAAACATAGTCCCATTATCTTTTTCTATAACCGTATCATATAGTCGTTCAAGCTCTTTATCTAAAAACTCACAAGCCTTTACGGTTGCATCAAAATCACCGGAATGACCCACCATATCAGGATTAGCATAGTTTATTAAATAGAAATCGGCAGGATCATTTTGTAAAGATTCTATAACTTTATCGGTTATCTTTTTAGCAGACATTTCGGGATGATCGATATAATTTTTAGCCTTTATAGAAGGAATCAAAACTCGTTGCTCATTTTCAAGTTTTTTATCCGCCATACCTCTAAAAAAATAGGTAACATGCGCATATTTTTCTGTCTCTGCAATTATAAATTTTTTATAAGGAATAACATCTAAAAGTGTGTTTTTTATTTTTTCATCTTCAAAAAGCATATCATTATTAAATTTTTTAAATTCTTCTTTATATCTCGTAGTTGTAATAAAAAAAGAAAGAGTTTTATTAGTCGAATTTAGATTTTGAGTCTCAAATTCATCAAAATTCGGATCAATAAAAGTTTGAGTTAATTGTCTTGCTCTATCAGGTCTGAAATTAAAAAATATTACACCGTCCCCCTTTTTTATTTGCCCATCCTTTAAAAAAAGAGTCGGATAAATAAATTCATCTGTAATATCATGAGAATAGGAGTTTTCTAAAAATTTACCCCAAGTTTGATTTGTTGTTTTTATATCAGGATTACATAAAACATCGTAACTTACTTTGGTTCTACCCCAATTTTTATCTCTATCCATTGCATAAAAGCGACCATGAATAGATGCAATTTCACCTAAATTTACTTCTTTTATTTTTTGTTCTAACCTTCTTAAATATTTGCAAGCAGACCTTGGAGGAACATCTCTTCCATCTAAAAAAAGATGTAAATAAACATCTTTTATACCTTGCTGTTTTGCAAAATCTAACAAAGCATAAACCTGAAATTCATGACTATGAACACCCCCATCTGATAATAATCCCATTAAATGCAACGAATTTTTTGAGGATAACTTTTTAAAATTTTTTATTAAAATTTCATTTTTAAATAAAGATTTATCGTCAATGCTTTCTTTGAATTTAACCAAAGCTGATTTTATAATTCGACCTGCACCAATAGTTAAATGGCCCACTTCAGAGTTTCCTATATTATTTGGCAAAAGCCCAACAGCCTTTCCCGATGCTTTTAATAAGCAATAAGGATATTCTTTCAGCCAACTTTTAAAATTAGGCATTTTTGCAGCATAAACAGCGTTTCCCTTTTTTTCTTTACGATACCCCAAACCATCTAAAATAATTAACATTATCGGAGTTTTTTTTTGTTTATTTTCCATTCAAAAACCTTTGCTTTTTACAATTTTTTATTTTTTATTAGAATTAAAGCTTTACCAAAGTTATTAACTTACTAAAGTTCTTATTTTTAAAATATAAAGAATTTAAGTAAATAAAAAGAATAAAAGGAAATTATTATGACTAAAAAGCTTTTATATATTTTTATTGTTTTTTCTTTTTTTACTTCAGGTTTTTCTATTCAAAAATTATATGGAATTGAAAATGAAGAATCTACAAACTTAGAAGAATTAGAATTTTCAGATATAGATTTTGATG
>WJLJ01000087.1 GCA_014728525.1 Candidatus Babelota bacterium | reverse complement strand
GGAATAATAGGACCTTCCGGCTCGGGCAAAAGTACTTTTTGTGATTTAATATTAGGATTTATAACCCCAATGTCTGGTCAAATTTCTATTGATAATTGTGATATTTCAAAAATACCAATAAAAGATATTAGAAATAAAATCGGTTATGTTGGGCAAAAAACTTTTTTATTCAACGATACTATTCTTGAAAATGTTGCTTATTCTCAAGAAAACAAAAATTTGGATAAAATTATAAAATCATGTAAAGCTGCACACGCAGATGAATTTATACAAAAACTTCCGGAAAAATATAATACTATTGTTGGTGAAAACGGAAATAAACTTTCCGGAGGGCAAAAACAAAGGCTAACTATTGCAAGAGCATTATTAAAAAATCCGGAAATTTTAATATTTGATGAAGCGACTTCTGCACTCGATCAAGAATCTGAAAATTTAATACGATTAGCAATAGAAGAAATAAGTAAAGAAAAAACAATTATTGTTATTTCTCATCGTCTATCTTTTATAGAAAAAATGGATAGAATTTTTATGATTCAAAACAAAAATATTATTGAAATAACAAAAAAAGACCTACAAAAAGAAATTATTAGGACTAATTAAATGAAAAAAAGAGAATTTCTCGGAAATAATAATGAAGATTTTTATGAAAATTTTTTTGAAAATAAAAATTATATTTCTTACCGATATGATGTAGGAAGTTATTGTACAAGAAAACTTTTAATTGAAAATATATCCAAAAAAACTGGAAATCTGTTAGAAATTGGAACAGGTATATCAAGTATACTTCAGGATATAAATAATTTTAACCTTTATGGTATAGACTTTTCAAAAAAAGCAACCGATTTCACATCAAATTTATTTAAAAAAATTGGGAAAAAAGCAAATATAATACAAGGAAACGCAGAAAAATTACCTTATCCTAATAATTTTTTTGACGTAATAATTTCTTCTCATACTCTAGAGCATATAAAAAATGATTTAAATGCATTAAAAGAATGTTCAAGAACATTAAAAAAAAATGGAGAATTGATATTATTTGTTCCAGGAAGAATTTCTGGTATTGCAACTCAAAAAGAATTTTCAAATTTAGGACATTATAGATATTATAATTTAAAAAAATTTAAACAATTAGAAAAATCAACCAATAATTCATTAAAATTATGTTCTATAAAATATCCACATAAAATACATAATCTTATTTGGAATAAATTTAAAAAAATTTTTCGCTATATAAATTATCCAATAAAAAAAATCTTAAAAGACAATAAAGGTTATGAAGAAAGAAAAATCTATCAAAAAATACTTTTACCAATATTATCTAGAATATTAAATAAATTAGATAATTTTACAATAAATAGTGAAAAAAATCTCTTTGGTGTAGAGTTTAATGTCCTAACTATTTTTAAAAAAATTTCTCAATTTTAACTTTAAAATAGATAATAAAAAAATTGGATTTTTTAATAGATCAATTAAATATAAATTTTTATAAACTTTAGGTTTATAAACACCATCCTTAAACTTTTTATACTCTGCATAGCCTAAATTATTTTTATAATTCTTATAAAAAAGATACTTCCACTTTTTTTATAAAAGTTTGTCCATCAATAAAATATTTTTTAATTTTTTATTTAGCCTATAAATAAAATTGATTTTTTTTCTTACAAATAAATTTGGATTTTCCTTTTTCAATTTTTCATAATAAGGCTCAAATTTTTTAAAAGTATTAAATTTATCCTTAAATATTTTATATTCTATTTTTCCTATGTTATGTTTACTTTTATCATAATAAATACCATTCCACTTATTAAAAAAATTTTGGTTATCTAATTGTTGTTTTTCATAATTTGATGATCTTACCTTATCATTAGCATGAGGAAAATGTTCAATAAAAGATTTCGGGCTCGAAATAGTTTTATAACCTTTTTGTAATAACTTTAAACATAAATCTGCATCTGCATTATAAAAAAAGAAATTTTCTTCATCTATAAAATCAACTTCTTGTAAAGCTTTCTTTAAATACATTCCGTGATTAACATACATTTTTTCCGATAAAGTATACCCAACGTGATATTTATTTCGCTTATAAGTATCTCTCCAATAAAAGGCTACCGCCCCAATTTTTTCTCCTTTAGATAATTTTTTTTCAAATAAATCATAACCATTTTTTATAGCACCCGGAACAATAAGACAATCATCACTTATCATACAAACATACTTTGAGCCGGCAGCACTAAAACCAAGATTCATAAAATACCCCCAAGATCTTCTCTCAATTTTTTTACCATTCCACTCGCCTCGATTATGCTGTACAATTGTAATAATATCTTTTTGCTTTAATAACCATTCAAGAGCACCATCTGTAGAACCCCCATCAATAACAATTATTTCATTATTAATATCTTTGAGTTCTTCACGAACAGAATCAATAGTCAATTTTAAAAATTCATATCGATTATAAGATCCAAGAACAACAGAAATTAAATTTTTTTTCACTCCAAAAATCCTTTTTTTACATTTTATCAATATTCCTTTAAATTTAACAAAAAAAAGGATAAAAAAAATCATGAATAATAAAAATTTAATAATTTTAATTCCGGCTTACAATCCCCCCAAAGACTTAATAAAATTTTCTGAAAAACTAATTATCTCAGGTTTTGAAAAAATTATCATAATAAATGATGGTAGCGATAAAAAATATAATTT
>WJLJ01000007.1 GCA_014728525.1 Candidatus Babelota bacterium | reverse complement strand
GTCTAAAGCTTATCCTGTTTATGATAAAAATTATAAAAAAAGTTTAAAAATTGTTTTAGATTATCTTTCTAATTTTACTAACTTAAATTTAATGGGGCGTAACGGTTTACATAAATATAATAATATGGATATTGCAATGCTATCCGCATTTGATGCTGTGGATAAACTATTAAAAAAGCGCAAACAAAAGATTTTAAACATTAATAAAATAAAAGGAAAAGTTTTGCAGTTATAAAATGTTAAGGAGTAGTGTTGAAGTATAAAGAAATTTATTTTTTAGTTTTTTCTGTAATATTTTTGTTATTAGCCAATTTTTTAAATAATTTTGTAAGAACAACCAATTATGTAGATCCTTTTCAGGATATTGATTCTAAAGGTTACATTTATAATGCTGAAATGTTTTATAAACACGGAACTTTTTTAAAAGGTCAAAATGCTCCATATTTTTCTTTAGGATATCCGGCTTTTATGGGCCTAGTTTATAAATATTTTAAACCTAAAAATAATTCTGTTGTTTGGGTACAAATTTTTTTAGCATTATTTACTTGTTTTTTTATTTTTTATTCGGCTTCTTTCATTTTCGGTCACAATATAGGTATTGTTGCTTTTATTTTATCCACTATAAATATAGGTTTTATAACTTTTTCTAACTTTATTTTAGCAGAAACCTTATTAACCTTTTTATTATCATTATTTTTACTTCTTTTTATTCTTTTTCTTCGAAAAAAGAAGTTATTCTATGTATTTTTTTCGGGTTTGGTTTTAGGTATATCTATATTTGTAAAACCTGCAGCTATATATTTTATTTTACCGATTCTTCTTTTGATTGCTTATTTGAGTAATGGCATGAGAATAAAGGCTATTATCTTGTTTGCTTTATCATTTTATTTACCGGTATTTTCTTATATGTATTATAACAAGGTGAATTTTGGATATTTTTCTATTGCTCCTCTTGGTAATGAAAATTTATATTTATATCTTTATCCAAAAGTATTGGCTAAAAAAAATAATACCAATATGCAAACTGAACAAAAAAAATTATCTAAAATGCTGGAAGGAAGCAAACTTAACCCTAAAAGTTGGGTAAAAATAAAGAAACAATTTAAGAAAGATTTTAAAAAAAAGCCTCGCTTGTTTATATCTATTTGGTTAAAAAATGTATTAAAAACTTTTTTGGGATTATATACAACCAATTTAAAAGTATTGACTAATAAATATTTGGATGGAGGGGATTTATCTTTTTTTAAAATTAAGGGAACTTTTTTTAAACGTGTTAAAAAATATATAAATTCGGGGACCAAATATTTTACCATACGTTTAATTGGATCATTAGAAGCATTTTGGACCATTCTAAGATATTTTTTAGTTTTATTAGGATTTATTTTTTTATTAATAAAAAGAGAATTTAAATATTTTTTCTTTTTGTTGTTTTATATCTTTTATTTTTCCATGATTACCGGGCATGATGGTTGTGCTAGGTTTAGAATGATGTTTGAGCCTGCTTTAATTATTCTTGCCTCTCAGGGCCTTTTTATTATTTATTACAGATTAAGATATAAATCTTGTCCTTTAGGAGAGTTATGAAGAACACATATTTTGTTATCCTTTCGGGAGGAGATGGTCAACGCTTGTGGCCTTTAAGTCGTAAAAAAAGACCAAAACAGTTTATTCCCTTTTTAAAAGAAAAATCTTTGTTAGAACAAACCGTTTCCAGAGTTCAAAAGATATCTAAAGAGAAAGATAAAATAATTGTTGTTACAAATGTAAAACAATATGATGATGTTAAAAAATTAGTTGGAAAAGATATTGGTCATATTTTTACAGAAACAGCAAAAAGAAATACTGCTCCTGCAATTTTATATTCAACATTAAAAATTTATGAAAAAGATAAAAATGCAACAATTGTATTTTTACCGGCAGATTCTTTTGTTGTTGAAGGGGATAAATATATTAATTCTTTGGACTTAGCAGCTAAATTTGCAGCTAAAAATGAAAGAATTGTTACTTTGGGTGTAATGCCAACCAGACCTGCTACGGGTTATGGATATATACAAGCAAAAAGATCGGAAAAAGAACATATTCATGTTGATCATGTTTATGAAGTTAAAAGATTTCATGAAAAACCAAGCTTAGAAGTTGCACAAACATATTTGGAGAATGATTCTATGTTATGGAATATTTCTGTTTTTGCGGCTAGCGCAAAAGTTTTTCTAGAAGAATTTAGTCATTATTCTCCAAAAATTTATTCTCAAATGATTCAATATTTAGATGATAAAATTGATTATCAAAATATTGATAATAATTCTATAGATTATGCTGTTATGGAAAAAAGCAAAAAAATAAGTGTTATTCCTTGTGATTTTGCTTGGTATGATGTTGGCAATTTAGAAGTGTTTTTAAGCTTACAAAATAAAATATCTAAAGAATCTTTAAAAATCATTAATATTGATGGTCAAAATAACTTGGCAACAATTATCCCTAAAAAATTAAATAAAGAAAAGATTGTAACTTTTGTTGGAGTAAGTAATCTTTGTTTGGTTGAAGATGAAGATGTTATTTTGGTTGTTAAAAGAAATGAGGTAGAAAAAGTTAAAAAAGCTTTGAATAAAATAAAAAAAGAATCTTTAGAACAATTTTTATAATCTTTGGATAAATATGAAAACAGCTTTAATAACCGGTATAACCGGACAAGACGGTTCTTATTTGGCAGAATTTTTATTAAACAAAAATTATATTGTGCATGGTATAAAAAGAAGATCTTCTAGTTTTAATACAAGTCGAGTTGATCATATTTATCAGGATATTCATAATAAAAATAAAAAATTTATTTTACATTATGGAGATCTTACAGATGCTACAAATTTAATAAGAATTGTTCAAGAAGTTCAGCCGGATGAAATTTATAATTTAGCGGCGCAAAGTCATGTTAAAGTTTCATTTGAAACTCCTGAATATACAGCTAATTCTGATGCCTTAGGAGTCTTAAGAATTTTAGAGGCTATTCGTATTTTAGGTTTAACTAAAAAAACAAAATTTTATCAGGCTTCTACTAGTGAACTTTATGGAAAAGTTACTCAAGTTCCACAAGATGAAAATACTCCCTTTTATCCTCGTTCGCCTTACGCTGCGGCGAAAATTTATGCTTATTGGATTACTGTAAATTATCGTGAAGCTTATAATATTTTTGCTTGCAACGGGATTTTATTTAATCATGAATCGGAACGTAGGGGAGAGACTTTTGTGACTCGTAAAATTACACGCGCAATAGCAAGAATTAAATATGGTTTGCAAGATAAAATTTATTTAGGAAATTTAGACTCAAAACGTGATTGGGGTTACGCAAAAGAATATATCGTAGCTATGTGGAAGATGTTGCAGCAAGAAGAACCTAAAGATTATGTTATTGCTACAGGGCAAACTCATACGGTAAGAGAATTTGTTCAAATTGCTTTTGAATTAATTGGAAAAAAAATTGTATGGGAGGGCAAAGGTTTAAATGAGGTTGGAATTGATAATGTTACCGGAAAGTCTTTAGTAAAAATTGATCCCCGTTATTTCAGGCCCACAGAAGTAGATTTATTAATAGGTAATCCAAAAAAAGCAGAAGAAGAACTTGGTTGGAAAGCAAATACTAAATTTAAAGATCTTATTAAAATTATGCTTGAACATGATCTGAAAGAAGTTGAAAAAAGACATATAAATAAAGGTTTATTTTTAAATAAAAACAATTTTAAAAGTGTTCGGATTTAAATTATGCAAATTTTTAAATCGAAAGTTTTTTGGGCAATTATTTTATTTATTACTGTTTTTTCTGTTTATTTTTTTTCGGTTGATGAAATTTGGTTTTCAATTGATGATTGCGGAAATATTGTTGCCGGAATAATAAGATCTTTTAAAGATTTCTTACGCATTTTTTGGGAAGATGAGAGAAATTATTTATATCCAATAAATTTTAATGTTCCTCAAGCTAATTTTATTTCGGGTTTTTACCGTCCTATGCAGCATATTCCTTTCTCAATTGTTTATTATTTTTTTGGTTTTAATGCTAAAGCATATTATTTTGCGAATGTTTTATTTCACAGTATTAATACAATTTTACTTTTTTATTTGGTTTCATTTTTTGTTCCAATATATTTATCAATATTTTCTGCATATTTATTTGCTTTTTATCCTGTAATGAATTGGATAACCTGGATAAGCACTTTGCATAATTTTATGTCAGTTTTTTTTATGTTTAT
>WJLJ01000086.1 GCA_014728525.1 Candidatus Babelota bacterium | reverse complement strand
CTGAAGTAAAAGAAATTATTGAAGAAAAAAGAACAACATCCGAAAAATTGGATGCGACCTTAAGGCAAAGAGTTAAAAAAAGTCTCGAAGCTAAAAAAGATATCCCCAAAAACATTTCAAATCAACTAATAGAAATATCTAATAATATAGGAAAACAAGAAATTACTTTTAAAAACGCAATCGGAGAAGAAAGGAGAACAGGAGCTGCAGGTTTTTTCAGGAAGGGATCAATTCCTCCAAAAATTGAACTCATTCCTTTAAAAGATCAAAATTTATCTACAGGAAGTGATATAAATAAAACTATAGATAACTTAGTACAAATACCTGAAACTATAAAAACTTTATTAAAAAATAATATTGAAAAAATTATTGGTCAAAACAATATGGATGAAGAATTAACCGAAGGAATTAAAAATGAAATCCAAGAAAAGTTAAAACAAATTATAAACATTATAGAAGAAATTTTAAAGAAGAATCCTGAAAAATAAATTTAACTTAAATTATAAGAAATATTTTCCAAATCTTTTTTAAATTTTAAAATCATATTTCTTTTTTTAGTTTTAATTTCAGGAAAAGTTTTTTGAATTTTATTAATAAAAGAAAGTAATAGCTTTTTCAGTTCTTCATTTTTAGAAAAATAAATTAAACTGTTTTGAATTTTATCTATAATTAATTTTAATAAGTCAAATAAAACCAGTTGAACAGATTGTTGACTAGTATCAATATTTTCAGTGATCAAATTAAAAATTTGAATAAGTTGAATATAATTTAAATTTTTAAAACTCACATCCTCCATTTTTTCTTTAACTTTTGTAAGTATATTTACAATAGCATATGGATCTTTATTCGGTATAATTTTGTTTGCATCATTTATTAAAAGCATAGTTTTTATAGCAGAATTATCATAAGACAAAGTATAAGTATAACTAATAAAAAATAAGTTAAATAAAAATATAAATTTTATAATTTTTATTTTCATAATAAAAAAACCTAAAAAAAGAGGTAAAATCTTAGTTTAAGATTTTACCTCTAAAAATTATAATTACATTTTTACCACAGGATAACTAATAACATCTCGCCCCATCATACTCCTTAATTCATTGTATAAGCGCATAAAAGTTGCTGGCTTTTTATTTGCTAATTCTCTCATTTTAGGTTCCAATTCCATAGCAAAATCTTTTATAGCCATTCTAATTTTATCATTTCTATTTCCCATTCCGGATTTTACAAAAGAAATAATATTATCAACATGCTTTCTACTCAACTCTGAAAAATCTACATCTTTTAGCTTATCTTTAGCAATGGCGATTAAATCTATAAAACCAGATTTATCACCCTTCATAGCTTTTTCTAAAGAATTCAATCCTTCTGCATATCTCATGGCATTAACTCCGCCACTAAATATATCTATTGGCTTTATAAAGACAATAGATAATAATAGAAACGCAGAAGTTAAAAGTATTTTTTTCATAATATCTCCTTTTTTTATAAAAACACTTATTATTTATAGCCCCTTAATATAAATATAAAACATTTTCTATTTGTAAATCAATATATATTTAATATCTTTATAAATAAAGACCTAAGTTGTGACCTTCTATTTTTTATTTATATGGATGGCCAACCATCCTTCGACTGCGCTCAGGGCGAACGGAGATAATACCTTATCTATTGGCAATATTACTATTTTTCAAAGGTCACAAATTAAGTAATAAAGGTAATATTTAAGAAATAAATGATTTTTTTGCTTTCTAAAAGGACTTTTTAAGTACTTTTTGGCAACGAAGACAGAGTTTTTCAGGATTCTCAGTTTGATCCCACTGCCAACATCTAGGACATTTATCCCCTAGAGCATGCTCTACTTTAACAAAAGCCCATTCAACTTCAGTTTTATCAAGACCTTGTTTTGAATCTGTAAATTCAAACTGAGAAACGATAAACCAATCTTTAAAAAATCTATTTTCGTTTTCTCTTGATTTTAATAACTTTATAAAAGAATCTACTATTTTTTGTTCTTCACTGTTTGGATCTAAATATAACGTTACTTTTGATTCTAAAGAATGTTTTACAAGTTGTTCTTTTCTTTTTTCTTCTATAGCCTTTAAAACTATTTGTCTTAATTGTTCTAGAATATTAAAAACACCTCTCATATAAACAGGATAAGAAATGCTTTTAACACTACCCATAATTCTAAATCTAGACTTTAAAACACCTTCAAAATTTGTAGAATTTATTTCTTTTAGTTCTTCCCAAATATTAATTGCAGGAATAAATTCTTGTAAATGAATAGATTTATTTTTATTTTTTTGATAAAAGTCAGAAACTTCCTCTGCTAAAAATGACAGTATTGGTGCCATCAAACGTGTGATCGAATCAAGAATATTATATATTACGGTTTGAGCAGACCGGCGCAAGATATCATTCGGTTCTTCAGTATATAACCTATCTTTACAAACATCTAAATACAAAGAACTTAAGTCATTCGCACAATAACTGTTTAACACATGAAAAACACCTACAAAATTATAATCTTTATAAAAGTTTAATACTTTTTGATTAATTTCATATAGTTTATTCAAAGCAAATTGATCTACATAAAGAAGATTTTCCAGTTCTATAGAATCTTTTTGAATATCAAAATCATATAAATTTGAAAGCATAAATCTGCATGTATTTCTTATTTTTTTATATGATTGCATAACGTTTTTTAATATATTGTCTGAAATTGCAATATCATTTTGATAATCAGATGCAGCAACAAATAAACGTAAAATATCTCTACTGAATTTTTTTATAATATGATCAGGAGCAATAACATTTCCTAATGATTTGGACATTTTATGTCCCTTTTCATCCACGGTAAATCCGTGAGTAACCATGCTTTTGCTAGGAATATTATTATTTAATACCATAGAACTAAGTAAAGAACTCTGAAACCAACCCCTATGTTGATCTGAACCTTCTAGATATAAATCTGCAGGAAAACCGAGTTCTTCTTCATATTTTTTTAATACAGCATAGTTTGAAACTCCGGAATCAAACCATACATCAAGTATATCTTGTTCTTTTTCAAAATTTTCTAAATTATTATTGTCACATAAAGGGCAACTAAATCCTTTAGGTAAAAGTTTTAGTTTTACCAATTCCTTTATGGAAACTCTATCCCAAAACTCTACACCCTCTTCTCGTACAAATTCTGCAATTTTCCTTATAAATTCAGGATTTAAATAAGCATGCTCACAATCAGAACAAATAACCGCTATAATAGGAACTCCCCAAATCCTCTGCCTTGATATGCACCATTCAGTTCTATTCTCAACAAAAGATTTTAATCTATTTTTTCCCCAATTAGGATAAAATTTTATATTATCTATTTCCTTTGCTGCATTTCCCAATAAATTATTTTTCTGTAGGTTACAAAACCATTGTTCTGTAGCTCTAAAAATCAAACCTTTATGACATCTCCAACAATGAGGATAAGAGTGTTTTATTGAAGTTTTAAAAAACAACTTTCCTTTTTCTTGCAATTTTTTTAAAACCCAAATTTGACCGTCTTGAATAGACATTCCCTCTAATTCTACAGGTTGAATTCCTGCTGTATACCTACCATCTGTAGAAAGAGGAGAAAATATTTCAAGCCCGTTTTTTACACCTAAAATATAATCTTCCGGACCACAACCCGGTGCTGAATGAACACAGGCTGTTCCTTCATTTAATAAAACAGAATCATCTAATATAACTGGCACTTTTAAATATGGAACAAAAGGATGATTTACTTTTTTATCATCAAAAATAGAAGAATCTAGCTCCGCTAAAACAATTTTTTCTATTCCCATATGATTACATACTTTATCTGCTAATTCTTTTGCAACAACAAAAGCATTGTTTTCATCTCCTTTTAATAATACATATTTAGCTTTTGTATTAAGAACTACTGCCCTATTTAAAGGTAAAGTCCAAGGAGTTGTTGTCCAAATCAAAAGATTTATATTCATATTTGGATTATTTTCTAAGACCTCAGGAAATAATTCTTTAGCTTGATCAAAATCAAAATCAAAAAAAACAAAAATTGAAGGATCTTTTCTATCTTTATATTCAATTTCAGCAGTAGCCAAAACTGTCTGACAAGACGGACACCAAGGAACAGTTTTACTTTTTCTTTCTATATAACCATCTTCTACAAACTTTGAAAAAGCTTTTAGTATTTCACTTTCGTATCCCGGGTTCATTGTTATATATGGATTATCCCAATCCATCATAACACCAAGATTTTTGAATTCTTCTCTTTGAATATCAATCCATTTATTGGCATAATCTCTACAAGCAGTTTTAACAGCTAATTTTCTAGAATCTATATTATTTATTTGATTTAATTCTTTTCCTTTTTCTTTTAAAACTTTAAGTTCAATAGGTAAACCATGGCAATCCCAACCCGGTTTTACCGGAACATGAAATCCTAACATTCTTCTAAATTTAGAAGAAATATCTTTAAGAACTTTATTAAGTACATGACCCAAATGAATATTACCATTAGCATATGGAGGCCCATCATGCAGAATAAACTTTTCTTTTCCTTTGTTTGCAGAATAAGTAGTTTTTGAAAGTTTTTCGTCCTTCCATCTGTTCAAAATTTCAGGTTCTTTATTTACAGCATTCGCACGTATAGAAAAATCTGTTTTTGGCAAATTAAGAGTATCCTGGAAAGGATTTTTTTTATTATTATCAGCACCCATTACTTTCCTTAACTAATGATATAGCCGTTTAAATTTACATAAATTAGCAAAACACATTTTAAAATAAAATTTTTTTATTTACAAAAAGAATCTTGTTTTCTTTTCTTAATCATCAATTATTTCATAAAATAAAAAATTGCAGACAAAATTAAAGTTATTAAAACCGGAACTTTAACAGGCTTAAAACCAAATAGTTTTTTAGCCAAATTTAAAAAGGTAAGAACTATTAAAACCGGATAACCGATCAATAAGATAGGTTCACTCATTTTAATAATACCCATAAACCCTAAATTAGACATTGCAAATGTCAAAATCAAAGTTACTAACAAACAAGACCTATAGTTTAATTTATTTTTAAAAAGCTC
Source organism: Candidatus Babelota bacterium (assembly GCA_014728525.1). Taxonomy (GTDB): domain Bacteria; phylum Babelota; class Babeliae; order Babelales; family UASB340; genus WJLJ01. The sequence goes on along the minus strand of WJLJ01000086.1, from coordinate 5,174 downwards.
ATTTTGAATAAATTCTGAAAAAACTGCCGCCAAGGTCATAGCAGTGGTCAAACAAGCTAAAGTAACGGCTAAGTTCGCAATTACTCCCCCTATAGGACCAAGAATAGTTGAAGCTAAAACACTAAGTACCGTATCTTTTTGAGCAATATTTAAACTAGAAGAATAAAATGATGAAACATAACTAAATCCTGTATAAACAATACCAAGTAAAAAAGCCCCTATCCCACTAGAAATTAATGTAATTTTGAAAAATGATTTTCTACTTTTAACATCTTCCTTTTTAAAATCTTTGCCCAAAGCTCTTTGTAATCCTAATAATATTACCACTGAAAAGAAAAATGCGCCTAGAAGATCCATTGTATAATAGCCCTCTCTTAGCCCATGTAAAAATATATCTATTCTAGAAAAATCTGTAACTTTAGGTTTTGGATGAAATAACAATCCTTTTATAATTAAAAAAGTAAGAGAAGTAAGTAATAAAGGGCTCAAAATATATCCTAAGAGATCTAATATTCTTTTTCTGTTCACTGTTAAAAAATATATAAAAGCAACAGCACCTAAAGAAAAATAAAACAAGGACATACCTGGAAAATACATTTGCATGGTAGAAAAAGAAAGAGTAATACATCTAGGCATAGCCATAAACGGACCGATAAGTGCCATCAAAAATGCTATAATGAAAAATCCGGGAATTTTGCCTATGCGCTGAAAAAATTTCTCATAATCTCCTGCAAACAAAAACATTGTTAATAATCCTGTAAAAGGAACTAAAACCGCTGTTAATAATAAACCTAAAATTGCATACAGATTCAAACTTCCTGCAACACGTCCTAAATCTAAAGGAAAAACAACATTACCTGCACCAAAAAACATAGAAAACATGGCCAGACCAGTAGATAGGATTATTTTATAATGTTTATGCATTTTTTAAAATTCCCTTTGTAAGCAAAAAGCCTTAAAATATTGATTATCTGACTTTTATAGAAAGTAATAAATTAACCTATTACTGTCAAACAAGCTGTTTGAAATATCATCATTTATCTATCATTTCTAATCTTTTTTGATAATGGCCCCCTTTAAATTCAGTATGTAACCAAACATTAATCATTTGATAAACTTCTTTATCTTGTAAAAAATCTGAAGGAATGACTAAAATATTTGCTTTATCATCTTGCCTTGCAACCTTTACCACTTCTTCATTCCAACACAAAGCTGCATAAATATTAGAAAATCTATTTGCTGTAATAGCCATACCTATACCGGACCCGCAAATAAGAATCCCTTTTTCCGATTCTTGTGAAAGAATGCTTTTACAAACTTTTTTGGCATAAATAGGATAATCTGTTCTTTCTTTTGAATTTGTTCCAAAATCAAACCATTTTATATTGCGAAAATTTTTTATTATTTTATTTTTTAAATCAAAACCTCGATGATCAGATCCAATAGAAATCTTCATCTTTTAATAACTTCCTTTTCTTTATTTTCCTAGTCTTTTTAGGCTTTTGCTCCTTTTTATAATCAATTTTTTTTAATCGACTTTTTTTTGTAGCTTTTCTATTAATTATAGACTCGCAATATTCACAAACACATTTTTTTGTATTTTCTTTCTTTTTAGGCTTCTTTATTGGAGTTTTTGGTTCATTAAAGGTTAAAAAGCTTTCTTTATAGGCTGAACTTACAACCAAATCAAAAGGTTCTTTGTTTTTTATATAATAGTTATTATTTGAATCCCTAGCTGCAAATTTAACCTCATAATACCTTTTAAATCTATTGAATAAAGGACCAAATAAATATTGATATTCCGGAGCCAAATCAACTTCCCTTATACTTAAGGGTCTTATCGTTCTTTTGTCTTTGAATCTTAGATATAAAGACCAAGCAGAATTTTTATCAGTTAATGAAACATGCTTTTTATCTCTTATATCGGCTAACACATAAAAGGTTATCCAATTTTTATTAAGTTCCAGTTCTCTTGCTTGCAACGACTTTTTAGTCTCTTTGCCCAAACCTCTTTTTTCACAATATTTATCTACATATGCAAATCGAACAGAATCGGATAAATATAAAACGTCAAAAATAGCCTGAGTTATAAACTGATCATAAATTGCGGTAGTTTTTCTATTTCCATCAATTGCTTCTAATTCATCCTCATGGGGATAACCTTGATGAAATTCCATATTTGAAATTTTGTAATATTTAATACATGAAGGAAACAAAAAAAGAATTAAAACTGCAAACAAAAGAGGCTTCTTGAGAATTTCAAACATTCTATCTTCTCCTTTACTCCAAATTTGTAGATATTTTTATATCTTCTTTAAGGGTTACATAAAATAAATTATACTACACCTTGTAATTTAACGAAAATAAAAAAATAAAAAATAGACCTTGTCTAATACTGAAGGAATAAGATGAACAATTTAAGTTCTCAATTAGCAAGCAAATATTTAAAATTCAAGCATAAAGATAGAAATATATCATTAATGATCAAAGTCTGCTTTCTTGGAATACTTATAGGTACCTTTTCTTTAATGCTCACCTTAATAATAATGAACGGCTTTGAAAAAGTAATACATGAAAAAATGCAAGGAATAAATGCGCAAGCAATTATATATTCACCCGGACAACAAATAGATCTTCAAGGCGTAAAAACTTATCTGAAAAAAAAATTCCCCGATAAAATAAAAGCCATTAGCGGAAGTAGTACCAGACAAGTATTGATAGATAAAAATAAATCTCAATCTGTTTTATTTATAAAAGGAATCGATTCTGATCAAAAAAAAGTAACCAACATTCCATCAAAAATAGAAATACCTAAAAATTCTAAATCTTTTAATGAGCTTTTAAGTGATAATAAAATTATTATCGGCATAAAAACAGCACAAAACTATAATTTAAAGTTAGGAGATACTTTAAATCTTTTAATACCAAAACCCGGCGGTAAAAATAAAATTACTTTAAAAAGAAAAAAGGTTGTTATTTCAGGCATTTTTAAAATAGGACTAGAAGAATATGATAATAACTTTGCATTTTGTTCCTTAAAATTATTACAAAATCTATTTAAAGAAAATCCACAAGGTGTTGATCAAATAAATTTAAAATTCCAAAAAACTCAAAAAAACCTAAAACAAAAAATTATCAACTTTTTTTCTATAAAAAATTATGAACAAAAAATAATTGATGAATTAAAAAATGATATGCCAAATTTATATGTAACCAGTTGGAAGGAATTATATCCGGCTCTTGTAGCATCTTTAAAACTAGAAAAATATGTAATGTTTTTTATTTTAGCTCTTATAACTCTTGTAGCATGCATGACAATGGTCTCACTTCTTTTTATGTATATTCAACAAAAAAGACGAGATATTGCTATTTTAAAATCCATGGGATTGGCGGATAAAAATATCAGATCTATATTTTTAAATATAGGCTTAAAAATTACTTTTTGGGCTTCAGCTTTGGGTTTAGGACTCGCTGCAATTGCAGGATTTTTATTAGAAAAATATCCATTCATTGATCTGCCTGATGTTTATTATGTTTCTTATCTTCCGGCAAGAATGGATCTTGAAATTTTTATAGTAGTTTTTATTTGTACTATGCTTTTAGGATTTTTTGCAACATGGATCCCTGCCCGCAGAACAAAGCGAATTAATATCGCACAAGTTCTGCGACAAGAATAAATTATTTAAAATATATAATTTGCTAATAATAAAAATGCTAAAGCCAAAGCCTTATCATCAAAACCGGGTTTTAAAGAAGTTTTATTGGGCTGTTTATTTAAAACAAGATTTTTTTTGCCTTTACCAAATCTATTAGCAACCCAATTCCAACTTTTTTTCATAGTAGTATCAAATTTTCGTAAAGAAGAATTTGTATTGGTTGGTTTATCTAAAACAAATTTCTTAATTAAACTATAAGTTGTAGTTATAGGAAGAAGAAAACTTTGTTCTCTATCTCTTCCAAAAAATAACCAATAAGCCGTGCATCCAAATAGTAATGGTACAGATTTACTTGTTATTTTTGTTACTAAATTTTCAAATCCTTTTGATACTCCATTTCTTATAGGTCTTGTAATAGTATTTAATCCAAAACCAACAACATTTATAACTTTTTTTCCTAGATTCTTTTTAATAGAATTATCTATTTTTGAATCATCTTTTTTGTTTGCCATATTTTGACTTGAAATATTAAATAAAGTGTTAAATAATAGAGGATTTAAACTATTATTTTGATTTAAATTCTTAACTAAATATGGATAATATTTTAACAACAATTGCAATTCCTTTATTTTATATTCAATTAATTTTTTTGAATAAAAATTATTGGAAGATGATGTTATATAGTTTTTTGGAGTAAATCTATAATTTGGTTTTAAATTGTTAATAGAAAAAAATGATAAAAGAACAAAAATTCTTAGCAATAACTTATTCATAATAACCTCCAATTAAAATTTTAATGCATAAAATTCATTATTTTTTTTAAAATATATGTCCCACCTAAAACATAAAAACTATTTTTCGCATAATTAAATCCAATTCGATCTCTTTCAATAAATCCTGTGTATAATCCCCAAGAAAGCAAAATTGAAGATCCAACTAATGTTACCTTACTTAATTTAGAAAATGCGGTTAAAAAAGTAGCTTTTAAGCTTCTACGTTTAAAAGATTTTAATGCTTTTTCTATACTAGAAATAATAACTCTCTTATCTTCACAACAATTATCTAAGTCGGAATATCTATATATTCCATATGCAATATCTTCTGTACTATTTCCCCTAAAAATGTTTTTTAATAAATTAATCTTAGAACCAATGTAGTTATGGCAACCATCATATACTTTCCAAGCAAAGTTCTCTGAATTTTTAGAAGTAAAACCTCTTTTATTTAGCAAGCTATGAACATTAAAAGTTACTTTTTGAGCAATAGAATCAATATCATCAAAAGAACCTGATGCTTTATTTAATATTTTCATTCCAAATGACATATTAAATAAACTTAAAGAAAAAATAATTAATAAACTCATTTTAAATTTAAAATTCATTTTTTATAACCTCCAAATACACATAAAATAAATAATTATCAAAAATTATTTATAAATTTACTTATAAATAAGTATACAAATATGATTAAAATCTATCAATAGCCACAAATAGTAATTTAAAATAGAGGGTATATATT
>WJLJ01000085.1 GCA_014728525.1 Candidatus Babelota bacterium | reverse complement strand
CATAGATTTAAAACTGATTCTTGCCTTATTTTCTGACATAAACACCAATTAGTCATCCCGGACTTGATCCGGGATCTCTATTCTCGGCTTTCAAATATATTTTTATTTTTTCCAAATTTATATATTTAAGAGATAAAAAAAGGATTAAAATGAATTTTGTTTATTGTTCTTCGAAGATCAAGAAAGAGATCCTGAACCTGTCCGACTAAGTTGTAGCGAGGGCTGATCGAGTTCGGGATGACTTATACAGAAAGTTTTAGCTTTTTAATATGAAGTTTTTTTTATTTTGTACTATACACATAGATTGTGGTATGCCGGTGAAGTTCAATTTTTTTGGTTGAGTTGAAATGAGACAATTTTGCGCAAATTGATCAAGTCTAGTATGACAACGGTGTAGTTTAAACTTTTAATAAAAAACGATATGGTTTTTTGCTCCAAATTGGTCCGGCATAGTCTATACCTATTCTTGGAGTAGTTATTATATTTTCTTTATTTATTTTTATGTTATTGGTTTCAAACTATAAATTTGAGCTTGGTAGCGCAATTTTATTGTTTAAATTTTTATCGATCAGAAGATTTTTAGTCAGGCGGCCCGGTCCTAAAATTTCTTTGGTTCCTCTTATTAATATCGCTGCTGGGTAATTTTTGGGGCCTGTTGTTACATTAAGCATCCAATACATCCCATAAACAAGATAAACATAAAAATGGCCGGCAGGGCCAAACATCGGCTCATTTCGTTTTGTTTTTCCAAATCTGGCATGACATGCAAGGTCGTTTGGGCCGTCATATGCTTCTATCTCTGTTATTATGTAAGAATATGCATTATTGCCAATTTTTCTCATAAGTGATTTACCCAGTAGATCGGGGCAAATTTCTAATATTGGTCTATTAAAGAATTCCTGGGTTAAAATTTTATTAAATTTAGCCATTTTTGCCTTTATTTTACAATAGCAGAGCTTCTTTTGGTATGTTAAAATATATTAATGAATAATTGTTAATTTTAAATAAAAATAAAGATAAATGAAAATAGGTGTATTACTTTCCGGCGGTGTTGATAGCTCTGTGGCTTTAAAACTTTTAAAGGATCAAGGGCATGATATAACCGCTTTTTACTTAAAAATCTGGCTGGAAGATGATCTTTCCTTTTTAGGACAATGTCCTTGGCAGGAAGATCTTAAGTATGTTCATGCTGTTTGTAAACAGTTGGATGTTCCTTTGCGCATTATAAATATGCAAAAGGAATATAGGGATCGTATTGTGTCTTATACTATTTCAGAAGTAAAAGACGGTAGAACGCCTAGCCCGGATATCTTTTGTAATAAAAGGATAAAATTTGGAGCTTTTTTTGAAAAAATTGCAGATGATTTTGATAAAATTGCTACCGGTCATTATGCAATTATAGAAGAAGTTGATGGAAAATTTTTATTGAAAAAGGCCAAGGATAAGTTTAAAGATCAAACCTATTTTTTATCTCACCTTAATCAAGAACAATTATCAAAACTTTTATTTCCAATAGGTCATCTAAAAAAGGATGAAATTAGGAATTTAGCCAAAAAGTTTAATTTGCCGAATGCACAAAGAAAAGATAGCCAAGGTATTTGTTTTTTGGGAAAAATAAAATTTAGTGATTTTATAAAACATCATTTAGGAATAAAGAGGGGAGATTTTATAGAATTTGAAACAGGTAAAAAAATAGGAGAACATCAAGGTTTTTGGTATTACACTATAGGACAAAGAAAAGGTATGGGGCTTTCCGGCGGTCCTTGGTATGTTGTATCTAAGGATACAAAAAATAACGTAGTGTATATTTCTAATAAATATTATAATCAAGATAAAGAGAGAAAGCTTTTTTATGTTGCAGATTTTAATTGGATTGATAAAAAGCCCAAAGATTTGAATTTAGATGTTAAAATAAGACATGGGCAACATTGTTATAAATCTCAATTAGAATTTTACAATAATAATGAAGCTAAAGTTACTTTAAATGCAAGTGATCAGGGTCTTGCTCCGGGGCAATTTGCAGTTTTTTATAAAGGAGATGTTTGTCTTGGGTGTGGGAAAATTAAATAGAGAGTAGTATGAATAATAAAACCAATTTTCAGAGAATAAAAGAATTAATTCAGGCTTTTTTTAAGTCTTTGCCGATGTCTTTAACTTCTAAAAATTCAAAAAAATATTTTGGTGCAGTAAAGTTTCAAGATTGGTTTACTCCAACAATCCCTCCGGAAAAAAGTGAAGATCTTTTAATAACTTGGATAGGGCATTCTTCTTTTTTAATTCAAGTTGGCGGTTTTAATATTTTGGTTGATCCCATATTTGATGATTTAATGTTTTTATACAAAAGAAATTTTAAACCGGGAATTTTGTTGAACGATCTTCCTAAAATTGATTTTATTCTTATTTCTCATAATCATGGTGATCATTTTCATAAAAAAACTATTCTTAAATTAAGAAATCACAATGCTAAGATTTTAATACCTAAAGGTATGAAATTTTGGTTTGATTATAATAATTTTACGGAAGTTTATGAAAAAGATTATTGGCAAGAATCCATCTTTGAACTTGATAATAAAAAAATAAAAATTGATTTTTTACCGGCAATTCATTGGTCCGGACAGCATTTGTTTGATATAAATAAATCTATTTGGGGTAGTTGGATGATTTCTTGCAAAGATAAAAATATTTATTTTGCAGGAGATTCTGCTTATGGAAATCACTATAAAGAAATATCTAAAAAATATCATTCTATTGATGCTGCATTAATGCCAATATCTCCATGTGCTCCAAGAGAGTTTGTAAAAGAATCTCATTTGGATGCACATGAAGCAGTAAAAGCTTTTATTGATTTGGGTGCAAAAAACTTTATACCTATGCACTGGGGAACATTTAGAATAAATTTAGATCAATTTGATTATCCCATTCAATTATTAAATAAAAGTTGGAATTCTTTTTCTGAAAATTTGAATGATAAAAAATTGCATGTATTAAAATTTGGGCAAAGAGTTAAGTTTTAGTGATCGAGCCATGCAATAGTCTGATTGTGTATGATTTTTAGTCCTACGGCTTGATATTCGAGCATTTTTGTAGGTCTTGATACCCAATTTATAATATCTTTTTCTCGGAATAATAATCCTATATCTCCTGCTGCCATGTATTTGTAAAGATCTTCAGGTTTTACGGATATCAATGCGAAATTTTTTTGAGGTATTTTTTTATTTTTTAAAAGATTTTCTAATTCTTGTTTATCCGGAGAAAGGAGCAGTAAAAAGCTTTTTGGATTTTTTTTATATTGTTGGCAAAAATATTCAATAATTTCCGGTATACATTGCCAAGGTTTATAAGAACCGCTGTAACAATAAACAGGTTGATCATCTTGTATGTTTAATTCATTTCTTATTATTTTTCTCCATTTTTGTTTTTCTTTCTCATTAATATTTTGCGGTATATCTTTTGTTGCAAGGGTTATTTTTGATTTTGCTGCATTAAAATTGGTGGTTAAATATTCTTTTAATGCAGGGCTTACAGATTCTATTTTTTTACTAAAGGTTTTTTGATGATTTTTTTGATAGGCTTTTTTTTCTATATAGTTTAACTTATTATAAATGGATTTTCTTATTTTTTTGATTATAAAATTCTCTTTTTTTTCTTGTGTTGCAAATCTATATTCTTCTGCGCATAATCCTCTTGCTTGAATAATCAGTTTTATCTTATTATTAATTTTATATTTATTTTTTTTCTTACTTTTTAATATTTTAAGAATGACTTTTTGAGCTATAAAGCCTGCAAGTGGCCCGCGAGCTATTATTTTATCCGTCTTAATTATTTTTAATAATTTTTTTAATTGATATATTGCAAGTAAAAGAGATAATTTTCCAAAGAATGGTAATCGTTTTGCAAGAACAAAATGTAATCTATCATGAGCCGGAATGAGTTCTTTTAAAGTTTTATTTGATGGTCTTTTCTTTTCAAATGATAACAATATAATTTCAAGATTATTGTT
>WJLJ01000084.1 GCA_014728525.1 Candidatus Babelota bacterium | reverse complement strand
CCTAAATATAAGCTTTAGTTATAAGGAGCTTTAGATGTTAAGAAAAAATTTTTCAGATATTCTTCTCGAATTAGGTATTGTTAATAAAGAACAGCTCCAAGAGTGTATTGCAGAAAAAGAAAAAACGGGAAAATTATTGGGGCAGATTTTGGTTGAAAAAAACTTTGCTACAAAAAATGATATAGCAAGAGCTTTAGCCAAACAAGTCGGATTTGTTTTTGTTAATAAAATTACTGAGCATATGGTTGATCCGGAACTTTTGAGCACAATTCCTTTAAAGTTTTTGCGTCAACATGTGATAATTCCGGTGATTTTTGAAGGTAAAAAAACAATTGTTACTGCAAATCCTAGAGATTTACAACCTTTGGATAATATTTCTCTTTTGATTCCGGGTGATATCAAATATGGTGTTTCAAGTGAAAACGTTATAAATACTGCAATAAATAAATATTATCCTCTAGAAACAAGTAAAGAAATGATGGAGGAATTAAAAGAAGATGAAGAAGAAATAGATCTTACTGCGGTTGAAGAACGCGATATCTTAGAGATGGCACAAGAGGCTCCAATTGTAAAACTTGTAAATCATATAATTTTTCAGGCCGTAAAAGAGGATGCTTCTGATATTCATATAGAGCCTTTTGAAAAAGAATTAAAAGTTAGATATCGAATTGATGGTGTTATGTATCAAAGAGTTTTGCCACCCAAAAGGTATCAAGGTGCTATAGTTTCTCGTGTAAAAATAATGGCAAATTTAAATATAGCAGAAAAACGATTGCCTCAAGATGGTAGGATACAAATTAAAGTAGGTGATAAAGCAATAGATATTCGTGTTTCTATTTTACCTTGTAATTATGGTGAACGTGTAGTAATGCGTTTATTGGATAAAACAAAAGGTATTATTGATTTAGAATCTTTGGATATGTCTGCTCGTGACTATGAAATTGTTTCCAGAAATATTCACAGACCAAATGGAATTATTTTGATAAGTGGTCCTACCGGTTCCGGTAAAACAACAACCCTTTATTCTATTTTAAATAGGTTAAATGAACCGGATGTAAATATTATTACTGTTGAAGATCCGGTTGAATATACAATAAATGGTATAAATCAGGTTCAAGTAAAAGAAAATATAGGACTTACTTTTGCTGCTGCTTTACGTTCTATTTTAAGACAAGATCCCGATATTGTTCTTATTGGTGAAATTCGAGATTTAGAAACGGCACAAATTTCAACACAGGCAGCATTAACAGGTCACTTGGTATTAAGTACCATTCACACAAATAACTCCCCTGCTACTATTACACGTTTAATTGATATGGGAGTTGAACCTTTTTTAATAGCATCTTCTGTTATTTGTATTATGTCTCAACGTTTAGTAAGAAAATTATGTGATAAATGTAAGCAAGTATATAAACCGGATATCGAAATGATAAAAAAATTAGGGTTGACTAAAGAACAGGCGGAAAAGATTACATTTTATAAAGCCGTTGGTTGCGATGAGTGTTTGAATACGGGATACAAAGGAAGATTGGCTATTTTCGAAGTTATGGAAATTGATGATGAAATTTCTCATTTAATAGTAGAAAGAGCCGATGCAAATGTTATAAGAAAAAAGGCTATAGAAAAAGGAATGGTTCTTCTTGGCCAAGATGGTCTTCGTAGAGTTGCTGCAGGTCAAACAACAATAGAAGAGGTTTTAAATGTTTCTTATGTTGAACAAGCGGTTGATGAATACGGCGCATAAAGCTTTTTCTTTGTTTGAAATACTTATTACAATAGCAGCCATTTTTATTTTTGTTACTTTAACTATTCCTAAATTCAGTTTTATAGATAAATTTATTTTACAAAATGAAGTTGATAAACTTTTCACAACTTTTTCTTATTTGCAACAAAAAGCTATTGCTCAAAATAATGTTCAAGAATTAATTTTTGATCTTAATAAAAATGGTTATTATTTTTTAGAAAAGGGTAATAAAAAATTTTGTATTTTGCCAAATAAAGTTTTGTTTGGAGTTTTAAATAATGTTTTAGGTCCGCCTTCGAGCCCCAAAAAAAAGATAAAATTTCCAATTTCTTTTGAGAAATTGAATGTTTATAAATTTAGAGTTATTTTTTTCCCCGACGGAAAAATTTCATCAGGTTCTGTTTTTTTAATAAATAAAAACAAGAATCATTTAATGGCTTTAAGTTGTCCCGTATCCCCCTTTTCTTGTATTAGGAAATATAAATACGAAAATAATAGATGGGTTTCTTTAAAATAAAAAAAATTTTTATTGATGATTCTAAGTCTTGGACTAGGTTTTTTGTAGAAATAATACTAATTTTTATATTAAGCCTGGTTCCTATTATATGGATTGTTCAGAAAAATCCTACAGTTCAAAATAATATAATAAAAAAACTTACTAAAGTTTTAGAAGAAGAATGGGGTGCGCAGATAAGTGTTCAATCTTATGATATTAATTTTTTTACGGGTAAGATTTTATTAAAAAATGGAGAGGTAAGGTCTTTAAAAAATTCAGAGAAAGATTTTTTTTGGAATTTTGAAAAAGCAAAAGTCTTTTTTTCAAGATTGGATTTTTTCTTTAATGATTATTTTTTAATGGATGTTATTTTTAAAAAAATTAATGCTAAAACTTCTATTAAAAACGGTCATTTAGATATAAGTAATCATTTGGAAAAAATAGTAATTCAAGATTCATCAATTGGTGGAAAATTAAGATCAATAGAGGTTAATGATATTAATTTAGAAATAGAACATAACTCCAATATTTTTTTTATAAAACTTTTAGGAGAGTTTGGTTTAAAAAAAATTGGAAATTCTTTTATAAATAAATATTGGACAGGATATCTGTTTTTAAATGATGGGACTGTTGTTTTTAATGATAAAATTTTATTAAATGATTTAAGATTAAGTTCAATTTTTTCTGAAAATGATATTGATTCTAAATCATTCAGTCAAAATTCTAATGGTAGTTTTATTTTTTTAGATAATTCATTTTATTTAAAAGGTTTACAAAAAAAGTTGAGTTTTGAAAATGAAAATAATTTTATAAATTTTGATTTTAGCCGGGATAAGATAAATTTAGATGCAAATATAAAAGTAGATATATTTTATAGATTTATAAATTTTATTTTAAATAAAAAAGAAATTTCAAATGATTTTATTAAAGGGGACTGTAAATTAAATTTAAATTTACAGAAAAATAATATTAAAGGGGATATTTTATTATCAAACTTAAAATTACCTTTTCTAAGAAATTCTAATTTTAAAGGAAATATTGATTTTTCTAATAATAAGAAAAAAATTGATTTGGAAAATTTAAATAAAATTTCTTTATTTGATTCTTGGTTTATTAAACCTGATAATTGTAAAT
>WJLJ01000083.1 GCA_014728525.1 Candidatus Babelota bacterium | reverse complement strand
AGCAAAAAGAATTTAAACAAAAAAATAAATTGGAATTTGGCTTTGTAGATTTGTATGGAATATTTATTTCTTTAATTATTTTAGATAATTTTTATACAGATATTTTAGATATAAATTTACAAAATTTTGATGATAAAAAAGGTTTGTTTCCGCAAGCTATTTTTACTGCAACAGCACAATTGAATAATTATAAATATGAGTGGTTTGAATTTGCTTCGAATTATTTTGGTTCCAGAGATATTAAATATTTATTTGATTCAAAAGATTCTCAAATTAATATTATAACTCTATTAGGATTATTAGGATCTTCTTTTAGTGGCAGTTTTAAAGATATTTTAAATAGGATTTTACAACTTCCATTGCCAATAGATTTTATTGAACTTTTAGAAAAAGCTAAAAATAGAATAGAAACAGCTTCATGGGGAAGTAAGAGAATTGGTGCTGCTTATTTAAATAATTTGGCTTACGGTTTTAAAAATTCACCCATAAAAGGTTTTAAAAAATTCCCCGTTTTTGATGGTGGATATATTTCTAACATTCCATTGGAAGTTTTATTAAATCGGAATATCAAAAGTGATATTATTTTTATTATTGATAGTGCCGGAATATTGCCGCCGACTTCAGTTTTAAGAGATACGGAAAAACAATTAATAAAAAAGGGTTATAAGATTCCAAAAATAGATTATGATCAGGCTCAAAAGAATAGTTTATCAATTTTTAAAGAAGAAAATTTACCTACAGTTGTTTATATTCCTTTAAAGAAGAATGTATCTTATTCAAAAACTTTTGATCCTTATTTGGAAAAATTTTGCGGTACTACTAATTTCTTTTATTCCAAAAATCAATCTGAGATGTTAATGGGACTAACCAGACATGTAATTTTAAATAATAAAGAAAAAATTTTAAATCTTTTTTTATGATTGATTTTTTAATTGCCATATAAAATCAAACACTTGTTTGGGGGATAATTCATTTAAATTTAATTTTTTAATTTGGTCTATTGCAATGTCTTTTTGTTTTATTTTGTTTTCTAAAATTAAAATTTTATCTAAAAGTGCATTAATTTTGTTGTCATTTTCCTTTTTTTGAAAACTAAAAAGATTTGCTTGTTCTTCAGCATTATTAATATTTTGTTTAATTTTAATATTTTTAAACGGACAATGTTCACTTTTAATTTTTTCTAAAATATCATTTGCTCTGTTAATAAGTTTTGTTGGCAAATTTGCTAATTTTGCAACTTCGATTCCAAAACTACTTTCTGCTTTTCCCGGCATAATTTTGTGTTGAAAAATAACATTTTTTCCAACTTTACTGCTTTGCATATAATAATTTTTTATTCCGTTAAATATATTTTCAAGTTCGGTAAGTTCGTGATAGTGAGTTGCAAACAAACATTTTGCACCAATATTTTGATGTATGTGTTCGATAATTGCTTGTGCCAATGCAATACCATCAAAAGTGCTAGTACCTCTTCCAACTTCATCTAAAATAACCAAACTGTTTTTCGTTGCTTGAGTGCAAATTGTTGCTGTTTCTTCCATTTCTACTAAAAAAGTACTTTTACCTTCTGCAAGATTATCTCCGGATCCGATTCGTGTAAAAATTCTATCTAAAATTGGAATATCTGCTATTTGTGCCGGAACCAGACTTCCGCTTTGAGCCATTATGCAAATTAAAGCAACTTGGCGTAAATATGTTGATTTACCCCCCATATTGGGTCCGGTTATAATCCAAAGATTTTCTTTTTCATTTAGGTTTGTATTGTTTGGTTCAAATGAAGTTGTTATCTTTTGTTCTACAACAGGATGTCTTCCGGAATTTATAATAATATTTTGTTTATCGTTAAATACCGGTGTTACGTAATTATTTTCATATGCAACTTTAGAAAAACCGAATATTGCATCTAAATAAGAAAGTGCTTTTGCCAGTTGTCTTAAATTTGGTAAGTAAGTTTCTACCTCATCTTTTACTTTTTCAAAAACATTTGCTTGAACTTGTTCTATTTCTGTTTGAGCTTTTATAATTTCATGTTCTAAGTTTTTTAATTCTTGTGTTGTAAAACGTTTGCGATTAACGAGTTTTTGTTGTTCTATATAATTTTGAGGTACGTGTTTTAAATTAGGGTTTGTAACTTCTATATAATAACCCGAAATATTATTAAATCTTATTTTAAGGCTTGAAATTTTTGTGCGATCAATTTCCTTTTGTTCTAATTTTAAAATTTCTTTTTGGCTGCCCTGTACTAAATTTCTAAGTTTATCCAATTTTAAATCAAAACCTTGTTTTATAATCCATTCAGATGATAAATCTTCGTTTATACTGGATTCTAATAGTTCAAATAAAGGAAAAAAATTAGTAATTTTTTCTTGAATTGCATTTATTAAATCTAAATCTTGATGTACGGATAAAACTTTTTTAATGTTAGGTAATATTTTTAATGTTTCTTTTAAACTTAGATAATCATTTTTTGTTGCTCTGCGTAATGCAATTCTTCCAACAATTCTTTCTACATCGCTGATTTGAGATAAACATTCTTCAAGTTTTTGCATAGCTTCTATTCTTTTACAAAAACTTGTAACAACTTTATTTCTACTAATAATTTTTTCTTTTTGTACCAGAGGACGAGAAAGCCATTTTTTTATAGTTCTTGATCCCATCGGAGTTTTTGCTTTGTCCAAAATTTCGAGTAGTGTATTTTTTCTTCCGCCATTTTGATTGTTTTTTATTATTTCTAAATTTTTAAGAGTTGCAGAATCTAAAATTAAATAATCATCAGGTTCATAGAAATGAATATTTTTTAATTGTGTTAATGCTTTTTCTTGATTTCTTTTTAAGTAAAAATAAAGAGTTTGCAAACTATAATTTATTGCTTGGTTATTATATAAAATTTTTAAAACTTTATTATCAAATTGATTTTCTATCCAATTTTGAGCAGAAGAAATATCGGATTTTTCAGGGTTATATTCGGATAAACTTACAAGATAGCCCTGTTTTTTAAAATAACCGGTAAAAGTTTGTAAAGTTTTTAATTGTGGCAAAATAATTTCGTCTGGCAGAAACCTTGCTAGTTCGGATTCTAAAATCTTATCCGCTTTTGCAGAAATTGTTGTTGCAAATAATTGAGCTGTTAAAAGTTCGGTAAAAATTACTCCCCATTTCTTTTGCATTGGAAAAAAAGAGACGATATAACTTGCAGATTTTTCATCCAACATAGATGCATCAGTTAATGTTCCCGGTGTAAAAACTTGTGTAACTCCGCGTTTTACAACTTTACCTGCTTGCGGTTTTGTTAGTTGATCACATATAGCAACTTTAAAACCGCCCTTGATTAATTTTATTAGATAATGATTGATTGCATGAATTGGTACACCGCATAACGGTATATCTTTGCCGTTATTTTTTCCTCTTTTTGTTAATGCTATAGCTAAAAATTTAGAAGCTATTATTGCATCATCAAAAAAAAGTTCGTAAAAATCTCCAACCTGAAAAAGTAAAATAGTATCCGGATATTGTTCCTTTATTTGAAAGTATTGTTGCATTAATGGAGTAGTTTTATTTTTTGCCATAATTTAAATATTAGAGAAGATATCTTTTCTTTTGAATAATAATATAACAACAGCAATAATGTTTATCATTGCTACAGGTATAACAAAAAAGTCTACAAAAGACCAAACAAATTCTACCGAAAATATACAACCAAAAAATATAATGATTCCCATTGCAAGATAATACAAATTAACAAAACGATTTTTTGTAAAATGTAAAAAACCCTGAGATCCGTTATAACTGTTTCCGATTATTGATCCTAAGGAAAATAGGAATGTACAAATAACTAAAACGATACTTCCTATTTGGTATGGAGTATACATGGCAAAAGATTTAGCAAGCATGTTTATTCCTAATGGAACATCCATTTGCCATGTTCCTGTGAGTAATACAACAAGACCGCTTAACAAGCAAACAAAACCTACCGAGTAAGTACTCAACATTGCCAAAATACCTTGATCTGTAGGTTTTTTTACCATAGCCATAGAGTGTGGTATTGTAGCTGTTCCTACACCTGCTTCACTTGCTTGAGTCCCCTTTGCTATTCCCCATCTTAATAAAAGACCTATACCGGCACCGGTTAATGCTTTTTTTGTTAAAGCTGTTTTAAAGATTAAAGAAAGAACATGCGGAATTTTTCCAATATTACTAAAAATTATCCAAAGAGAAATTGTGCAAAACAATATAAACATTAATGGAACTATTTTTGAAGAAAATTCCCCGATTTTTTTTATTCCTCCAATTAAATAAATTAATGTTAGAGTAGCTAAAAATATTCCGGTTAAATAAGTTGGAATACTATAACTTTGTAAAATATCTGCAAGAGTATTTGCTTGGTTTGTTGACCATGCTAATAATAAAACCGCTACTGCAAATGCATATATTTTTCCTAATATTGGATGGAAAGCTTTCTTTAAATATTGCATAGGTCCGCCTGCAAAGCCACCGGTTTTTAACGGAGTTCTATATTCTACAGCCAAACTTACTTCTGTAAAAATTGTTGCTGCCCCAAAAAAAACAGCTACAATAAAACCTAATAAGGCGCCGGGTCCACCTAATTTTATTGCTATTATTGGACCTACAATGTTTCCAATACCGATACTGGTTGAAATAGCTGTAAATAAAGCATGTTTAGATTTTATTTTTAATTCGTCTTTATTTTCTTTATCGGATTTCTTAAAAAATAAGCGAAGCATTTTGGGAAACATTCTTATTTGAACAAATTTTGTTTTGATTGTTATTATAATGCATCCTAATAATACTATTATATATGGAATTATTAATATTCTATCGCTTAATTCTTTTACATATAATGAAAAATTCATATATATCCTTTAGTTTAGATTTTCCCATGCTTCCCAAGAAGGATATGGTTCAACTTGATCGTAATCATCAAATAAATCTTCTTCAAAAAGGATACCAAAGGATTTAGGTAAAGTCATTTTTTCAAAAAGTTTGATTCCTGCTTTGAAATCTTTTCTATTTAAGTATCTGATAGCAATATCTGAATTCGGATCTTTTAAAATCATCTCAAGGGTAACAAGTAGTCTGGTAATAAGTCTGAGAGCCGGTTTCTGTTCTTGCGTACCTATTTTTATTTTTGATTTTTTATTTTTTTTGTTTTTACTTTTATTTTTTTGCTTACTATTTTTTTTGGCCTTTTTTAATATTTTGGAATATTCCCGTTTCCAAACATAACTTTTTTTTATTTTTTTATATAACTTAGATGCGGTTATTATATGATCGGGAGCTTTTTCTTCTTGATATTTTTGAACTAAAAATGTACATGCAGTTTTTCTTGTATTTTTTATATTTGCAAGGTTGCAATCAAATGCATATAAACCATAATCGGTTGATGTACTATTCCAATTAGAACGGTATGCTTTATTATCAAATTTAACCCAATCTTCTTTTTCATTTGTTTTTAGATGAAAAATATTTTTCATGACTTTACTTTTTTTAGGAAGATTTTCTTCCCATTCATTGTAAGTATTTTGAACGAGATAAATTCTATTATCTAGTCCGAGTTTTAAAAACAATGGAGAAATATTATAAATCTCGTCTTTTATGAATAAAGTTTCCGGAGATGTCGGTTTACTGAAAAATAAATTTGTAATAGAAGCATACCAAAAGGATCTTAGCATTCTTAAAAAAGGTGTGAGTGTGTGTTCTTCTCTGAATTCGGGATTAAAAACATAATAACAATATAATTCTTGGTCATTTATAGTTTTTATTTTTCTATCTAATTTGCCACTATAAATTTCTTGTTTGGATTTATTATTTATTATTTCTGGTGATTGCCATAATTGATTTAAGTTTTCGTTTTTAACATGGTTACTAAATAAATCTGATAAAAGTTCTGAAAAATATATTAAGTTTTTAAAAGATAATTTTTGAATATTAATATAATTTTTAGTTTTTCCAAAAATTTTCTTTAGCTTTTTTATTTCTTCTTTAGTTTTTATGTTTACAAATTCTTGCGCTAAAAAAAGATCTTTATTGTTTATTTTTGAAATTTCATCTTTAATATTTTCAGTAATTTTTTCTAGAGGAATACCTTTAAGAGTTGTACTTTTATGTTTATTTATTAGATTGAAAAGTGCTAATCTTGTAAGAACTTCCAGCTTAAAACCTTTAACAATTTTTTCATAAGATTTTTTTTCAGATAAAATATAAAGTAATTCCGAATCGTTTATAAAGTTTCTATATAAACTTGAGTTGATATCAAAACTTCTATCTAAAAGACTTAGTTGTTGAATCAGATAATTTATTCTTACATTTTCTCTGGATGATCTTGGATACATGCTTATAAAATCTACAAAAACAACATTTTCTATTTCATTTGTTTTTAACTTATTAATTAGGTCTTGAATAAAATAATTATAAGGTAAGGGGAGTTTTATTCCTTTTAAAAAAAGCATTTGTTCTGTTTCTATATTTTTTAAGCCTTCTGATTGTACGATTTTTAATGGAACAAAAACTCTTATTTTGCTAGGATTGCTCTTATTAAAAATATAGTTTTTTTCTTCTATTTTAAAAGGAATCCAGTTATTGGAATTGGCTTTTTTTGTTAAAATTAAATTTTTAATAAAAGCATAGTCAGGATTTTTTTTGTCGTTAAATATGGAGGTTAAAAAACCTTGCGTATTTATTATATCTTCTACTTTTTCTAAATTATTTTTATATTTTTTTATTAAGTTTTTTTTATTTTGAATTGCAAACAGTTGAAGTTTTTTTATTAATTTTTGATCATATTCTCTTTCAATATTTACATATACATATCCATCCGGTTTATATGTAAAATGACTTACTTGTGCAGGTAAATCGGCTATAAAAACATTATTTTTTAATTTGAATATTTCTGCAAATTGTGAAGAAGAATTATCCACTCTTTCATATTCATTTATATTAGTTCCATATTTAAAATAATTTTTAATGTTTCCCAAAAGCGTACTTTTGCCTACCCCGTCTACAAAACTACAAAAAATAAAAACGGTAGGTTTTTTTTGGATAGGTTTTAAATTTTGTGCAAAAGTTTTTACAAAGTTTTGCGCATGAATAGTTGCTTCTTCACCTTGAGCCGACGATACTTCTATTGGATAAGTTATATCCGGGCCGACATACCATTTTAAAAAAGATAAAGGTGATCTTATTAAATGTTTTGCATATTCTATGGAAAATAAAATATCTTGCGTAGATGCAGGCTTATTGTTACCAACCTTTGTTTCTTTTTTATATATGAAATTCCAAAACTTAATAAGTTCTTCAAAAATTTTATTGTAATTTTTTTCTTTAAAGTTTTTAATAATTTTGTATTGAGTTTCTTGCATTATTGGTAAAGTTTGCCCGAATGAATCTTCGTTAAAGATATCGGATTCATTTTTAAATATTTCTATTTCATCAGAATCTATGTGTTCTATTACAGGATTTTCTCCCATAAACCATCTATTTGCATAAAAATTAAAGTCTTTAAATAAAAAACCTGTTAAGAAACCGAATATATTGTGTAATCTTAATGACCAACCAACATTATTTTTTGAACTTGCCTCGTCATTAATTTCTGCTTTTTTGTATCTAAAATAATATGATGGAAAAGCTTGTTCTTCATAACCGCATATGATTAATCTTCCGGAAAGATTGATGTTATTTTTTTCTAGATTTTCTTCTAATTCATCAAGGCTGTATGCCGTTTTTTCCAATAAGGCTGAATTATATTCATGAGTATATCTGTCTCTTGCCTTAAAACCATAATCATTTATAAATTTTTTAATAAATTTAGAATCACTATCAATGTTACAAAAAATTGTCTTAGCTGAAAAAATTAATACTACAATTTTTATAATAAATCTTTTATTCATAAAAAAACTCATGAGTCCCAATATTCTAGTAATTCCGAAAAGTCATCACTCTTTTTGGTTTGATTATTTAATGATTTTTTTTGTTTTAAAAGTTTTAAAAGATTTTTATATCTTTTTAAATATTCATTAACTTTTGATTCATTTGGAGAATTTTTAAGATAATTTAATACTTCTTTTAAATCTTCATAATATCTGTAAGTTTTATTTAATTGTTCTGAGATAATGCTATTTATAAATAATCTTGACCAATAATCTGCACAGAGTTCATAAAAATCAAAATGAACATACTCTCCATTTTCAAACCAATATTTTTTTAACGGAGTATCGTTAGAATTCTTTTTTTGACCATATAACGAAAAAGATCTTTTTGTTTTATCTAAATAAACCAGTTTATTAATATCTACTTTTGCAAATTTTAAAAAGTTATGAAAATATACAAGTTGATCAGCAAGAAAATTTTCAAATCCATGCTTGTTTTTCAAATTTTTTAGCTTTTTATTTTTTAAAGATTTTATAAGAAATTCAATATCATAGTCAGATTTTTGCCACTCTTTTTTATCTTTTTTTTCTAATTTATTTATTATTGGTTTGAATAATTGTTCTAAATAAAACCATGGTTTGTTTGCAATAATATCTATTATTTGTTTTAAGGCTTTAGCCAAATCTTCAGGTGTCATTCTTGAAAAAAACTTTTCCCTTATTACAAAGACCTTGGGATAATAACTATTAAGATGATTGATAAATTCATCAAAAGTTTTTTCAGATTTTTCCTTTATTTTTTTTTGTAGATTTAGATCGACTTTTTTGTCCTTTTCTTCTTTTTTAGAATTTTGAGATATTGCCGGGGTATCAAAAAGTTCATCCAATAATTGCATTAATTCAGCATCACTAATATCTTTGTTTGCACAAGAGATATTAATGCAGGATAAAAAAAAACATAAGATTATTAAAAAAACAGATTTAATTTGCATATAAAATATTTCTACTTAATTTCATAAATCTAATTATCTGATTGTTTGTTAATTTAAAATCATTCCAAAATTTTTCTGAAGACTTATCTGAAGTTTTTTCAAAATTAAATGTATTGTCAGCAGATTTATTTAATAAATTATTTAGTTTATCAGATAGATTAAATATATTTTTAAACATTAAATTTTGTTCATTTTTTATTGATTGATAAATATTCGGATCTATTATTTTTTTTGAGCATATTGCAGATGTAACAGCTAAAAAATTTTCTGCATTTTCTATAAAAAAGTTATAATTATCTACAATTTCTTCTTTATAACATTGATTTAAAATAAAAAAATCCTGCATAGTTTTTAGGCTTAATTGTAAAGATTTATAATTATAAAAAAAATGTTCTTTATCTTTTAATTTAAAAAAATTAAAAACTTTATTTTTTATCGGTTTTAAAATATCTGTAGCAATATATAAAACACCAAGTGATATAAAAGTCATAATTCCATTAGAGATACCTTTTCTTACACCTCTAGAAAGACCATATTTTCCGGCTTTTTTTATACTGAAATTTTTTCCGAATTTACTTTTAGTTTTTAATTTTTCCAGTTCTTCTATTGATATATTTATTTTTTCGCTTGTTTTTTCATTAATTACTTTTTTTTCTGTTTGATAGTTGTTTCTATTTTTGTTCCAGTATTTAAAACCCATATAAGATAAAAAAATTCCACCAAATATGCTTGTTGTTACAATAATGCTTTTATTTATTTTTGGTTTTATATCAAATATATTTTTATAAAAATTTTCTTTATCTTTTATTTTATCAACATTGATATTTTTAACTGAAAAATTTTTATAAATATCATCTTTTGAAAATAAAGAAAAAAAACAAAAGAAAGTTATAATTTTGAGTAAATAAAATTTTTTAATATCAAGCATTTGTATCATAACTTATTTGTTTTTTTAATACAGATAATCCGGTAAGTCGTCATCATCATCATCCCAATGATTGCGTCTTCTGGAGCTGGTGCTTAAACTGGATTTACTACTTTTTGATGAATCTAACGGTTTAATTTGATTTTCCAGATTTTCAAAATAATTATCTAAAGATTTTTTCATGGCGGGTATTATTGATTTTACTTCAGAAAGTGATGCAAAATCTTTTAATGATTTAACACTTATAAGCCAATTTTTAGTTTTTAAAAGTTTATTTATAATTCTATCCGATATATTTTGTATTCCAAATCCGAGCGTATTTTTTTTATAATATTCTTTACGATTTTCTATTTCTTGAGCAAGTTGTTCACATGTACATGCTGTGTCTTCAATAAATTCATTCCATAAGTTTATTGTTTTTTCTTCTTGATAATGCTCATTTGTTTCTATTTCTCTTAATATTTCTTCTCTGCTTACAGAAGAGTTTTTTTCTGCATTTTTTAGCATTACCTCTATTTCTCTTAAATCAGAAGATATTAATTTTTTCCAACTTATAATTTCTTCTATGGTAAAAGGTTTTTTACCGCCGTGAAATATAAACGTAATAAAATTTTTTACCATTTTTTCTATTGAACCAAGTGAATAATCAAATAATTTTTTGCTATAGTGTTCCATTGATTTGCCAACAGAATCACTTGCAGAACCTGCTAATAAAAGAATACTACCCTTTGTGATTCCTTCTAATTTATTATTACCAACAGGGTCAATTATAGTTTTTTCTGCATATTTTCCGGCTATTCCTGCTAATAATATGTCTCCCCAGTCACCGTCTAATATATCTTTATATTTTTTTATTCGTTCTTCTAATTTTTTCTTTTCTTCTTCATCAGAAGTATCTTCTATTTCTTTACTAATATCATTTATTTTTTTTCTTAATCTTTTTTTTAAGTCTTCCCGCATCTTCAAAGCGTTTATTTTTGCTTCTATAGGATTTTCTTTATATCCGTACATGAAAGGACTATATCTTCTTTTTCCGTAATTAAGTGTGGTTTGTAAAATTAGTATAAAAATTAATGTTATTTTTTTTGCTGAAAACATATTATAGAACCCCTAAAATAATTTTTACTTATTTATAAGATAAGAGTGGAATTATAACAATTAATTGTGTTTTTACAAGTAAAATCTAATCTCGTTAGTTTATTTTTATTTTTTGCTATTGTAAAAATTGTTTTGCTAAAATAGCTAGACACAATTTAAAAAAAAATTGTATTATGAAATAAAAAAAAAGGTGAAGGATGAGAAAAACTTTTGTTTTTTCTTTATTATTTCTTTTTATTGGTAATTTAAACTCCACAATAAGTTTTTCTCGGCAAGATTCTAAGTTTAAATTAAATTCTAATTCTAAGTTAAATATAGGAACAACTATTTCCGGTTGGTCCGGAACTTTAGAAAAAAGAAATGGTTCTAATGTTGCGGGTCAAAATATAAATTTTGTTGAAGGTATTTTATTAACAGAAAATAATGAAGGTTTTTTAACAGGTCTTTATAATTCTACCGGTGCAGATCGAATTGAACTTCAAGGTGATGGAAGGTTTAATGCTGAACCCGGAACAGTTATTCAAGAGTTTAGAGTTAGCGGTAGTAATAATAGATTAGAAGGTCAGCCTTTATTTAATTCAGCAATTAATTTTTTAGATTCAAGCACGTCTTTGACAATAGCAATACAAAGTAAATTAAATCAAAATTTAAATTTAAATAGTGGGACCTTATTATTAGAAGATGATTTGTATTTGGCTGATAATGTTTTAATTAGCGGACCGGGAAATATTATTTTAAATAATCAAGCTTTAAATTTACCCGGAAAGCAGAGTATTTGGGCAACTGTTATTGATTTTCACGACGCTCAAGAAATAAATTTAAATGGAAAAACTATTTTAAATTCCACATGGCAATTTGAAGGAAATGCTGTTTTAAATGGTAATGGAAATATTCTGGATTTATCCGGTGGAGGAGTTTTAAGTTTAAGCAATGATGCCACATTATATTTAGTTGATCTTTATTTAAAAGGTGTTGATACAAACAGTTTTGTTTTTTCCAATGCTGACGGTACCATTTATATGTCAAACGTTGATGTTGAATTAAATGGCGATATTTCTATGTCTTTAGGCGGTATTTATGTTGAGGGAACTACCACTTTTCTTTTAAAAACTTATGATTGGACTTTTGATACGATTGCAACCTTAACAGTAGACGGAACAACTTTATGGTTAGATACTAGAATTTTGACGCCGGGGGAATTAAGAGTTGATCAACCTTTATTTGTTGACCACATTTGGCAACCGGGAAATGATTTGGCAGGTATTTCTAGCGGAAACTTTTCAGTTTTGAATACAGGTACCGTAAGAGAGACTTGTTGCTCGGATGTTTCCGGTGGAGGTGGCAGTACTCCTTCAGAAGTTTGTCCGTGTAAATTTTTATATGAAGCTCCTCTTACTTCAGATGTTGATTTGCAATGCAGTTGTTTGATTCATCCAAGTAAGACCATAAGGATTCATGATGATCTTACTATTAACGGTAATGGTGCAACATTATTTTTCTGTGATCCTACTCAATCGCAATTTGTTGTTTTACCCGGTAAAACTGTAACTTTAAAAAATATACAATTTGTTCGTTTACATGAAAATACATTTGATTTAAGAGCAGAACGGGATACCGTTGGAGAACAAGTTATAGATGGAAAAATTCAAGTTGATGAAAACGTTGAATTTGAATTGGCAGAGAGTATCACCTTTTCTCACGGAAGAATTAACTTGATAAGTGCATCTGAAGATGTGGCGAATGTTTTTTATGTAAGGGGACTTGCCGGTAATAAAAATTTTGAAATAGCTCCGGACATGAATATTTATTCTGATTTTGGTGCTGTTACGGTTGATAAAAATTTAATTAATACCGGCATAAATACAATTGCTTTTCAAGAAATAGAATTAAGAGGTTTTAAATATTTGAAAACAGAAGAAGGTATAAATTTTGTTGGAGCTATAGGATTAGTTGGTGGAAGTATTGTTAATGTTGGTGATATTAATTTGACATTAGCAGAAGGTGAAACTGAATCTATAGATAAGGTTTTTGTAATAGAGGGTTTGGAAAATAAATTTGCTTTATTAAAAAATAATATAAAGTTTGATGGAAGTTTATCATTTGCTGATTTTGGTGATAATGCAATACATTTTGATTTTATTTTAAGAGAGAGAATTGGAAATAAGGTTGTTGGAGGAATTCCTATAGTTCATTTTGCAACCGATTTTTTACAATTAACATCTTTATATGGTCATGCCAGATTATATTTTGATGATGATGAAGTGCAATTAAGAAATGAAGAAAATGGTTTTTTAGTTTTTGAAAATTCTTTTTTAGATATAAACACGCTTTTAGTTTCTAATGATCCAATTTGGGATTTATATGATCCGGATTTCGGAGGAACTCCCTTTGTAATAGAGGGAAGATCTTTAGAATCGCAAGATATTCCATCTCCGGTAGTGACAGATTTTGGTGTTCTTTCATTACCTTTAAAAAATCAAATTAAAAATATTAAAAGAAATACCGCTTTACACAAAATTTATGATAGGGCTATAGATCTTTATTTAAAAAAATTAGAAAACTTAAATGTTAAAGAAGAATTTTTTGAAGAAAATTTGACTAGAGGGATAGATATTCCTCCTGATGCAGAAGATCATTATTCGGATGATGTCAAGGTTGTAAGGTTGCAAAATATTGATCAGGACTTAGGTAATGCTTCCGGGCGATATTTAATGAATGATGCAACAATTACTAATTTTTATGTTAGCGAAGATGAGAGATTAGAAATATTAATGGCTTCTGATTCTACTATAGAACAGGATCCTACAAGAACTGTGACTTTAAAAAGTAATGATAAAATTGCAGTTGCCGGTGATGATAATAAAATTGTTATAACAAATGATTTTTTAATTTTAGGTGACATCGAATTTTATGAGGATTCAGAATTAACTTTTGAATTTGATGAAAGATTTAAAGATTTAACATTAACTTTTAGCGGTATAAATATTCTAGATGTTAAAAAGGGATCGCGCTTAATTTTTAAAGGAAAAGGAACGGTTTTATTTTCTAATGGTTTTAAGGTAAAACTTTCCGAACCCGGTTTAAATAATAAATCAACTATAGCTTTTACAGATTCAGCGAGCCTTGAAATAGAAGATGATGGATTATTAAGAATCTTGGGAGATGCAAATTTTGTTCTTGATAGAGGTGCCCATATAAATATAGGAGAAGGTGAGCATTTAATTATAGGTGATTCTATAGATGATAATTTTGATATAATTATAGATAGAGCATCAGTAATACAGGTTGGATCTAGAATTCCGTGCGGAACTCAAAGTTGTGGTTTTAAAAAAGCTTTATTCTCTATACAAAAAACAACTGCTTCTTTAGATTTTGAACAGGCATCTATTCTTTCTATAAGAGGTGACGGAATTTTTGAAATTAATGCATTAGACGGAGTTGAAAAGAAGGGAAATCTTACAAAATTTCATTTTGATAATGACGGACTTTTATCTATTGAAAATTTAGGGAGATTAAGACTGGGAAGAAACAGAAGCTTTAATTCTGTAGAAGGAACAATAAACTGGGATAATTGGAATGGAAGAATAGTTAATGAGTGTTTATGTATGGTTGAATATGTAACGGGTGCAGTTTTGGAATCAGGATTTGAAGGAAGATTA
This sequence comes from Candidatus Babelota bacterium, assembly GCA_014728525.1. Taxonomy (GTDB): domain Bacteria; phylum Babelota; class Babeliae; order Babelales; family UASB340; genus WJLJ01. The sequence goes on along the minus strand of WJLJ01000083.1, from coordinate 49,920 downwards.
CAGCAAAATTATTTTCAGCAAGATTCTATTGCTGCGAGAGATTTGGTTGCAAAACTTATAAATATGGTTCCCGGACTTTCTGTTAGTACGGTATTTTATGATATTGATGGCAAGAAAAAATTGCGATTAAAAAATGGTTTAATTGTTAACTTAAAAACAAATGATCAAGTATATAGTGATAATTCTACAACCGGTTATGTTTATGGTTCAAATAGAGGCAAACCTTTTGTTATATATCTTGATGGTACTCGAGAATAAATAAAAAAAAGGGAGTAGTGTGAATTTTATTAAAAAAATTTTTATGAGAAGTATTTGTTTTGTTATTTTTCTTTTTTCGGGCAATTTACTAATTGCTAATGAGATAAAAAATAATATTTATGATAAAAAGGAAGTTCAAACTGAAGTTTTGGTTCAGAGTGAAAAAAAAAATAAGAACATAGAATTAAAAAAAGAATATTCTGATATTTCTCAAAAAAATAATGACATTATAGATATTTATTCTGTTCCTAAAGAGGTTTCTTCTGAGTGGAAAAGTGATGTTTCCGAAAAATTTTATAAAGACATAGCAATCATAAAACAAGTTGTTTTAGATGGAGAGAAAGATAGTCAAGCAAGAAATAAATTTTTAAAAAGTTTTAGAGACCAACAAGATTGGTTTGACCAAGCGATTAGTTCTACACAAAATATTGGTGATTTAAGTTATAAAGAAATAGAAGAAAAAAAATTTTTTGTTGGAAGAATAGCCAATGCACAAAGGCGATGTGATAAGTTAATTGCTAATTTTACTAAAAAATTAAATTTAAGCTCTATTATCAAAAAAAAGATTAGACTCAATGTTTTGGCTGATATAAATACTTATGTTTTAGAAGAAATGCGAAGAGGATTAAAGCCGAATAAGAATTCTTATTTATCGGATGAAGTAATTTCCAAACTGGTAAATGAGGATCTAAAAGACATAAAAAAAACAACTTTAGTTGGAAATAGTATTAATCCTATTGTATTGAATGGAGTTAACTTGGGCATGGGGCAACTTATGACAAAAGATGATTATCGGAATTTTTCAACTCAATTAAGAAAAAATATAAGCGGAGAACTAAAAGAAGTTTTTTCTACGATAGAGAATAGAATAGAGGAACAAAGCAAAAAAAATAAAGAAGAGATGAATAAAAATTATCAGCAGCTTTTAAATACCCTAGATTCAAAACTTTCTTCTACAGAGGCAAGATTGCAAATGTATATTGATAAAAAGATGGATGAATTTACAAAAAAAATAGATTTTTTTACCAAAAAAGAAAATGAAAGTAGGGGGATAATAGATTTAGAAGTTGTTGAAAATAAAATGAAAAATTATTTCGATGAAAAATTTAAAAATATCCAAGCAAAGATGAGAATTCCAAAAAAAGATAAGGGACAAATAAAAAGTATTTTTAATATTTCTAAAAAAAATATAGATAAAAAAATATATGATGAAGTAGGAAGGCAACTTTCTGCTTTAAAAGAGGATAGAATTAAAAAGTTTGAAAAACTTTCTAGAAAGAAGAAAAAAGCAGAAAGGAGAAAGTTATTAAGAACTTTACTTGAAAAAGAATTAGATAAGAATTTTCATTAACTTATTGGATCATAAATGAAATTTAATAAGTTTTTTTCAATATTAGTTTTTGCATTTATTTCTTTTTCTTTTCTTGTTTCTGTTGATGAAGTAGATGATATAGACTCGGAATTTTATGAGGATTTGCAAGAAGAATTAACAGACATAATTGCAGAAAGATTTTGGGCTCAAGAACAAGCAAAAAAATATTCTAAACATATAGAAAAAACAACAAAACGTCAGATAAGAAAAAGAGTTTTTAATGAGGCTAAAAGTCATGTTAAAAATAAAGTTTATAATACAAATAAAGATTTAATATTACAGGGATTGCATGATAAAGTTTTTATTTATAAGATTCCTGAATGGCCTTTTTATTCTCAGCCTTTTATGCAAAAAAATATATTTCAAGTAGATGTTAGTTTTGATTATGCAGACCAATCTTTTTATTCGGGAGGGGAAGAGCAAGATCTTTCGAATTTACTTTTTAGGCAAAATAATTTGACTTTAAAAGATATTTTACTTGTAAGTAGATTAATGAAAGAAGAAATTGTTGCTTGGAGAGTAAGTGCGGGTGAGCCTGAACCTGAGTATAATAAACTTCATTATCTTTATATATTGGCGGATCAACCTTTAGATTTTGATGCTTGTTATAACAAACAAATTGTTGATTTAAATTTTTCTAAACATTTAGCTCAGGGTTCAATCTCTGTAGGTTTTCAAATTCCAGTCATAAGAAAGGGGAACAGAATAAAATTGGTTTCAGATATTAGTGCGTCAGATCGAGAGTTATTAAGGCAAGCACATTATGAGCCGGAGGAAATTTGCTCAGAAGATGAAGATCCTCCTGCAGGGCCAAATTTTTTTGAAAGATATGGAACTTTAGAAAATTTTTTTATCGACATTTTAGATCAAAAAGGAATCAGTTTTAACAAAAAGGATTCTACATTAGGTTTAGGTGACCTATCTTTATTTTTTAATGCAGAAATTGAGTGGAAACAAGTTGAAAGATTTTTTGTTGGTATGAATTTTGTAATTCCAACATCAAAAGGTAGGGATACTTCTAAACTTTGGGATCCTGAAGTTGGAAATGGCGGTTTTTATTATTTAGAACCGTTTGCTTCTGTTTTGTTTTCTGAAGATCGTTGGTTTAATCCGCATGCCTTTTTAAGTTTATCGTTCGGTCTTCCTTCTAAAGTTAATAGAAGGGTGCCCAAATTAAAATCTTATGATGGTATTACACCGGCTAAAGGTTCAAAAGCAACAGATTTAATGATATATGGTAATGAGGTTTATCTTAGAGGGGAAGATGGGATTTTTACAGATGAGCAAGATGCTCAGGCAAGAAGATTTGCAAATATTGATCAAAAGTTAAATATTATTCCCGGCCCAAAAATATTTTTAAGAATAGGTAATGTATTAGAACGTTTTTTAGATAGGAATGCTTTTTTTGATTTTTATTATGATTTTGGTGCTAAATGGAAAGATTATACAAGAGGTTGGTTGGATTATGAAGAATATCAACAATCAATTGTTACGGATAATAGTTGGTATTTCGAACATAGAATAGGTGCTTCTTATATGTATCAAATAGATGATCACTTTAGGTTTAATTTAGGTTTTTTATATACATTTGCAGGAATTAATGTTGAAGAATTATTTAGATTAAATTTAGGTTTAAGTTTTGAGTTTTAAAAAGGCCCGGAAGATCCCGGGCCTACTTTTTATTTAAGTTCTAATTCTATTTCTTTATTTTGTTTTGTTTTTTCTTTTTTCTTTGGGAATTTAATTTCTAAAATTCCTGTTTTTTCATCATAATTAACTTTGATATTTTTTTGATCCATATATTCTATATTTTCAGGTAATTTTATAGTTTGAGAGAATTTTCTTGCTGAAAAATTTTTGCTTTCATAAATGTAATTCTTATTTTTATCATTTTTTCTTTTAGTTTTTTCATCAATTTCTGTTTCTGCATTTACATGTAAAAAACCATCTTCATCGATTTTTATTTTTATGTCTTCTTTTTTAAAGCCGGGTAATTTAAACTCAATGCCCCATTCATTTCCGGATTTTGTTTCAAAAATATTAACGTTGCTTATATCCGATTCAAAATAATCTTCTTTTAGTTTATCGAATACTTCATCAATATTTTTTCTTGTTTTCTTAAGATTATCAACGAATTTATCCATTAATTTTGAAGATTCTTTAGACCAATTATCCCAATCTGACCAAAAGTTACTTTTGGCGTTACTGTTTGAAAATATAATTGTAGAAAAAATCAAAGAATATATTATTTTATTCATATTTTCCTCCTCGTGTTTAAGGGTTTTTAAGTGTATTCTTAAAAATTATAAAATTGATATTAAAAATTTCAAGTGGTCCTTTTTATTTATAAAAGGGTTAATTATATTTTTTATAGGCTATCCCTTTTTGAATAGGTGTTTTTTGTTGTTATAATACAAGTCTAAACATTATATTAAAAAAAAGTGGAGTAAAATAACTATTGGGGGTAAAACCTAGATTAATTATGATAAAAAAAGAAAAAATAAGTGTTTTTGGAGCAAAAGAACATAATTTAAAGTCTATTAATGTTGATATTCCTAAAGGCAAGTTTGTAGTTATTACCGGTCCTTCCGGATCAGGAAAAAGCTCTCTTGCGCTTGATACAATATATGCAGAAGGTAAAAGGCGTTACGTTGAATCTTTATCTTCCTATGCCAGACAGTTTTTAGGAGTTTCTAAAAGACCTAATGTTGAAAAAATAGAGGGTCTTTGTCCAGCTATTGCTATAGATCAAAAAACTGTGGGTTATAATCCTCGTTCTACTGTTGGAACAATAACAGAAATATATGATTATTTTAGGGTTTTATTTGCTCGTATAGGTCAACCGAATTGCCCTGAATGCGGGAAAGAAATTAAGGCAGAATCCCCGGAAAGAATAACAAAGGTTTTGTTGACAAAATTTTTAAATAAAAACATAACTATAGCTGCACCGGTTGCTGTTGAAAAAAAGGGTGAATTTACAAGAGATCTTAAAAAATATTTTGAACTGGGTTTTTATAGATTTTTGATTGATGGAAAAACTTATCGCTTTAGATACGAAAAAGATATAGATAAAGTTAAATTACAAAAACGTTATCAACATACTATAAGTGTTTTGGTTGATAATTTACATGTTGTTCCTCAAGAATCTCAAAGATTGCAAGAAGCAATAGAAAAAGCTTTTAAACTTAATAAGGGTTTATGTTCCGTAATTGATGAAAAAGGTAAATCGGAACATTATTCTTCCTTAAGAATTTGTATAGATTGCGTAAGATCTTTTCCGGAGTTAGAGCCTCGATTGTTTTCTTTTAATTCTCCGATAGGAGCATGTAAAAATTGTCATGGTTTGGGCTTTACTCAAAAATGGCCTTGGAAAAAAAACGATAAAGATTTTTGGAAGACAAAATATCCGGATCATTTTGGAAGATATGCAAAAGAATTAAAATGTTCCTTTTGTAAAGGTAAGAGATTAAACGATGAAGCTTTATCTGTGAAAATAAATAATAAAAATATTTATGATATTACTATTTTATCTATAAAAAATGCTTTAAAATTTTTTAAAAATTTAAAATTAAAAGAAGATCAAAAAAGTATTGCAAAATCATTATTAAGAGAAATATTAAGCAGATTAACATTTTTAAATAATGTTGGACTTTCTTATTTAACTTTAAATAGAACCGCTAGATCTCTTTCCGGTGGAGAGGGTCAAAGAATTAGGCTTGCAACTCAGATAGGTTCCAGCTTAAGCGGTGTTATTTATATTTTAGATGAGCCGAGTATTGGTTTACATCAAAGAGATAATGATAGATTGATTAAAACCTTAAAAAAGTTAAGAGATCAAGGTAATACTGTTCTTGTTGTAGAACATGATATGGATACTATTCTTAGTGCTGATTATTTAATTGATATGGGACCGGCAGCAGGAATTCTTGGGGGTAAAATTACTTCTCACGGTCATCCGGAAAAAGTTGGAAAAGATAAAAAATCATTGACCGGTGATTATATTTCGGGAAGAAAAAAAATAATTGTTCCTAAAAAACGCAGAGAACCGATAACTTTTTTACAGATAAAAAAAGCAAATGCAAATAATTTAAAAAATATTGATGTTGATATTCCTATTGGAGTTTTTTCTGCAGTTTCAGGTGTTTCTGGTTCCGGAAAAAGTAGTTTGATTGTTCAGTCTTTAGTTCCGGCTTTAAAAAATTATTTTTCTAATGGTTGGCCTATATCTCCTTATATTCAAGAATTAAAAGGAATTGAGAATATTTCTAATATGGTTATGGTAGATCAAAGTCCTATTGGAAGAACCCCTAGATCTAATCCGGCAACATATTTAGGTATTTTTGATGAGATAAGAAAACTTTATGCAGGACTACCTGAAAGTAATGCTCGTGGTTATAAGGTAGGAAGATTTAGTTTTAATGTTAGAGACGGACGTTGTTTTGAATGTAATGGGGATGGAGTTTTAAAAATACCGATGCATTTTTTAGAGGATGTTATTGTTACTTGTAAAACTTGTAAAGGTAAGCGCTATAATCAACAAACTTTGGAAATTAAGTTTAAAGATAAAACTATTGCAGATATTTTGAATATGTCTGTTCTTGAAGCTTTAGACTTTTTTAAAACTTTTCCTCGAATTTATAAAAGATTAAAATTATTAAATGAAGTTGGTTTAGATTATTTAAAATTAGGTCAACCTTCTACGACTCTTTCCGGAGGGGAAGCTCAACGGATAAAACTTGTAAATGAACTTGCTAAAAGAGGAAAAAATACTTTTTATGTTTTAGATGAGCCTACAACCGGTTTACACAGTGCCGATGTTAACAAACTTTTAATTGTTTTAAATAAATTAGTTGATAGAGGTAATTCTGTTTTAGTAATAGAACATAATCTGGATGTTTTAAAATCTGTGGATTATTTGATAGATATTGGTCCTGAAGGTGGAGATGAAGGTGGAAAGATTGTTGCGCTTGGAACTCCTGAAGAAATTAGTAATTCCAAAAAAGGTTTTACAGGTAAATACTTAAAACAAGTTTTATAAGATTTTATTTAAAAAAAGGATAAAAGGTGAAATTCTTTAAAAATATTTATTTTATATTTTTATATTCAACTTTTGTTTGTTGTTTTGGAATGAGATGTGATGATAGAATTGAAATTATAAAAAAATTAAGAATACAATATCTTTGTAGCATTCTCAAAAAAAATTATTCAGATCAACAAGAATTCGAAATTAATAAAAAAGGTAATTTAATAAAAAAAAGAAAAAATTTTAAACCTTTACCGCCAAAGACTATATTTATTCCCGGTAAAGGGTGTATAGAACTCGAGAAATATAACAAATATATGCGTTTGATAAATTAAATTTTATATTTTTTCTTTTTTATACCAATCTATAAATTTTTTTAATGCTTTTATTCTATGTAAAAATGGCTCACCTTCTTTTGTGTGTCTTAGATCTTCGTATACTTTATCTGTACCGTTTGGTACAAACATGCAACTATAAGGTAAATGTGGATTTCCATTAAACTTATCGGGTTTTCTAATTTTACCCTCAGATTTTCCTTCAAATAATTTTATTGATTCGGGACTATCTATATACGCTATATAAAGTAAAAATCTTGCTTTGTCTTCATTTTCAACAATTTTTTTTAAACCTTCAAATCCTAAACCTATGGCTACATATTTAGACATTACTCCCGGAAATTTATTATATTTTTCAAAATACATAGCCCCATCATCTACAATTAAAGGCTTTTTTAAAATTTCCCAGGCTTTTATTGCTTTATCTATAATTATTTCTTTTTGATCAAGGGTTTGTATTTCCGGTATATCTGCTTTTAATTGTTTTATTTCGATTTCAGGAACATTTTTTTCTATATATTTTTTTACTTCTTCAAATTTACCCGGATTACCTGTTACAAAGTATATTTCTTTTTTCATATTTATCTTTTTTCTTGAATAATGATTTTGATAATTGTAAAACTAGCAATAATATAACAATTTCTTTTAAGGGGGGAAATATGAAAAAGGGGATATTATTAATTTTTTTATTTTTGTCGACATTTAACAATTTAAAACCTTGGTTCAATAAAAATAAATTATCTAAAGATTTACGATCTGTTTTGGTAGATCAAGGTATTGATATGGAACAAAGTGCAACTAACTTGCTTTTTGATTATCAGATTTATAAAAAAATGATTCAAGATGAATTTTTAGATAAATTAATTAAAAAAGCAGGTTTTGAAGCTAATGAAGAAAATAGAACTATATTTTTTTCTGCAATTTCAAAAGACTTACAAGAACATATAAAAAAATCTTTTTCCGAATTTACGCGTAGTCCAAATACATCAATTGATCCAAATCTTTATTTACAACTTGAGATGACCAGAAACTTCCCGGCTATTTTAACTTCTATGGGTTCTAAAATACAGAAGTCTAAAAATTCAAGTAAATTTTATTTAGTTTTAGTGGCTGTAGCTGCTTATTTTATTACAAAGTTTGGAATTTTGGGAAAAAGCATAAAACTTAGTTACGGATATATGAAGGCAAAAGAAAATGTTGATAAGATTTCTGAAAAAACTAAAAATACTACATCTTATTTATGGAATAAATTAAGAAAGTTTGGTCAAACGGTTGGCAGACCTTTTACCTTAATGGATTATTCAAAAGATTATAAAGATTCGGAAGAATTTTTTAAGTTTTATAGATTGTTCGAAAATATTTTAAAAGATGATAAAGAGTTTGTAGAAAAAAAAGCAAAAAATTATACAGAAGTTCATGTTTATTATAAAGAAGGTAAAGATACAAAGCGTGTTCGATATCCTAGAAACCCCGATTTATCGTTAGATTGATTTTTTATGTGATTTTATTTATTATAAAAAATCGAAGGTCACAACTTAGGTATAAGTTTAATTTATTACAAGAGCATCATTTTTAACATTAACTGTAAACTCTTTTTTATTTGGTTCTTCTAACATTTTAACTGCTAACGGATTGACTAAATGAGTTTCAATTGCTCTTTTTAACGGTCTTGCACCAAATTCTTTTACAAAACCAAGTTTAATAAATTTATCAACTGCTTTATCAGTAACTTTCAGAGAAATATTTTTCTTTTCAAGTCTATCTTTGAGTCTATCAATTTGTATTTTAACGATACTTTTAAGATCTGTTTCATCTAGAGAGTTGAAATAAACTATTTCATCAATTCTGTTTAAAAACTCCGGTTTAAAAAATTTAAATAATAGACTATCTATTTCTTGTTTTACTTTATCGGTTACCTTTCCTGCTTTTAGTATTATTTGAGATCCAATATTTGATGTCATAATAATTATGCAATTTTTAAATGAAACAGTTCTTCCTTGTGCATCAGTAAGTCTTCCATCATCAAGTATCTGCAAAAATAAATTAAATATATCAGGATGAGCTTTTTCTATTTCGTCTATTAAAATTACCGAATAAGGATGTTTTCTTACCTGTTCGGTTAATTGACCTCCTTCTTCATAACCAACATAACCTGGAGGAGAACCTATTAATTTTGCAACTGAATGTTTTTCCATATATTCAGACATATCTATTCTTATTAATTTATTTTCATCATTGAATAAAAATGAGGCTAATGTTTTTGCAACTTCTGTTTTACCAACACCGGTAGGTCCTAAAAATAAAAAAGAACCGATTGGTTTATTCTGTTCTGCTATTCCGGCTCTGTGTACCCTTATTCTGTTAGCAACTTTTCTTATTGCTTCATCTTGTCCAACAACTCTTTTATGTAACTCTACTTCCATATCTATTAATTTTTGAGTTTCATCTTTTTTTAGTCTGTCTACCGGTATTTTTACCCAACGAGAAAGCACTGTTGCAATATCGTTTTCATCTACTTCTTCTTTTATTAAATGAGATTTTAATTTTTTTAATTTAGCTTGTTCTGTTTCTAATTTTTTTTGTAATTCAACTAATTTTCCATATTTTAATTTTGAAGCTTTATCAAAATCACCTTCACGTTCTGCATGAAGATATTCTACCTTTGTATCTTCTATTTCTTCTTTTATTTTTTGAATATTTTCTAAAGGTTCTTTTTCTGCTTTCCAAACAGCAAAAAGTTCTTTATTTTTTTCTTTTAAATTAGCTAGTTCTTTTTCTATTTCTTCTAGTCTTTTTTTAGAAACTTCATCTTTTTCTTTTTTTAATGCTACCTTTTCAATTTCTAATCGTTTTATTTGTCGTTCTAATTTATCAATTTCTTCCGGGCGAGAATCTATAGTCATTTTTACCAGAGAAGCTGCTTCATCAATCAAGTCGATTGCTTTATCGGGTAAAAACCTATCAGGAATCATTGTAGCTGCTAATTGAGCTGCTTTTACAAGTGCAGCATCTTTAATTCTTATTCCATGATGCAATTCATATTTTTCTTTTATTCCGCGTAAAATAGAAATAGTATCTTCTATTGATGGCTCTTCAACCAAAACTCTTTGAAATCTTCTTTCTAGTGCCGCATCTTTTTCTATATATTTTTTATATTCTTTTAATGTAGTTGCTCCAACGCAATGTAAAACACCTCTGGCAAGAGCAGGTTTTAGTAAATTCGAAGCATCCATTCCTCCATTTGTAGCACCCGCGCCGACTAACATATGTAATTCATCTATGAACAATACTATGGAATGATGAGCTTTTTCTATCTCATTTAAAATAGCTTTTAATCTTTCTTCAAATTCGCCTCGGAATTTTGTTCCTGCAACTAAAGCTCCCATATCTAAAGCTAAAATTTTATTATTTCGTAGGCTTTCCGGAACATCATTATCTACAATTCTTTGTGCAATACCTTCAACAATTGCAGTTTTTCCAACTCCGGGATCACCAACTAGAACAGGATTATTTTTTGTTCTTCTTGATAAAATTTGAATAACTCTTCTAATTTCCTCATTTCTTCCTATAACGGGATCCAGTTTTCCTTGTTTGGCTAATTTGGTTAAGTCGGTACAATATTTTTCTAAAACTTTATATTGATTTTCTACGTTTTGGCTTTTCACTGTTTGTCCTTCCCGTAAGTTGTCTACCCATTGTTTTGCTACATCATAATTAAATTTTTTATTTTTAAAATATCTTATAATAGATTCCGGTAATGTTTTAGTTTTTGAAAAAACTAAAAGCGCTACATCCAAGCTTATGAATTCATCACCTAACGCTTTAGCTACTTTTTCACATTCTAATATAAATTCTTGTAAAGTATAATCAACAGCGGGCCTTCCATATGTTAATTTGGGGATTTTTTCAAATTCTTTTTCTATTAAACTTTTTAATTCTTGAATATTTATATTAAAATTTTGGCAAGCATATATACAAAAATCATTTCTTAAAGCAGCAGCTAAAAAATGAATTGTTTGAATAGTATTATGATCATTTTGATTTGCTATAGATACAGCCTCATTTAGAACATGAATAAAAGCATATGTAAGATTATTTTCATTCATTAATATTCCCCCTGAAAACGTTTTTCTCTTTTATTTTATAATAATATCATATTATCTTGATGGGTTACAATAAAATTATCTTTGTGTTTTACTGAAATAATGTGATTTTTTAATAAAAACAACAAAATAATTATATTAATTTTTTTAAAAAAGGAGTTTATTATGCCATATAAAAATAATGATGATCTTCCTGAATCGATTAAAAATGTTTTACCTGAGCATGCTCAAACAATATTTCGTAAAGCATTTAATAGCGCAATACACGAATATGATTCTGAAAAAACAGCTATGAAAGTTGCTTGGAGTGCTGTAAAAAAAGATTATGAAAAAAAAGATGATAAATGGGTTAAAAAATAATGAAAAATTAACAATTATAAGTTCTTAAAACTCAATATCTAATAAATAAAGCTATTTTAATAGGCCTTTAAAAAACTGGCCGTGCCAGAGGACTTGTCCTACGAAGCTTCACGCGAAGTAGGAAGTTTATATTTCAAAATACCTGTCCGCCATAGCCTTGTGCGACGGCGGAAGCTACGGGCACAAATTTATTAGATATTTCAAGTATGATTCTCAGATAGAATAAGAATTTTATTTTTTTTCAGTTTCTTATATTCAAATAGTGGCCTTTGCGTTTTATATTAAAAATTAATAAAATCATATTAGAATATAATTTTATTTAGGTGTAAATAATATAGTAAAAGATTTTTATTAAAGACATTTTTATGGAGGTTTTGTTTATATGAAAATTTTTAAAAATATTTTTTTGAAATTTATTTCTATTATTTTTATAGTAATTTTTGTTGGATGTGGAAAACAATCTCAAAAATTAACTTACGAAGAAAAATTAAAGAAAGATATTGATAGTACACTTTTAGAGTATAATAGATTGTATAAAAAGGAATTAGAAATAATAACTTCAAATTTAGATGAAGATGAAAAAATAGAAAAAATTTCTGAAGCTGCCCTTTCTACTTATCGAAATAATAAGTTTATTCATAATTCGGGTTATAATAATATTATTAGATATCATTCTTATAATGATTATGTTATAAAATCTATAAAGAAACTAAAATTTTTCTTTATAAAAATGAAAAGATCAAAAAAAATAAGATCAAAAGAAATAGAATACTTTAATAACATTAGAACCGATTTAAATAATTTATTAGATAAACTTAAAACGCTTTTTTTCCTTATTTGTGAATCTTCCAAATATATAGAGGAAGAAAGGTTTCTTGTATCTGAATATGGTGATAGTTATATTCCACAAAGATATTCTATAAAATGAATTGTTTGATTGAGTTATAAAAAATCAACTGAAGTATTGCGTAGGAATAAAGCTGAAAATTTTAATTTAGAAATTGATTAATATGATTTTATAATATTTTTAAAATTGTATTATTAAATTTTTCAGGTTCTTCGAACATTGGATTATGTCCTGAATTTTCAAACCAAATAAGTTTCTTTTTAGGAGCTTTTAAAAAATTAAAATATTTTTGAGCGAGATGTGATGAAACTTGATTATCATGTTTGCCTAGCAAAAAGTAAACAGGAACATTTAATTTTGAAATTTGTTTAAAAAAATTTGTTTCAAAAATTTGTTTCCAAAGAAATTTTAAAGAAAATCTTTGACCACGAAAATAATTTATAACATCAATACATGAATATTTTTTTGTGCTTAATAATTTTAATATCCAAGGTAAATAGCTTGTTTTTTTATAAAGTGCACCTCCAAATTTTAATAACCATTTTCGCTGAATAGCTAGATCTTTAAGATTTGTTCCTGAAGGTTGTTGGATTTTACTTAATTCTGTAATTGCTTTTTTATTTTTTCTTTTTTTTGCTTCAGATAGGGTAAATTCAAAACTAATTTTTTCTGATTCTTTCATGTTTGTTATTTGTCCTGTTCCAATATAAGCTGCAACATCTTCTGGATATTTGTAAGAATATAATATTCCTAGTAACGATCCCCATGATTCTCCTAAAATGTAAACTTTGTTTTTGTTAAATCTTTTTTTTAGGTAATCAACTAATTGTTTTAGGTCTGATATAAAAGTATCTATATTCATTGAGCTAGGAGGTATTGAACTATTATAAGATTTCCCTGTTCCTCTTTGATCCCAACCGACAATGAGAAAATGATTTTCAAGGTCGTGGTGAAAATAACGAAATAATGCATGTAGAGATATTCCTGGTCCACCATGTAAAAAAATGAGTATCGGATTATTTTTATTTATTCCACGTAGTGAAATCCATTGCTTAGTTCCACCAAGTGGCAAAAAAAGCTGTTCTGCAATACTTTCTTTAATTATTTTGCCATGGCTTTCAACAAAGGGGTGAGTAAGGGGATTTTTTTTTGCCAGTAGTATAAGGGCAACAACTGAGCTGAGAATGATAAATATTACAAGTCCTATTGAAATGATATGCGCCATGTAAGACTCCAGGAAATCAAACAGTGTTATGTTTTTGGCAATACTTTAATTGACATATTTAGAATCAATTATATAGAATTATGTTTAGAAATAGAAGCCTTACATTAAAACTAGCGGTATAAAAAAAAGTAAAGCTTATGAGTTTTAAGAAAAATATAATTAATTTATACGGACAAAAAGGTCAAGAATGGTTAAATAATATTCCAAATATTGTTAATAACCTATCTGAATATTGGGAATTATCTAATTTACAAGTTATGCCAAATTTGTCTTATAATTATGTTTTAAGTGCTATTCAAAAAAATATTCCAGTTATTCTGAAAATTAGTTTTGATAAAAAATATCTTGAGCGAGAAATTAATGCCTTAAATGCTTTTTCAGGCTCTGATTGTGTAGGGATTATAAGTTATGATATTGAATTAGGTGCTTTGTTGTTACAAAAAATGATTCCTGGAACCAGTTTAAAAAAACTGTTTCCAAACCAAGATGAAAAAGCAACTAAGATTATATGTGATATAATTAAAAATCTCCATAGTATTTCTATTTCTAATTTAGAAAATTTTCCAAACATATTTGATTGGCTAAAAATACTAGATAAAAATTTGAATTTACCAAAAAAATATTTAATCAGAGCTCGTGAATTAAAAGATTATTTTTTTTCCAAAACTTTAAGACAAGTTTTATTACATGGTGATTTGCATTACGACAATATACTTTGGGATGAACATGAAGGATGGGTTGCTATTGATCCCAAAGGAGTATTGGGTAATCCTATTATTGAAGTTGCTAGTGCAATTTATAATCCTATCCCAGAACTTTTAAAACAAAATAATGTAAAAGATATAATTTTAAATAGGATTAATCTTATTTCTAATTCTCTGAATCTTAGTTGTGAAGAAATTATACGAGCCACTTATCTTAAAGTAGTTTTATCTACTTGTTGGGCTGTTGATGAGAATATTAATAAAAATTACTTTTTAAATGTCTTAAAAATTATCGATGAATTATAAAAAGATTTAAATATATTAAAAGTGGAATTGAGCTAATTAAGTAATAATTATTAAGTCTATTTTTGGCCATATATTTATAATGATTTAGACATTAAGAAAAAATTTGATTAATTACAAATGACCGAAGAGCGAAAGCTGGCGTGCCCGGCAGGACTCGAACCTGCGACCTACGGATTAGAAATCCGTTGCTCTATCCAACTGAGCTACGGGCACACGATAAACTTTATATTTCAAAATGCCTGTCCGCCATAGCTCTTGAGCGTCGGCGGAAGCTACGGGCACCAGTTAACTACATATTTCAAGATGCCTGTCCGCCATAGCCTTGTGCGACGGCGGAAGCTACGGGCACAAATTGACTAGATATTTCAAAATACCTGTTTGAAAAAATGGTCGGGGCGGCCAGACTCGAACTGGCGACCCCTCGCTCCCAAAGCGAGTGCGCTACCAGCTGCGCCACGCCCCGATATTACTGGTAAATTCTTGGGGTGAGCGACGGGACTTGAACCCGCGACGTCCAGAACCACAATCTGGTGCTCTACCAACTGAGCTACGCTCACCACGATGTTATCACTTGATGTTTACTCAGATATTATAAGTCCTTTTATATAAAAATCCAAGCAGAAATCTTATTTTTTAAAAATTATTTTACTTTTTCTATGTTTATAGCTTCATCAGTAATAAAATTTCGTTTTAAAAAGTTTAATGCTTTAGCCCTGGTGTTAACAATATTCGGGTTACATTTTCTTGCAAAGTCCAGAAGGTTTATAAGATTTAAGCTGGCTTTTATTTGAGTATCTTTGTTTATAGCTTCCTTTTGTTTTTCTTCCCAAGTTTTTTCTTTTGTTTCTTCTTCTTTTTCTTTTTTTGTTTCTTCTTTGATTCCGGTTTTTACTTCTTCTTCAGATATATGATGTTTTAATGATTGTTCTTTACCATAAAGATCTTGCACCCACTGCATTTCTTCTGATGGAATCATTTTAGGTTTTACAAGAAAATCCGGATCTATACCTTTTGCTTGTATTGAGACATCATTTGGTAAATAATAAAGATCGACAGTTAGTTTTAATGCGCAACCGTTACTTATTGGAATTACTTCTTGAACAGAACCTTTTCCAAAGGTTGAAGTTCCAACCAAAAAGACCATTAATTTACTTTTTTTTGTTTTAGGATCAATTAATTTTTTTGAATAGTATTGTAAACATCCTGCAAGAATTTCTGATGCTGATGCGCTGAAATTATCTACCAATATAAAAATTGGAATATTACTACTAAGAGTAGCTTTTCTTCTGGTGTAATATTGTGAAGTTATTTCTCCAAATTTGTTTTTTGTAGTAACGACCAAGCTTTTTTTGGGTAAAAACAGTTCGGCCATATCTATTGCAGAATTTAATATTCCGCCTGGATTTCTTCTTAAATCTATTATAAGACCTTTGGCTTTTCCTTTATTTGCTTTCTTTAATAGCTCTGATACCTGTTTTGCGGCAGGTTGATTGAATATTTTTAAAGAAATGTAATATATATTTTGATCGGGAAAATGATAGCAGAAGGAGGTTGGGTCTTTTATTATTTCTCTTTTTATTTTAAATTCTAAAGGCTTTTTTTCGCGTATAATTTTTAATTGTACTATTGTTCCGTTTTTTCCTTTTAGTTTATTTATAACTTCATCTGTAGAAAGACCTCGTAATTTTTCTCCATCTACTTCTATAATTTTATCTCCGCCTTTAAGGCCTGCTTTATATGCGGGGCCCGATTGTATTACATCTACGATTAATAAAGTATCATCTTCCGGTGCTTTGCTGATAATACTTACTCCAATACCTGAAAATTTACCCGAAGTTGATTCCATAGTTTCTTGATAACTTTTTTTTGAAAAAAATGCTGAATGTGCATCAACATGAGGAACCGCAGCTTTTAATGCTTCTTGTACGAAATTTGAAAAATCTACTTCTCTGAATGCTTTTTTTTCTATTAGACTTATGACTTCAGCAAAAGTTCCTAACCAAGGATATATTTCTTTTTTATGATCTGTTGAATTATTGTTTTTACCTAAAGAGAGCTTGACCTGATCTTTTTTTGCTAATAACGGATGTCTGAATTTTCTGTTCGAATTATTATTTTTTGCGTTTGCAATATTTATGAAAGTTATTATTAATAATACTAATAACTTATTTAATTTAAGCATAAACTCTCCTTTGTTTTTGTTAATTTAATATAATTTATATTTATTATTTTATTAAAAATTTAATTTATTTTTTAGTTTGTTGTTAATTATGTAGTAATCTTATATAAAGATTATTGTTTTAGAAAGTATTTAAAATTTTATTAATAATTATGCATAACTCTGAAAATAATATAAAAACTTTATTTCCTAAACAAGCTTTTATTATTACCGGACTTTCTGGTGCCGGAAAGACAGTATTCATACGTTCTTTGGAGGATTTCGGTTTTTATTGTGTCGATAATTTACCTTTACCTTTGCTTTCTAAATTTTTAAATTTGGCATATCAAGGTCAAGATAATTTATCTAAAGTTGCTTTAAGTGTTGATGTAAGAGGAAAAAAATTTTTACCTCATTTTATTGATCAATTGGATAATATCAAAAAAGAGGAAAAAGAACGTTGGCAATTAAAGGTTGTTTTTCTAAATGCTAGCAAACAAACATTAACCAGAAGATTTCAAGAAACAAGAAGAAATCATCCTTTATCTCAAGGCAATTTAAGTTTGATAAGTGCAATAGAAAAGGAAATAAAGATATTGGATCCAATAAAATGCATGGCAGATATTGTTTTAGATACAGATATTTTTACTGTTCATGACTTGAGAAAGTGGGTTAAAAATTCTTTATCCAAAAATGTTCAACAAGATATTTTGGTAAATTTAATTTCGTTCGGTTTTAAATTTGGTGTTCCTGTTGAAAGTAATCTTGTTTGTGACTTACGTTTTTTACCGAATCCATTTTTTGAAGAGCATTTAAAAAAGCTTGATGGAAGAAATCCGTTAATAAGAGATTTTTTATTTAAAAAAGATAGTGTCATAGAGTATTGGGATAAACTTAGAAATTTTCTTAATTATTCTATTCAAAAATTTTATCAAGAAGGTAGATTTTTTGTTAATGTTTCTGTTGGTTGTACCGGAGGAAAGCATAGATCAGTTGCTTTTGTAGAAAAAATAGCATCAGAAGTTTGGGATAATACTAGTTTTTTGGTGCAACATAGAGATTTAGGTAAAGAATGAGGGTAGTCTTGTGGAGAAGCGTTTAATTTTAAGATCCTTAATTTTATTTTTTTTAATTTTATTTTGCATGTATTCTATTTTTTTAAGCTCTTCGGGCTTGAAATCTTATTTTAGGGAAAAAGGAGAAATTGAAATAAAAAAGAAAAAAATTTATAAATTAGAAAATAAAATTAAAGAATTACAAAAATCTATTAAGAGATTGCAAGAGAAAGAATTTGAGTTGGAAAAGTTAGCGAGACAAGATTTATTAATGGGTTCTCCAGGAGAAACAGTTTATCTTGAGTTTTAAATTTAGCTCTTTTTTTATTATTTGTTTATAATTAAACATATAGTTACTTATGTATAAAATTTTCGGGATATTGCTATGACAAAAAAAGAAAATATTGAAGTTCGAAATGCGGAAACAGAGACTTTAAAAGAAGATGAAATTCGTCTTAAAAAAGTAGAACAGATGATCGAAAATGGAATTAATCCTTGGCCGGCATATAAAAAGACGAATGCTACTTGTAAAAAGATAATTTACGATTTTGAACATGAATTGTCAGAAAATAAAGAATATAGCGTAGCAGGACGCTTGATGACTATCAGAGATCATGGCAAGACTGTTTTTGCAAATCTTAGAGATAGAAGTGGAGATTTGCAGATTTATATAAAAAAAGATTTAGTAGGAGAAAAAGAATTTGATTTTTTTGTAAATCAAATTGATGTTGGTGATATTATTTGGGTAAAAGGTTCTGTTTTTAAAACAAAAATGGGACAAATCACATTAAAAGTATCTGATTTGGCTTTGCAGAGTAAATGTTTACATCCTTTACCTGAAAAATTTCATGGTTTGGTTGATGTTGAACAGCGCTATAGGCAACGTTACTTGGATTTAATAAGTAATCCTGAAAGCAAAGAAAAATTTATTACTAGATCTAAAATTATTCAAAATATTAGAAAGTTTTTATTGGATAAAGATTTTTTAGAAGTAGAAACTCCTATGCTTCATCCGATTCCGGGAGGAGCGGCCGCCAGACCATTTGTAACTCATCACAATACATATAATATGGATTTATACCTTCGTATAGCTCCAGAGTTATATTTAAAACGCTTAGTTATAGGCGGATTTGAAAGAGTTTTTGAAATTAATCGTAATTTTAGAAATGAAGGTATTTCAACAAAGCATAATCCTGAATTTACCATGCTTGAATTTTATATGGCGTATGGGAATTATAAAGACGGCATGGAATTAACGGAAAAAATGATAAATGAAACGGTTAAAAACCTTTTTGATTCATCTTATGTAAAATTTGATGAACATACATTAGATTTTTCTACCCCATTTAGAAGATTAACCATGAAAGATTCTTTAATAGAAATTGGTGGTTTTTCAAAGCAGGAAATATCTGAAGAAAATATAGATAAACTTATAAAAAAACATGATATAGAAATTACAAAAATTGCCAGATACGGTGCTAAAATTTCAGCATTATTTGAAAACTTTGTAGAGGATAAAATTATTCAACCTACTTTTATTATAGGTTATCCTATAGAGATTTCTCCTCTTGCAAAAAGAGATCAAGAAAATAAAAATTTTGCAGCACGCTTTGAACTTTTTGTAGCCGGTATGGAATTGGCTAATGGTTTTACCGAGTTAAATGATCCTTTTGATCAAGCAGAAAGATTTAAAGCTCAGGTTGAGGCCAGAGGAGCCGGTGATCAAGAAGCGCATCATTATGATGAAAATTATGTAAAAGCCTTAGAGTATGGTTTACCTCCAACCGTTGGAGTTGGTGTTGGTATTGATAGGCTTTGTATGCTTTTAACAGATACAACTTCAATAAAAGATGTTATTTTATTTCCAACTTTAAAAAAAATTGAAAAAAAATAAAATTTTGTGGATATACAAAAACAAAGAGTCGGTATAGATACCGACTCTTTTCAAAAATATAAAAGAGTAAAAGGGGAAAAGTTTTTATGGGAGATTTCCCAAACAGATATTGATCAGGTTTTAAAAATAAGTAATGAGCATAATATAAGTTTAGCTACGGCTAACGTTCTTTATTCAAAAGGTTATAGAACAAAGGATCAAATAAATTCTTTTTTATTTGTTTCAAAAGAAAAAGATGTTTATGATCCTATTCTTTTTAAAGATTCAAAGATAGTTCTTAAGCGTTTATTAAAAGCAATTGATAAAAAAGAAAAAATTTTAATTTTTGGTGATTATGATGTAGATGGAATAACTTCTACATCATTACTTTTGATTTCTCTTTTACCTTTGGGTGCAAATATTAATTTTTATTTACCGAATAGAAGAAAAGAAGGATATGGTCTTTCTTCAAAGGTAGTAAAAAAAGCATATGAAAATAAATATGATTTGATTATCACTGTTGATAATGGAATAACTGCATTCCAAGCAGCTGATTTAGCAAGTAAATTAGGAATCGATTTAATTATTACGGATCATCATAGGCCTCTGGATAAAATACCGAAAGCTTTAGGTATTATTGATTCGAATCAAAAAGATTGTTGTTATCCTTACAAAGAACTTGCAGGTGTAGGTACTATTTTTAAAATTATTTGCATGATTTATGATGAAAAAGGACTTATTTTACCGGATAAAATTTATGAGCTATTAATGTTAGGAACGGTTGCTGATGTTGCCCCTTTAACAGGTGAGAATAGATATTGGGTTAGATTCGGTCTTAATAAAATAAATAAGAAAAAGAGTTTGGCTTTAAGTTCTTTAATTCAAAATAGTAGATTATCTAAATCAAGTATTGACTCTAGAGATATTGGTTTTATGATTGCACCTCAAATAAATGCATTAGGCAGATTGGATGATCCTAGAGAGGCTGTAGAATTTTTAATAAGTTCTGATAAAAAAATAGTAGAAAAAATTGGATTAAAATTAAAAAGGATAAATGAGGAGCGTAAAAAGCTTGATAGAAGAATTTATTTAGATATCGAAACAGCCATTTTAGAGCGAAGAATAAACTTAGAAAAAGAAAATATAATAATTGCCGCTAGTCCTGATTGGCCGGCAGGTGTAATTGGATTAGTTGCAGGAAAATTAACACAAAATTACGGCAAACCGTCTATTCTTTTTCATATGGATAGAAATGGGGTCTTAAAAGGTTCTTGCCGATCAATACCGGAATTTAATATTTTTGATGCATTAAATAATTGTAAAGATTTATTAATTCAATTTGGAGGGCATTCTTTTGCTGCGGGATTAAAATTACTAAAAAAAAACATGCCGAAACTTAAAGTAAAGCTTGAAGAATTGATAAAAAAAGAGGTTGATCCTAAAGACCTTGTCCCAAAACTTAAAGTAGATGCACAATTAAATATTAGTGAGTTAAATTATTCATTTTTATCGGAAATGGAGAAATTAGAACCTTTTGGCAATCAGAATGAACAGCCGGTTTTTCTTTTAAAGGATGTTACTTTGCAAGGGCAACCTCAAATTTTAAAAGAGAGACATGTAAAAAGTTTTATTTTTAGTAACGGTGTAATAAAACCGGTGATATTTTTTAATCGCCCAGAGCTTTTTTCTTTTTTTAATTCTCTGGGCGATAGAAGTTTTGATCTTGTTGCATATATTTCTAAGAATGAATGGAATAATAAAATTAACATTGAGTTACAGGGATTAGATGTTAAACTCAGTTAACTTATTCTTTTTTCTCTTTTTATTTTAGTTGTTAACTTACTATCTCCATATCTTGTTATATCTATAGTTGTTAGTTTTCCTCTTGGTATTTTTATTTTTTCTAAAGATTTATTTAATTTTCCATCAACCTCTTTTATTGAGAAATTTTTAGCTTCAAAACCTTCATCAATTTTTTGAAAATAATAATCTCCGGGTGATAAATAAACATGTTTGATTCTTGCATGATCCTCATAAAAAGAAATAGATGGTGTTTTTATTTTTAATGGAATATCGGATTTATTTTTTATTAATAACATTGCTTTTTCATTTTTTTCTTTTTTAGGTAAGTATCCTATACTTGGTTTCATTTCCCTTTTTAATTCGTTTTTACAAAAAGATTTTACACTCGGGCTATCTTTTTTGTTTTCCGAATAAACATTTTCTAGCATTTTACCGTTTTTCATACAAGCTATTCGAAGTTTTGGGTTTTTGTGAGACTCTTTTACATATAATATGTATATATGAGTTACATTGTTTCTTTCAACGGGGATATTTAATTTGTCTATGAGCCTAGACTCAACAATTTTATCTTTATAATAAAGTTTTATATTTAATTTTTTTACATTTCTAACACAAAACCAGCGCTTTGTAGATAATATTGGACTATTTTGTTTCTTATTTACTTTTATTTCTTTTTCTCGTCCGAAGTTGTAACTTACAATTGCCGGGAATTTTGTTTTATTGTGTATTTGAATATAGCCATCGCAAAAAAGATTTGAATAAACAAATATTAACATTAAAGCTATAAAATTTTTTTTGCTTTTCATAAGCTTCTCCTTTTAAAAAAAATAAAAATTAACTATGTTTTTAGAATAGACTAATTTACATAAAATAATCAAAGATTTTCTTAGGATATAAAAAATGGTTATTACAATTGACGGTCCTGCCGGATCAGGAAAAAGTTCTGTTGCTAAAATCTTAGCAGATAAATTAGATTTTTATTATTTGAATACCGGTCTTTTATATAGAGCGGTTGCATTTGTTTGGTTAAAATTAAATAAAAGTTTAGAGGATGCGAAGAATTTAAGTAAAGAAGATTTGTCTTTTATAGAAGAAATAAAATATGAATTTGAAAATAAAAAAGCAAAAGTTTTTTATGATAATAAAAATATTACCGGCGAACTTTATAATATTACGTTATCCAAACCGGCTTCAATTTTAAGTGCAAATAAAGAGATTCGGGCTAATTTATTGGGTTTGCAAAGAAAAGTTGCAGAAAAGTATGATATTGTTGCGGATGGACGTGATTGCGGTTCCGTTATATTTCCTAATGCTGATTATAAATTTTACTTAACTGCCGGTATTGATGTTAGAGCTAAAAGAATTTTTAACGATGAAGCTCGCCAAGGAAAAGTAAAAAGCCCGGAGAAACTTAAAGTGGAACTTGAAGAAAGGGATTTGAGAGATAAAAATAGAAAAGTTTCTCCTTTAATTGTTCCTAAGGATGCAATTGTCATTGATAATTCCAATTTGAATTTAGATCAAACAGTAGAAAAGTTTTTAAATTTTATAAAAAAGTAAAAAATGCACTTTTTTTCTTTTTTTTAATGTTTATAAATAAAAAAACATGCTTTTTTATTTATAAAGTATGTTTTTAGCATCAAAAAATCATTTTTTTTTACATTTGTATAAAAAATTAATTCAACTACATTAATAATAATTAATAATTGTAAATAATTGGAGGTTGTTTTATGAAAAATAAAAAAATTATATTTATTGTTTCTATCTTATCAATATTGGCTTTTGGTATTACAAAGCCTATGACCAAAAAAAGTGATTATTCTTCAAAAGATATGGAATTGGTAGAAGAATTAGCTAAATTTAATGCTCTTGATGCTTTAGATTGGTTAGGTACTGAGAGCTTATTTGCTGCTCGTGATACTTATTTAAAAGTTAAAAAAGAATTAAAAAAAGCTGATAAAATTGAAGAAAAAATTAAAAAAGAAATAAAATTTGAAGAAACTAAAGTAAAAACTGAAGCTAAAGAAAAGACTAAAGAAGTTAAAAAGGAAGAACAAAAAGAACCTAAAAAACGTAAATTTCGATTTTTCAATAGAAAAAATAAAAGAATGAGAAAAATTGAAAAAGCTATAAAAAGAAAAAAAAACAAGCCTATGAATGCTGGTATTTATAATGAAGAAAAATATTGTGGTGTAAATGCTGTATTACAATGTTTATCAAAAAGTGGCTTTCCAATTTTTAAAAATTTATTTACTCGTTTAAAGGATTCTAGTGAACCTATTTATTTATTTAAAGAGGAATTAAATATTTTAGATGAACTTCTAAAGGAAGAAAAAGAACCGGATGTAGTTGAATTTTTAAATAAATTATTTAATAAATGCAAAAAAGATGGGCTTTTAAAAAATAAAGATTCTTCTTTTTACATAAAATTTAAGAAAAGCAAAATTCCCTTTGATTATAAATTTGCGTTGCAACTTGATATATTTAATCCTTTTTTTAAAATTTTGGGAAATAAAGGGTATCAAAAAGTTGTTTTTCATAACACTTCTAAATCTATAAAAGAATTATTGTCTGAAAAAATTATATCAAAAGGAACTGTTAAAAAAAGCCCCAAAACATTAATTCTATTTTTAAACAGATTTTATTTTGATGAATCTACTGCAACTCTGATCAAGGATAAGAATTGTAAGATAGAGCTAGATGAATATCTTTATGATCGTAAAAATGATTTACGTCATTCGTTAATTGGATTGGTTCTTCACTTGGGAGAAAAAAAAGTATCCGGTAGTTATATTGCTATAATAAAACAAGATGATAAATTTTATATTTATAATAATGAAAAAGTATCTGAACCTATGAGTTTGGATAATGCTTTAGAGCGAACAAAAGAGTTTGATCCTTATATTTTGTTTTATAGAAAAGAATCAAATATTGGTAAGCTTAGTAAAAAGTATACAATAAAAAAGCTTGAGGATATACAAAAAGAATTTGAATATTTTAAATGATTTTAAACTTTATTTTTTAATTATTGCAATCTAATTGTTAACCCCTTTATTCTTTAAAAAATTAAAGAAAAAAAGGAGTTTTTATGATTAACAATAAAAAAAAATCTTTTATTTTATTTTTATTTCTATTTATTCAAGGTACTTTTTTAAATGCTATGGAATCTAAAAAAGAAATATCTAAAAAAGAAATAATAGAAAAATATAAAAAGTTTAATAATATAAGTAAGGATAAAAAAGCTAGAAAGTTTATTAAAAATAATTTTTTGGTGTTAGCTTCTAATTTTTATTCTATTAATAAAAAAGAAATAAAAAAAAATTTTAGCAAAAAAAAAGTTGATGATATTTTAAATGGATCTTATAAATTTTATAGAAAATTAGTTATTGATAAAAACGAAAAGCTTATTGTAATAGGTGATTTGCACGGGTATATGTCTAATTTGTATGAAATATTAAAATATCTAGAATATAAAAAAATAATAGATAAAAATGGCAAAATAGACAAAGATTTTAAGATAATATTTTTAGGAGATTTAACAGATAGAGAATGGTTTGGATTAGATATTTGGATAACATTAATGATGTTAAAAATTTTAAATCCGGAATCTTTGTATATTCTAGCAGGAAATCACGAATCCGTATCTCAAGCTCAAAGTTCTAAATATGGTTTTTTCAGAAAAGAATTGATTAAAAAAAATTATACTAGGAAACAATTTAGAGATAATGTTAAAGGGACTTTTAAAGATCAACTTTTTAAGTGCCTTCCTATTGCTTGTTATGTTAAGTTTAATTATGTTAAGTTTAAAAAAGATAAAAAAATAATTAAAAAGGGGCTTTTAGCTCATGGTGGGTTTAAAATAATAAAGGAAAAAAAAGATAATTGGAAATTTGATAATGAATTTATAAATAAATTTGATAAATTAAGAGATGATAGAACAATTTTAATAAGTGAATATTCAGATTCTGAAAATCCTTATCAATGGTCCGGTATTATTTATAAAGAAGGTTTGTTTAAAGTTGGAAAAAAGAATCCTGTAAAATATGAAAGAAAGAGGGGGAAGCAGTATCGTATTTGGTATGAAAAAGCAGCAGAAATGTTAGCTGCAAAAGGTCTATCTTTCTTTTTATCCGGACATGAGCATGGTGGTCCTGCGGTTGATGCAAAGACTGAGTGTGGAATACTTTTAAAAAAATTTATTGATAAAAATTTTGATATTGGACAAGTTATTTCATATCAATATAAAAAATATCAATACGCAGGATTTATAGAAGTTGAAATAAAAAATGATAAAATTAATTTCAAAAAAGTTTGTGTTCCGGAAGAAGAAGAAACAGAAAAATTAAAAGAAGAAAGACAAAAACAAATAAAGCGAAGAAATAGACTCAAAGAAATTGCTAAATATTTTAGCAATTTAAAAGAAAAAGTAAGTGGTTTTTTCAAAAAAACCGGAAAAGATTGGAAGCTTGAAGTTAAAAGAGAAGAGCAGATAGAAATAAAAATTAATAAAAAAGAAAGACATCTAGAAATTCCAAGAATAAAATAAATGCGGGACTTTATAATGAAGGGGCTACTTGTTATGCAAACTCTGTGATTCAATGTTTATCTCGAAATAAAGATTTTCCCTCTGGAATTTTTAATTTTTTTGGTCTATTTCAAAGATTATATAATTTAAAAGGAGATATTAAAATAGGTGAAACTAATAAAGAACTTTTAAATATTATTTTTAATAATGAAGGAATATATACACAGCAAGATGCACAAGAATTTTTAAATAGCATTCTTAGTTTAAATGTAATTGTAGATGAATCAGGTAATATTATTAAGGATGAAAAAGGTAATATTCAATTTTTTATAAGTCCAATAAATAGTGATTTAGAATCCTATATTATTTCTAATGGTAGAAAAATTAATATAAAAGGAAAGGTGATTTATGATAAATGGAATAATCCAATTTATATTAAACAAAAGAAAAAAAATATTTATTTAGCACCAATTATAAAGTTTGGAGATGATTCTTTTTATATAGAGATTGAAACGGAACTTAGTCGAAAACAGAAGGATAAGGACAAGGAAACTAGACCGAGCGCTAAAGAAATATTAAATATTTTGTCTTTAAATGTAAAAGATTATTTAGATAAACTTTTGGGTTCATCTGTAAAAGAATTATTAAATAATTTTTTCACAGATGAAGCTATAGAAGCAAAATGGGACGAAAGCTCTAAAGAAGTTGAAAAGTTAACTAAAAAAAAGATTGTTTCAAAAACTCCGGAAACGCTTATTATTCAGTTAAAAATATTTAAAATGAATTTTACAACAAATCCACCCGTAGGTGAAAAAATTAATATATCTAAAGATTTTGAAATTGATGAATTTATTTATGATCCAGAAAAGAAAATGTTTTATTCTTTAGAAAGTATAATTCTTCATAGCGGTGCGACTATTAATGCCGGTCATTATATTTCAATAATAAAACAAAATAATCAATTTTATATTTACAATGATAGTATTGTATCTGGGCCTATGAGTTTAAAAAAAGCTTTAGGGGAAACACAAAAGAATGGATTTGATGCTTATATTTTGTTTTATAAAAAAGAATCGAAAGGAGATATTAAAAGAAAAATTGATGCTGCAAAAAAAAAGGGACCAAAAGTTGAAAAAAAGGGTAAGCAGATTAAGATAGTTAAAAAGCCAGAAATAGAATATAAGCTAGATGATGATATTAGTATATTTGAGAGAAAAAGAATTATTACAAGTCAAGATACTATTGGAATATTAAAAACTCGGGGTATAAATACGGTAGAAGATTTGATTAAGAGATTTAAAAGCTTAGAGTCAAATAGTCAGATGTTTGGTACACTAGGATATATTCAAATTTGTAAGGCATATGCTTTAACAAAAGGTTTACTTAAAAAGTAAAATGTAAAAAAATAAAGAAAAGACTGATATTTCAGTCTTTTCTTTATAAAATTTTAGCAGCTAATGTTGCAAGTTCACTTCTTTCGCTCTTTTCTAGAAATACGGTTCCGAAAATAGATTGTCCTTTAAATTTAGCAGTAGAAACGGTAAGTCCGTTACTTGTAAAATCTAAATAAGGTGAATCTATTTGGAACGGATCACCGGCAAGAATCATTTTAGTTCCTTCACCTGCTCGGCTTACTATTGTTTTTACTTCGTGAGGATTTAAATTTTGAACTTCGTCTATTAAAACAAACTGATACGGTATTGACCTTCCGCGCATATAAGTTATGGCTTCAAGACTCAAAACACCTTTTTGTTGTAACATTTCTACAGGATTTTCTGTTCCTTTTTTACCTTTATGCTTTTTTTTAGAATCTTTTTTATCTTTTTTACCCAAAAAACCTGTATGTTGATCATCATATTCATCAATTTGGCTATAAATAAATTCTAAATTATCATAAACAGGTTGCATCCAGTATCTTAATTTTTCTTGAACTTCTCCCGGTAAATATCCAATATCTGCTCCAAGCGCTATTACCGGCCTTGATATTAAAAATTTTCTATAAAGATGTTCTTTTATAACTTTATGTAATCCCATTAATAATGTTAAAAATGTTTTTCCTGTTCCTGCCGGGCCTACAAGTGTAATTATTTTAATTGAATCATCTCTTAATAAATCTATAGCCATTAATTGTTGGATGTTTTTAGCTCCAAGATGACCTGTAATTTTTGAATCGGCAACTTCTTTAAAATTTTTACCACCGGTGAAGCGAAAAAGCTTATTATTCTCCGGATTATTTTCACTTTCCAATATTATAAATTGATTGGGTGTTAAAAAATCTATAAAGATATTTTTGTTTTTTAATAATTCTAAAATATTATTTTTTGTTACTTTTCGTAAATCATTTGCAGGAATTTTAACTTTTAACCAACCCTTATAAAAGTCTTCAGTTGTAATTTTTTGTTTCGTGTAATCTTCTGCATCTAGTCCTAATGCATCTGCTTTTACTCTAGAATTTATATCTTTAGTTACAAAGGTTACTTCATTACCTTCTTTTACTAAATTTTGAGCTGTTCTTATTATTAAGTTATCGACTAAATCACCGAATATTTCGTCATCACCAATTTTTGGGGTTTCAATAATTTTTAATATTGATTTTGTACCATTCCCGATTTCAACACCGTTACTCAAGCAACCTTTTATTCTCAATTCATCTATATTTCTTATTATTAAACGAGCATTGCGACCAATTTCTCCCTGATCTTTTTTAAAGCTATCTAATTCTTCAAGAACTACAAATGGAATTGCAACAACTACACCTTTGAAAGAGTATAATGAATCACTATCGTGCAGTAAAACGTTTGTATCAAGAACAAAAACTCGCTTGGGTCTGAATTTTAAATTATTTTTTTGTGAATTTTTGTTTTTTATATTTGAGTTTTGTTCTTTTACCATAGTGATTTTCTCCTTTTTTCTTTTATTTGGAATTTTATATGATTTTGTTTTTTTATAATATCATGATGTTTACCTTTTGAGCAATACTATTGATTTTTTTAAGTTTTTTAATTTGCAACTTTTCAATTAAAGGTTAATATTTAAAAATGGACCTATTTTATATCTGTTTTAAATAACTTTTTAGGGGTTATTATGAAAAAAAAGAATGAAAAATTAGATAATTTAAGACACTCAGCAGCACACTTGCTCGCTCAAGCTGTTTTGGAGCTATATCCCGGAACAAAATTAACTATAGGTCCTACAACAGATACAGGTTTTTTTTATGATTTTTTACCACCTCAAAATTTTACAGAAGCTGATTTGCCTAAAATAGAAGAAAAAATGAGAGAGCTTGCAAAAAAAGATTATAAGATCGAAGGCTCTCTGGTTTCTAAAAAAGAAGCTAAAGAGAAATTTAAAGATAATGAATTTAAACAAGAATTAATTGATAATATTGAAGACGAAAAAGTTGGAGTTTATTGTCAGGGAAATTTTTGTGATCTTTGTAGAGGTGGTCACGTTGAATCTACAGGTCAAATAAAACATTTTAAACTTACAGGTGTTGCAGGATCTTATTGGAGAGCAAATCGTGAAAATGCAGCATTACAAAGAATTTACGGTGTGGCTTTTGAAACAGCAAAAGATTTAAGATCTTATTTAAAACAAGTTGAAGAAGCCAAAAAATATGATCATCGCAAACTTGGAAAACAATTAGATTTATTTTCTTTTCATCCTGAGGCACCGGGAACACCTTTTTTTCATGATAAAGGTTTAAAAATTTATAATAAGCTTATTGAATATATGCGCTTTATGTTAAGACGCGATTATAAAGAGATTAAAACTCCTATGATTTTGCATGAATCTTTATGGCATACTTCAGGGCACTATGAAAACTATAAAAACAATATGTATTTTACAACGGTTGATGATGTTACTTATTGTGTAAAACCAATGAATTGCCCTGCAGGAATTTTAGTTTATAAAGAAAAACCTCATTCTTATAAAGAGTTTCCTTTACGTGTAGCTGAATATGGGCATGTTTACAGATACGAATTATCCGGAGTATTACACGGATTATTTAGAGTAAGAAGTTTTACTCAAGATGATGCTCATGTTTATTGTATGCCGGAACAAGTAATATCTGAAGTTGAAAAAATGCTTCAACTAACAACAG
Source organism: Candidatus Babelota bacterium (assembly GCA_014728525.1). Taxonomy (GTDB): domain Bacteria; phylum Babelota; class Babeliae; order Babelales; family UASB340; genus WJLJ01. Next base: position 19,868 of record WJLJ01000083.1, on the reverse strand, counting down.
ATGTTTATAATAAATTTGGTTTTGAAAATATTAAGATGGCTGTTTCTACTATGCCGGAAAAACATATTGGATCAGTTGAACTTTGGAACAAAGCAACAGACGATTTAAAAAAAGCATTAGAAAATAAAGGCTTTGATTATGTAATTCAAGAAGGAGAGGGTGCTTTTTACGGTCCGAAGATAGAAGTAGTATTGACCGATAATATGGGCAGAGAATGGCAGTGCGGAACAATTCAAGTTGACTTTTTTATGCCTAAAAACTTTAATATGGAATACATAAAATCAGATCAATCAAAAGATACTCCGGTAATGCTTCATAGAGCTATTTATGGTTCTATAGAAAGATTTTTGGGAATTCTTGTTGAGCATTATAAAGGGCGTTTTCCTTTTTGGTTGGCACCGGTTCAAGCAAAAATTCTTACTATTACTGATGAAGTTAAAGATTATGTAAAAGATGTTTTTGAAAAATTGTTTGGTGAAGATATTAGAGTAGAGCTTGATGAATCGGGTGATCAAATTTCTGCACAAATAAGAAATGCTCAAGTAAATCAAATTCCTTGGATGATAGTTATAGGTAAAAAAGAACAAGAAAATGGAACTATAACTTTAAGACATTTAGATGGTAAACAAGAATTTGGATTAAAAATTGAAGATTTATTAAAAAGAGCTAAAGAGCTAAATAAATTTTAATATTTTATTTAGATAAAAAAAAACCCTGAGTAAAAAATACTCAGGGTTTTTTTATGATAATTATTTATCGAGAATATTTTCTACAACTTCTGTTTCAACGATTTCTGTTTCAACAACTTCTTCAGTTTTTACTGTTTCTTCTTCTTTTTTTTCTTTATTTTCTGTTGCAAATACTGAAGTTGAAATTGCAGCTAAAACTAATAAGAATAAAAATTTTTTCATTTTTATCTCCTTTATAAATTAAAAATTATGTGAAATAAAAAAAGAACACCAAAAAAAAGGTTATATATTTTTAATCCTTTTTTCAAGATTATTAAAAAAGTATAAAAAAAATATTAAATTAAGTTTTAATATTTTTTCTATTACAAGAATTTTCTATATTTCAAGTTGAGTATTGCTGTTTGCTTTTATTTTTATTCCTATGGCAATTGTGCCATATTTTTTTACATTTTCTTTATATCCGGGAATAGATTCATATATTTTTATTGCTTCTTTTAAATTATTTATTTTAGGTAACATATTATTTATACCTTCATTTATTAACATTGTTTTAAAGTTAGAATATTTATTTATGTGAGTTATTTTACAAATAATTTTTTCATTTGTTTTATTTGATTTAAATTCTATTTTGTCATTTATTTTTAATTTTTGATATTTTTCTTTATTTAATCTTCCCTCAATAGTTTTTTTACCAGATTTAATATTTTCGAAATATTTATGCATTAAGGATAGTTTTATAATCATAAATTTTACTCATTTAGTTCATGGTATTTTTATAAGTTTTAATATTATAATATTTTAATGAAATATTATTTTTAGTTCAATAATATGACTTTAAAAATAATTCCATGTTTTTTAAAAATAATCTTTTTTGTGATGGCCAATTATACATTATCTGATTTATTAGCTTAGAATTTATTACTACAGCATGATTTCAAGATTAATAAAAAACAGAAAAGCTGGACTTTTTTTTATTTAATGTATTAACATGGTTTACACTGACTTATAAAGAGTAAAATATTATTTTTAAGGAGATATACTATGGCATTTAGTGTAAAATCAAAAAAAAGCGGTAAAACATATTATTTACATACAAAGGAAGTAAAGCTTAAAGGTAATCGTAAACAAAAAATTTATTATTTTGCAGGTGAGGCAGGTAGCAACTCTCTTGATGCAATTCCGGCTGGATATGAAGTTATGGAAAATAAGCGTACGGGTCTTCCAATGTTAAGAAAAAAGAAATAAGTTATTTTTTTTGAAAAACATTTTGTTTAATTTGTATAATTTAAAATTTTTTATATATAAGTTTAATTAGCGTTATTTATAAATAAATAATTTTTTTTATAAACTTTTAATTCCCAAGAAGACATTATTCTTCTTGGGAATTATTTTTTAGATCTAATATTGTATACAATATCGATAGTATTTTTTTAAACTAAGTCTAAGATTTAATATTTCAGTAAATATATAAAAAAATAAGATTAGTGTTTGGAGTTTAATAATGAAAATAACTTTTTTAGGTGCAGCTGAAAATGTAACCGGATCAAAGTATCTTCTAGAACAAGAGAATACAAAAATTTTAGTTGATTGTGGATTATTTCAAGGAACCAAAGAAATTAGAAGGCGAAATTGGGATAAGTTTCCAATAAAACCAGAAAGTATTGACGCAGTTATTCTAACACATGCACATATAGATCACTCAGGCTACATTCCGGCATTTGTTAAGAATGGTTTTAAGGGTAAAATCTATTGTTCCAAAGCAACACTTGAATTGTGTTCTATATTGTTACCTGATAGCGGCTCTTTACAAGAAGAAGATGCAAAAGCAGCAAATAAATATGGCTATTCTTCACACCGCCCGGCCTTGCCTTTATATACTTTAAAAGATGCTGAAAAATCACTAAAATCATTTGAAGTTGTTGATTTTGAAAAAAGTTTTAGTATTGGTTCTTTTCCAAGTATTACTCTTATTCCTTCTCATCATATTCTTGGTTCGTCATTTGTTGTGATATCTGATGGAAATAAAAAAATTACTTTTTCAGGGGATCTGAGCAGACCTAATCAGCTTATAATGAAGGATCCAACTCATCTAAAAAAAACAGACTTTCTTGTATTAGAGTCAACTTATGGAGATAGGCTTCACAAAAAAGAAGATCCTGTAAAAGAAATGGGTAAAATTATAAATAGAACTGTTAAAAAAGGTGGAAAAATTATTATTCCTGCTTTTGCTGTAGGAAGAACTCAAACCGTTCTTTATTGTCTTTATGAATTAAAAAAGAATAATGCAATTCCTGATATTCCTATTTTTTTAGATAGTCCTATGGCAATAGATGTTACAGATTTACTTTGTAAGTTTAAGGATGAACATAAATTATCAGATGAATTATGTCATCATATATGTCGTATTGCTAAGTATACCCGTTCGGTTGAAGAGTCCAAAAAGATTGATGCGCATGAAGGCTCTTCGATAATTATTGCAGGAAGCGGCATGGTTACAGGTGGTCGAGTATTACATCACTTAAAACATTTTATTTCAGATTCTAAAAATACAATTCTCTTTGTTGGGTATCAAGCAGAAGAAACACGTGGTAGAGATTTAGTTAATGGTGAAAAGAGGATCATGATACATGGTAAAAATTTTAAAGTTAATGCTGAAATAAAAAAACTAGACTATTTTTCTGCACATGCTGATTATAATGAAATTCTTCAATGGCTTTCATATTTTGAAAATAAAATTGAAAAAGTTTTTGTTACCCACGGCGAGCATGAATCTGCATTATCTTTGAAAAGTAAAATTGAAGAACGATTTGATTGGAACACAGTTGTGCCAAAATATTTAGAATCCTTTGATTTGGATTAAGCTAAGTTAATTGAAATAAAGAATGTTTTTTATAATTCCTGGCCGTGTCCACCGGAACTTTGGTGTACAGGGCTAAGATGGAACATATTCAGAACCAAATCTATTAAATTTGATTTATAATTTTATAGCATTTTGATTATGCTGAATTTTACTATATCATTTATTAAATGATATAGTTGTAATTTTATTGTAATAATAATTTAGGATTATAGTATGTTTAAGTTTTTAATACAGAAAAGATTTATAATTTTTTTCATTGTAGTTTCTATATTTAATGTAGATTTTATTTCGGGAAAAGGGGTTGTTTCATCAGAAACATTATTGCCTCCTATTTCACAGCCAAAAAAGCATAAACGGGTTCATGCTGCAACAATTGCAGAAGTTTCTAAAGATCATTTGATAGTAGCGTATTTTGGAGGAACATGCGAAGGAGAACCTGATGTTAAAATTTGGCTTTCTCACGGTAAAGCAATAGATGGAGAATGGTTTTGGAAAGAGCCATATATAGTTGCAGATTCAAATGAGATTTTGGGAGAAGAAAATAAACCTTGTTATAATCCGGTTTTATTTAAGTTTAATAAAGACACAATATTATTGTTTTATAAAATTGGTAATTCTCCAAGAGAATGGAAGGGATATTTAAAAAGATCTGATGATGGAGGAAAAACTTGGACTGAAGCAGAAGATTTATTTAAATACAATGGGGCCGTTGGACCAACAAGATGTAAACCTATTCGTTTAAATGAGAATAGTATTTTATGTGGTTCATCTGTTGAGGGAAATCCTTTTAGTTGGTTACCAATTAATTGGGTAGTTAAGATGGAAATATTTAATTTTTTTCCCGGCACATCAAAAATATCTTCTGTTAAAAGATCTAAAGATATAGCTACTCCATATTTTAATAGAGTCCGAAGAGATCCTAATTATAAATACTTTCGTTCTAGATATCCGTACATAAATATTACCGGTATTATTCAGCCTGCAAGCTTTTTTGCGGATGGTTCTAATGAAGAAATTAAAATTGTTTGTCGTGGTAAAGGTACCAAGTATCTTATTTCTTCAATTTCAAATGATGGTGGCAAATCTTGGGGATCTGTAAAAGAAGAAATAGATTTAGTTAACGGTGGCGGCCTTCATGGTTCTGGTATAGATTCCGTTAAATTAAAGGATGGAAATATTTTAATAGTACGAAATGAACTTCCCGATGGTATAAAAAATGGGCAATGTGGAGATAGAAGTAAGCTTGTTCTTGACGTTAGTCGGGATAATGGAAAAAACTGGAAAACTATTTTTGTTTTAGAAGATACTTTACCTATAGAGGGAAAAGAAAATTGTTATCCATCTATTATTCAATCTAGTGATGGTTTGGTTCATATAGTATATACATTTGATAAGAATGGGGATAAAAGTAGTATAAAGCATGTTGTACTAGATCCTGAATTGTTGATTTATAAATAATTGTTTTACCTTATTAGACTCGAACTTACTATATTTGTTCTAACTGAATAAAGTTTACATAATTTTAAAGAGTTATCGATGTTTAATTACACCTATTTGTTTGCAATATTTTTTTATTTTGCATTGACTGCATTTTGGAGAGATTGGTGTGCAGATATTCTGTCCCCAGCGGACAAGTAGATCGTTCCATTCAATCCAATATTTTTTAGGTATAATTTTTTTTAATGCAAATTCTGTTTTTTCCGGGGTTTTGGTTTTTATAATTCCAAGTCTATTTGATATTCTGTGAACATGAATATCAACGCAAATAGCAGGTTTGTTGAATGCTAATCCTAAAACAAGATTTGCTGTTTTTCTTCCCACTCCGGGAAGCTCTAAAAGTTCTATTTCTGTTTTTGGAACTTTTCCATCATATTTTTCTATAATTTCTTTGCTAACTTTGTGTAGTACTTTTGCTTTATTTTTATAGAATCCAATTTTAAAAATTATTTTTTCTAGTTCTCTTAAAGGAATATTTAAGATTTCTTTTGGCGTTTGGGCCTTTTTTATAAGATCATTACATACATTAATTGTAACAATATCTTTTGATCTTAAACTTAATAAACAGCATATTAAAATTAAAAAAGGATCTTTATTGTGTTTTATTATAATTTGTTTAATTAATGTTGGATTAAAATTTTTAGTTTCTTTTCTTAATATTTTTATTATTTTTTCTATTGCCATATTTTATTCACATAAAATTTTAAACTTGCAGATTATATAAAAAATAATTTAATGTTTATTATAATCTTTAATAAATTTTAACGGGAGGTATTGTAAAGTGGATTTAAAAGAGTTTACAGAAAGTATAAATGATTTTTTAACTTTTTTGGAGGTTGAAAAAAATGTATCGGAACATACATTAAAAGCTTATTCTGCTGATTTAAATCAATTAGTTAATTTTTGGAAAAAATCTAAAGAAAGAAATAGGATAGAAAAGGTTTCTTTTGATAATATTATGCGAAGATATGTGCTTTCTTTATTTTATAAAAAATTAGCAAAAACAACTCTTGCTCGCAAACTTTCATGTTTACGTTCATTTTCTCATTATTTAAGATCTACGGGGAAAAAATTAAATTTTAATTTTAAGTCTCCCAAAATAGATAAAAAATTACCGATAACTTTATCAGTTGATGAAATTTTTTATTTGCTTGATAAAATAAATGATGATGATTTACCAACCAAATACCCTTTAAGAGATAAAGCCATATTTGAATTAATTTATGCAACGGGAATACGTTGTTCGGAATTGGTTAATATAAAATTAAACGGCATAGATTTTAAGAATAAAGCGGTAAAGGTATTTGGAAAAGGTAAAAAAGAAAGAGTTGTTTTATTTGGGGATAAGGCTTTAAGAAGCGTAAAATCATATTTTGAAAAAGAAAGACCTCAATTGTTAAAAGAAAAAGAATCGGAATATCTTTTTTTAAATTATTTAGGAACAAAATTAACACCAAGATCCGTCCAAAGAATTTTTGAAATGTTCAGACGTTTTTTAAAAATTGAAAGAAAACTTACTCCCCATAAAATTAGGCATTCTTTTGCTACTCATCTTTTAAATCAAGGTGTAGACTTAAGGGTGATACAAGAATTATTAGGACATAAAAATATTGCTACAACAGAAATTTATACGCATGTTTCTTCTGCAGAACTTGCAAAAATGTGTGATGAAAAACATCCTTTAAATAATATGGATGACATTTTTTCTGTAAAGTAATAAAAAATTATAAAACTTTATTGGCGGGAGTAAAAAATTAAAGAGCATTTTTTGCAAGGAAGAAATAATAAAATTATAAAAATTTTATTCATTTTTTTTATTTTTATTTTGGTATTTATTTTTCGACTTGTTTATCTTCAAGTTAAAAATAATAATAAATTTACTAATTTGGGTAAAAAAAATTTTTTACGTACCCGAATTATACCTCCTTTACGTGGAAATATAGTTGATTGTAATGGTTATTTATTAGCATCAAATAAGCCTGTTTATAATTTATATTGGATTGGGTATGGGGATAGAAGAATAACTAAAGATCAAAAGGATACTTTAAAAAAACTTGAATCTATTTTAAAAATAAATTTGATAGATGATAAAATAGGGACTATTCGTTTTGCAAATATATATTCAAAAAAAGTATTATTAAAAAAAGATTTAAATTTTAATCAGTTATGCCTTATAAGTGAGCAATGTTCTGCGTCTTGCAATATTAAAATTCAGAGTGATTTTTTAAGAATTTATCCATATAAAAAATTGGCGAGTCATATTTTAGGATATTTAAGTAAAAAAATAGAAGATTATACAACTAAGGGGCTTTCGGGTTTAGAAAAAATGTTTCAAGAGCAATTAAAAGGTCAAACAGGTTATGCTTTAAATGTTATTAATTCAAAAGGAAGCAAAATAGATCAACTTGAATTTTGTCAGCCTAAAAAGGGATCCGATTTAAAATTAACAATAGATTTAAATTTACAATATATCGCTGAAAACATATTTGAAAAAGGTCAAGCCGGGGCTTTTATTTTGATGGATCCGAAAGATGGTTCTATTCGTTCTTTGGTATCTTTTCCCGGATTTGATCCGAATGCTCTTTTAAGACCTATTTCAAAAGAAGAGTGGGAAAATAAATTTGTTTGCAATAATGTTTTTTTAAATAGAATTACAAGCGCTGTTTATCCTCCTGCTTCTATTTTTAAATTAATAACTTTTGCAGCAGGTTTGGAAGAAAAGGTAATTGAAGCCGATACGCAATTTATGTGTAAAGGCTTTTTAAATTTTCATGGTAGGCGTTATCATTGTATAAGGCACTGGGGGCATGGAAAATTAGATTCAAAAGTAGCTCTTGCATATTCTTGTAATATCCCTTGTTTAGAGATAGCACAAGAATTAAAAATTAATGAGTTGGCTGATTATGCTTATCGTTTTGGGTTAGGGAAAAAAACCGGTTTTTTATTGCCCGAAAAATCCGGCTTGGTTCCGACTTATGAATGGAAGGTTGCAACTAAAGGTCAACGTTGGTGGAAAGGTGAAACTTTATCTGTGGCTATAGGCCAGAGTTATACCTTAGTTACTCCGTTACAAATGGTTCGAATGATTGCTAGTATTTGTTCCGGTTATTTAGTAAAACCAAGAATATTACAACAAGAAGAAATTAAAACATCGGATCTGCAAATAAGTGAAAAGACTTTGAAATTTTTAAGAAATGCCATGCACGGTGTTGTTAAACAAGGTTCGGCTAAAATTTTAAGTAGGATAGAGGGCTTTGAAGTATTTGCAAAAACAGGAACGGCTCAAACTAGCAGTTTGACTGTTGAGAAAAAAAGTAAAAGACATTTAGAGCATGCATGGTTAGCTGCATACTTTAAATATAAACAGGAGGATCCTTTAGCTTTAGTTGTTTTGGTAGAACATGTCGGTTCTTCTAAGCCTGCAAGAGAAATAGCATATAAATTTTTAAGAAATTACAAAAATTTTAGAGAATATACTGCATGAAGATAAAAGCTGCTTTTTTTGATAGAGATGGAACTTTAATAGAAGATGAAAATTATCTTGATGATATAAATAAAATCAGGATAATTCCCGAATCTCTTAATATATGTAAAGTTTTACAGAAAAAGGGCTATAAATTATTTGTAGTTTCTAATCAATCAGGAATAGCAAGGGGTTTTTTTGATCAGGAGTTTGTAATAAAAACACATGGTTATTTAAAAAAACTTTTTTTAAAGAAAAATGTTTACTTTGAAAAATTTTATTTTTGTCCTCATCATCCAACCCGGGCAATAAAGAAAGAGCTTTTAATTAATTGTGATTGCAGAAAACCTAAACCGGGATTACTTTATAAGGCAGCAAAGGATTTTAATATAGATTTAAAAAAATCATTGATGTTTGGTGATAAACTTAGTGATATTGATGCCGGTATTGCTGCAGGATGTAAGAGCTTTTACATACAAGATTTTTTGAATAATAAATTAGATTTAAAAAAGGAATTTTATGGAAAATAACTTCGATCAAACAACAAAATTTGAGGGAAATATTTTTTTGTTTTATGCCTTTGATGTTGGTGATGAAATAGATTTAAATAAGATAAAAAAGAAAAGACTGGTTAATCTAAAAGAATTTACTTCTTCTTCTTATTTTAAAAATTATCATATACCATTGTTTTTTGATATCGAATCTTTAACAGAAAAAGGCAGAACGGGAGAACAATATGTAACACAGGATTCTCCTTGTATTTCCAGTAAACTACATCATTTTGGTGCGTTGTCTTTTTATTATAAAATTCCATTTTCGAGTTCATTGGATGATTTAAAAACCAAATTGATAGAAATAAAAAAAGAATTTGATGGTAGAGCAAATCAAGATGCTAAAAAAACTTTTGATAGAATAAAGGTTGCAATAAAAAAACAAAGATTTTTTAATTTGGATGGTTTTTATTTTGCTATTCAAGTTGATCCTAAACAAAAAGATATCAGCCCGGAAAATTTTCGAGAGTATTATGGAGGTAAAATTGCTTCTTTATTAAGATTAGAAACATTTAAGTTATCCGAATATCAAGAAAAAGAAATTTTATCTGCCACTACAGGTTATTCAGGTCAAGATATGATTATAATTGATAGTGAAGGTTCTTTTATTTATGATTCTGAATATTTTGAAACATTAGAATTTTTTGAGTTTGCAAATATTCAACAATTGGAATTACAATATTTTGATAGACTTTTAGATGAAAAATTAAACTTTTTTTATGCACAACAATCTTATAAAGTGCCAATTTCTTCTTATATTCCATTACTAGGTGAACGTTTTAATTCCCCCGTTTCTTTGTTGGCTCAATTACGTGTTGATATTTCCGTAATTACCGAAAGATTGGAAAATAGTATAAAAATGGCCGGAGAAGCTTATTATTTGCGTGTTTTTTCCATGTTAAGAGAAAAAATGGGGCTTAGAGGGTGGAAAGTGTCTATTAATAGAAAATTAGATATAATTCGTGATTTATATTCAGTTTATCAGGATAGATTAGATGTTATTCATGAAGAAATATTAACCTTGGTAATAATCATTTTAATTGCTGTAGAAGCCTTAATTGCCTTTTTACGCTAAAAATATTGGGCAGGTTTAACTTTTTGTTTATTTTAGTTTATAATTATAGTCCTTAAATGAATGGGTATATACTAAATTGGGGAGAGGTTTTAATCTTTTTATTTTAAAACTTCTAAAACTAGTAAAAATTTGTTGTTTAATTGTTTCGAGATAATTAATTGTTATTTAGCTTTGAATGGTAATTGTCTGGATAGCCTTATTTATCTTATAAAAATACGAAAGATTTAAAAATCAGCTATGAATATTAAATTTAAAGATTTAGGTTTATCTAAAGACTTATTAAAAGCTATATCTATTATGGGGTTCAAAGAAACTACCCCTATTCAATCAAAGGCAATTCCTGAAATTTTAAAAGGTGGGGATATAATTGGTTTGGCTGCGACCGGCACGGGGAAAACTGCAGCATTTGGTATTCCTGCAATAGAAAAAGTAGATGTTGATTCTAAAGACGTTCAAATTCTTGTTTTGTGTCCCACAAGAGAACTTGCTATGCAAGTTGCCGATGAAATGAATAAGTTTTTGAAATTTAAAAAAGAGTCTTCTGTTTTGGCTGTTTATGGCGGTCAATCCATATCAAGACAAATAAATGCATTAAGACGAAAACCGCAAATTATAATTGGAACACCTGGCAGAATTCTGGATCATCTTGAAAGAGGAACTTTAAAAATTAATAAAATAAAAATGTTGGTTCTTGATGAAGCAGATAGAATGCTTGATATGGGGTTTAGAAAAGATATTAAAAGAATTTTGAGTGCTACAAAAAAGAACAGACAAACTCTTTTATTTTCTGCAACAATGTCGCGTGAAATTTTAAATCTTACAAGAAGTTATCAAAAGAATCCTAAAACTATTAAAATTGATAGTAATGAATTAAATAAACTTTCAATAGAACAGTTTTATTTAAATTCGGAACCGGGGTATAAAATTGATTTTTTAATGGATCTTATAAATAAATATGATCCGGAACTTTCTATTGTATTTTGCAATACTAAAAGAAAAGTTGATAAAATTGCAAAAACATTAAAACAAACAGGTTTTTCGGCAGCAGGTATTCATGGTGACATGAGACAATCTAAACGAGATTCTATTATGAATAGGTTTAGAAAAAATAAAATTAAAATTTTAGTTGCAACCGATGTAGCTGCCAGAGGTATTGATGTTGATAATGTTCAAGCAGTCTTTAATTTTGAAATACCAAGAGAAACCGATAGCTATATTCATAGAATAGGAAGAACCGGAAGGGCCGGTAAATCGGGTAAAGCATTCAGTTTTGTATCAAAAAGTGAAAAAAGATTATTTGAAAAAATAATTAAATATACCAAATCTCATATAAAAGAATATTCAAATCAAAAAGATAATTTTTCTTCAAGAAAAAAAATTGTTGAAAAAAAGAACAATAAAGAGAAATTGGAATTAAATTGTGATGGGCATTTAGAAAAAAAAGCAAACAAAGTTTTAAAAAAAGTAGAAAAAAATATTACTAAACATGAACATGCGATTTACTTGGAAATTGCACAAAATTTTATATCTAAAAAATGTACGCACAAAGATCTTTCTGCTGCATTATTAAAGATTTTAATTGAAGAAAAAAATAATAAGTTATTCAGAAAATATAATTAATTTAACTTGCGTTGTCTAAAATTTTAAAACTTTTAGACATCAAATTTTTTACTGCGCATTTTTTTTATTTCGCTGCGATATTTTTTTTCTTTTAAACGTTTTTCTTTTTCCTTTTTTGGAATACGGGTTTTCATTCTTTTTTTAGGGATATGAAGACCTTTTTTTATAGTTTTTGCAAGAATTTTTAAAGCATTTTCTTTATTTTGAAGTTGACTTCGAGATTCGCTATTAGAGATTATAATATCACCGTCTTTTGTTATTTTATTTTTCAAGTTAAATTTAATTCTATCTTTTTGTATTTGATCAAGAGTGATACTTTGGTTTACATTCCAACGAACAGTTACTTTTGTTTCGGCTTTATTTACATGTTGCCCACCGGCTCCTCCGGAGCGAGATGTTGTAACTTCTATTTCGTTTTCGGGAATAATTAAATCTTCTTTTATAAATAACCCATTTTTCATATTTATTTTTTAAATTCTATTGTAAGAGTTCCATCTTTATGAAAAGTTGTTTGAACTTCTTCTATACTGACATTTTCCGGAATTGGAACTTTTTTATAAAACGAATCTTCTTTTTTTTCAAAATAATATATTTTAACATCTCCTTTAGATTTTGCTTTTTCTTCTTCTTCGGAAGATTTATTTGCAGAAATTTCTAGGATTCTTTCTTCTTTATTTATATTTATTTTTATATCTTCTTTTTTAAAATCGGGAAGATATTCTTCTACTATGAATTTATTTTTTTCCATTAAAACGTCAGATTCCATGTTATCTCCTTTATTAATTTTTTTATCTTGATTTTGAATTTATCATTTTGTAAAAATTTTAATCAAGATTTTATAAAAAATAATTATTTTAGGATTTGTATGGGTAAGGTTAAAATTGGAAGTCATACTTTAGAACTTTCAAATGAAGATAAAATTCTTTTTCCCAGTGTGAAAATTACTAAGGGAGATTTAATTGATTATTATAAAAAAATAGGCAAAAGAATGATGACCTTTTTAAAAGATCGTCCTATCAGTATGATTAGATATCCTTCCGGTATTGATAGGCAAGGATTTTTTCAAAAAGATGCGGGTGATTATTTTCCTAAATGGATAAAAACAAAAAAAATAAAAAAGCAGGGTGGTGTGCATACTAATTATGTTATTGTAAACAATCTTGCTACTTTAATTTATTTAGCGAATCAAGCGTGTATTTCTCCTCATATATGGTTAAGTAAAACAGATAAGCTTAATTATCCTGATAGAATTATATTTGATCTCGATCCTTCCGGTGTTAGTTTTTCTAAAGTTAGAAAGGCTGCACTTTTACTAAAAGAACGAGTTGAAGAAATTGGTCTTAAACCTTTTGCGATGATTACCGGATCTAAAGGTATTCATGTAATAATACCCATAAAAAGAAAATATAATTTTGATTATGTGAGAAATTATGCAAAAAATTTAGTAAAGCCTTTGATCGAAAAACATAAAAAATTACTTACTCTAGAAATTAGAAAAGAAAAGCGTAAAGGTTTAATTTTTATAGATACGATACGCAATGCTTTTGGACAAACTACAGTGGCTCCTTATGGAGTAAGAGCAAAAAAGGGTGCATCTATAGCAACGCCTGTTTCTTGGCAAGAGGTGCAAGATTCAAAATTAAAACCGAATAAATATAATATAAAAAATATTTTTAAACATTTAAGTAAAATTGAAGATCCATGGAAAAATATTTCAAAAAGCTCTGCCTCATTACCTAAATTATAATTTTGATAGGAGGTTGCATGAATAAAAAAACAAATAAATTAAAAGAATATAAAGAACGCAGAAATTTAAAAGAATCAAAAGAGCCAACAGGAAAAGAAAAACATATAAAATTAAAACATCCTATTTATGTTATTCAAAAACATGATGCTACTCGTCTTCATTATGACTTTCGTATAGAAATTGATGGAGTTTTAAAGTCTTGGGCTATTCCTAAAGGACCTTCTCTTAATCCGAAAGTTAAAAGGTTGGCTATTCCTACAGATGATCATCCATTAAAATATGCAGAATTTGAAGGAATTATACCCGAAGGAAATTATGGTGCGGGAACTGTGATGGTTTGGGATATAGGAACTTATAATAATGTATATGAAGAAAATGGCAAAAAAATTGATATGAAAAAATGTTACAAACAAGGAGAAATAAAAATAAATATAAAAGGTAAAAAAATAAAAGGATCATATGTTTTAGTTCGCACTAAGAATAAAACAGGTAAAAAAAATCAATGGTTATTAATAAAAAAAGATGATAAGTATGCTGATGCCAGACGTAATCCAACTTCAACAGAAAACAAATCTGCTTTATCCGGAAAAACAATGAAAGAAATTGAAAAAGGTTTTAAATAATTAAGTTTTATTTAATTTTTTTTGATCATATAATATTTCTAATAATTTATTTACGGCTTCTATTATTTGGTTATCCAAACTTTTTGTAGCCATTTCTTTTATTTCTATTAAGGCTCCTTCTTGAACCAGGTTAAAATCTCCATAGGGATATGTATATTTATTTTGATCATTATCCGGAAGATCTGTATTTATACCTAAAAACCATAATCCATATTCTTCTAATGTGTGATTTTTTAGATAATTTAATTTTTCATCTGTGCTTGGTTTTACGGCTTCCCGGTTTTTGGCATCCGTTCCGACTTCAAAACCTCTTTTGATCATTGCTTTTGCTTTATCGAAAGCTGGTTGATTTAATTTTATATACATTAATTCTCCTTTTTTTTATAAAGTTATTAGTTTATTTTTTATAGAAATTAAAATTAAGAGGTCAAGTTATTGGAATTTTAATAAAAAAATTTAAATTTCTATATTAAACTTAAATTTTTATGATAGTTTGCTAAAAAATAAAATAAAAAGGAGTATAAGATGTTTTTTAGAAAACTTATAATTGTTTTAGCTTTATTATTTATTTTTGGGGTGATTTATTATTTTTATTTAAGACATTCAAATTCTAATAAAATTAATAATTCAAATTCTGTTCAAGTCATACAACCCGGAATAAAAGCTCCCAAAATAGAAGGAATAACCCATTGGATAAATACTTCTAGAATTAAACTTGAACAACTAAAAGGTAAGGTAGTTTTAGTTGATTTTTGGGCCTATAGTTGTATTAATTGTATCAGAACTTTACCGTATCTTAAAAAATGGTATGAAAAATATAAAGATGATGGTTTTACAATTATTGGTGTTCATAAAGCAGAATTTGATTTTGAAAAAGATCTTAAAAATGTTAAAAAAGCAGTAGAACGTTTTGGTCTTACTTATCCTATTGCTATGGATAATAATGATAAAACTTGGAATAATTATCGTAATAGATATTGGCCTGCACATTATTTAATTGATCAAAATGGAATTATACAAAAAATTCATATAGGAGAGGGGGATTATCTGGAAATGGAAAATGCAATACGTAATTTACTTGGTCTTTCTCCAATATCCGAAAAACAAATAGAACAAGGAGGCTTTTCTTCAGTAACTCCGGAAACTTATTTGGGATATTTACGAGGAAATTCTTATCACAAAGATATTGTATTAAAAAGAAATCAAATAGCAACATATAATTATCAAGGTGATCTTAATATAAATCAAGTTGGTATTAGAGGCAGCTGGTTAGCTTTACCCGAATACATACAAACAAAAAGTAATGATTGTATTTTAAATTTAAATTTTATTGCAAATAGAGTTTATCTTGTTATGAGTTCAAAAAAGTCTCAAGAGATAGATGTTTTTTTAGATAATATGCCTCTTAATAAAAAATATTATACAAAAGATTTTAATGATGAAGGTAAAATTGTTGTAGATGAGCCAAGAATGTATGATATTTTGGATTTAAAAGGTGATAATAATAAACACATATTAACTTTAAAATTACCAAAAGATGTATCTTTATATGCATTTACATTCGGAGCTGGAAAAGAATAAATTTATTAAAAGTAAACTACCGCCGACCTGCAGGTCGGCGGTAGTTTACTTTTAATAAATTTTAAGTTAAATCTTTAGGATAATATCTTGTAACATCATCTGCATCTGTAAAAGAGTATAATTCTATTGCTACTAATTCTCCACCGGATGTTAAATGTATTAAAGCAAATTTAGTATTATCTGCGCAATTAAGGGTCCAAATATTTCCCCACTTTTGAAGAAAAGTATCGTGATAATGTCCGCCTATATAAATTAGTATGTTATCTTCATAGGAGGAAATCATAGAAGCAAAAGTATTTACAACGCTATTACCGTTGGTGACATCTGAATCATAGGCTGTTCCGCTATCCCATTGATTTACATGATTTTCTAATTGTCTTGGTTCGTTCCCGTTAGTCCACCAATTTAAATTTTTAATTGGTGAATAATGTGATACTAAAATAGATGTTTTATCGGTATCAATGTTACTTGTAAACCAGTTAACAGGTTTATAATTAAATTTAGTGGGACATTCACCGAGCATGTATATGTCTAAATTTAGAGTTGAATTACTTACTTTATAATAATCTTGGCCATATTCTCCTGTTGAATCGATTAATGATTGATTCAAGGCTTTTATTTTTTTTGATGCATAAGAGTCGTAACTAAGAACACCACCTTTTCTGTCATGATTTCCTATAAGAGTATTTGTTCTAATTGTATTTGGACTAACAAAAGGAGCTTCTTTAAATGTATTAATAAACATTGTATTAAAATAGCCCCATTCATTTTCTTCATCTCCTGCTACTGTAAAATCAGGACTATAATTATTAACCAAATCTCCGGCATAAATAATTTCTAATACATTGTTTTTAAAGCCTCTTTCCAAAGCAATTGTAGACATTGTTGTAACTTGATCCATCTTTGTAGATAGGTTACTAGATCCTTTATGTCTTAAGTGTAAATCGGAACAAACCATTATACTTCCTGCAGGATTTAAACATCCTTGTTGTACTAAACTTTCTCTTTGCAGATCAGTTATATAAGGTCTCAATAAAATTGTTTGAGAAAAGGTACAATTACTATATGAGGAATCTAGCATATTGGTATCTGTAAACATTGTTTTAGTAAAATCGCAATTGGAATTTGTAGTTAGAACAAAAATTGTGTCGGTTAAATTTGCAGTATCAAAACTACATCCTGTAAAAGTTGTTTGATTAAGTTGTGCGTTTGTAAAATTAACATTATCGAATGTACAATTTTCAAATTTTGAATTTTGTGCATTTGTATTTGTAAAATCACTTCCTGTAAAGTTTCTGTTTTTATAATGTTTATATGATAAATCAGCAGAAGAAAAATCCTTTGATTGTAGATTTGTTTCTCCGGAGTTTAGATCATCAATATCACTTTGATTGTATGTTAATAATGATATACTTATGAATTGAAATGTTAATAGCAAAAAAAATTTTTTGAACATAATTTTTCCAATTAATTATTTAAAACAGGTATGTATATCCAATTTTTCCACTAAGTCCTACCGATACCCATGATCCATTATCATCATAACTGACTTCATTTATCTGAGTTGTTCCAAAAGAACTAGTTTGTTGAGTAAATGTTGTTGTAGGATCTCCGGTTGTAGCCGTTTTTCCATTTGAACCGACAACTACCCATAAACCATTCCCGTATTTCATCCCATTAATATTTGTACTACCAAAAGAACTTATTGTTTGTGTCCATGTTACCGCATCAGTACTTACAGCAAGTTTCCCACTATTTCCGGCAGCAGCCCAGATTCCATTTCCATATCCAAGAGCAACAATAGTATCTGTTACAGTAAAAGAGCTGGTTCTTTGTGTCCAACTTATACCGTCAGAGCTTGTGGCTATTCTTCCTACTTGCCCAACTGCTACCCAAGTATAAGTTGTAGTGGCTTCTCCTCCGTAAAGAACATTATATATTTGTGCTCCACCGAATCCTGCGCTTCTTAATGTCCAACTTGAACCGTTAGAACTAGTTGCCAGTTCCCCATATTGGCCGCCGGCAACCCATAACCCGTCTCCGTAATAAACAGCTTCAATAACATTTGTAAATGGAGATGTTTGTTCTGTCCAAGTTATTCCATCAGGGCTGGTTATAATTTTTCCCGCATTACCTACACCAACCCACAAGTCACTTTGATTATGATTTATTCCATAAATCGGTTCCGATATACCGCTAGTTCTTGATGTCCAAGTTTGTCCGTCAGGGCTTGTTGCTAAGAATCCTGAAGCTCCACCTATTGCCCATAGGTTACTTCCATTGTGCCCTACACAATAAAGATGAGATGAGGTAGGACTTGATTGTTGTTGAAACAATGTCCAATCTAAACCTAATATATTTTTCCAAATATACTCTCTATATGTATTGATTAAATTTATATCACTATCATTACCAGTAACCCTGGTGCCGAGTGTTGTTGTATCTGTTTTAAAGTTATCGAGTTTTGTATCATTGCTATCAACTCTTCCATCTAATGTTGTTATATCGCTTTGTGCATTACTTATATCAGTATCATTACCGTCAACTCTTCCGTCTAAAATAGTTATATCACTTTGTGCACTACTTATATCGGTATCATTACTATCAACTTTTCCATCTAGAGTTGTTATATCTGTTTGAGCCGTTCCTATATTATTTTGTTGATTTATTATCTCTCTTGATATGTTGTTTAATACTTCAAAGATATTCGAATTTAGATTTATTATTTTTAAAGTTATACATAAAGTTATTAAAATTATTTTTTTATTCATTATTTTTTCTCCCTTTTTTTTATTTTTTTTAATATAAATCTGTATAACCAATTTTTCCGGTGTTAGAAACACCTACAAACCGTCCCAAATTATCAGTTGCTATTCCTACTATTTCATGACCTCCCACTACATCAAAAGATGGTTGAAAAGTCCATGTTGTTGTTGGTGTTTCACTAACGGCATATCTGGAATCTCTTGATCCAACAACCCAAAATTTGTTTCCGTATTTAATCGCAGTACAATAATCATCTAAAGTTTCTACCGTATTATTTGTCCAGGTTATAGCATCAGGACTGGTTGCAATTTTTGGAGGTAATGGTGTTATATCTGTATCTGCAGTTATAACCCAATATCCGTCACCATAATCAATACCGTAGATAGTATCTCCAACACTAGCTGTCCTTGCTGTCCAATCTATAGCATTAGAGCTTGTTATTATCTCTGGATTATCATCTGCACCTCCTACGGCAACAAAAGTATATGTAGTAGTAGAATCTCCGGCATATCTTATCTGAGTAATGTTGCTGCTAAATGGATTAGATCTTTCAGTCCAACTATCTCCATCGTCATCACTTGTATATATTTTACCATTACTACTTCCAATAACCCATAAACCATTTCCATACTCTACGCTTTTTAAATTAGCACCACTGCTTAAACCTGTTTTTGCAGTCCAACTTGTTCCATCGGAGCTTATTGCCGTTTCATTGGGGTTATCTATTATTGCCATAAATGAATTGCTTCCATTATATGCAATGCTTTGAACATCCCCTCCGCTAAATACAGAAGTAACATCTACTTGGGTCCAGTTTTTGCGGTCTGAACTTATTAACATTGTTCTAAGATCCCCACCAATAATCCAAGTATTATCACCATATGCAACACAACGAAGATTTTGTCCACTTGGATTTGTTGCTTCATCAAAAAGAGTCCATTCAGGATCTAAAAATTTTTTCCATATTGTTGATCTTGCTCTGCGATCTGTACTTATTTCATCATCGTTGCTAGTAATTCTGGTTCCTAAGGTTGTTGTATCTGTTTTTAAAGTGTCAAGTTGAGTATCATGTTGATCAACTCTGCCATCTAATGTTGTTATATCGCTTCTAATATTACTCAAATCAGTGTCATTACCATTAACTCTGTTACTTAATGTTAGAATGTTACTTTGTATTGTACTTATATCGGTATCGTTACTATCGATTCGATTATCTAAAGTTGTTATATCATTCTGAATGTTTGTTATATTAGTATCATCTTTATTTATTTCTTGTTCTAACTTTTCAAGTATTTGAGATATATTGCTAGGAATTTCCGCGATATTTAGATATAACGAATGGTAAAAACCTAATAATATACAAAATATAAATATAGATTTTTGTCTAATATATTCT
>WJLJ01000082.1 GCA_014728525.1 Candidatus Babelota bacterium | reverse complement strand
TTCTTAAACTTCTCACTAATTTAAAATTTAAAAATCTTATTAAAGTTTTAAAATAACTTTTTAATTTTATAATCTCTTTTATTTTAGGCTTTTTTATTAATCCTGTTTCTTTTATTTTTATAGTATCAAAACCAGAATTTCTAAGTAAGAAATCAATACTTAATTCAGTAAATGTTGTTTTATGAGTCCAGTCAATATACCTAAACCTACAAGCAACTACTGAGTTTGCATTTGGGACTATTGCAATAAATATGCCTTTTGATTTTAATGATTTGTATATTGAGGTTGTAAAATTTATTTGCATTTTGACTGGTATGTGTTCTAAGACATCTAATGCTAAAACTAAATCATATTTTCTTTTTCGTTTTTCCAAAAATTTAATAGTATCATCAGTCATTTTAACATCAAGATTTTTTTTTTTACAAGATTCAAATTGTTTTTTGTCAATCTCTACTCCTTCAATGTTTTTGTATCCCCACTTTTTTAAAGCTAACATTGTAAGTCCAGTGCCACAACCAACATCTAATATTTTAATATTTTTGTTTTTTGGTAAGAACTCATAAATTCTATCTTTGAAATATTTTTCCATACTATTTATATGCTCTTCGCTATCATTATGCCATTTTTTATAATGTATTGAGTAATCGATATTATTCATTTTATCTTGAAATTTTTAATTTTAAATATAACCCAAATCTTTTAATCTTTTTTTATACTATCTTCAAATTTTATATCATTTTTAGTTGAATGTGATTCATCAAAATGACCTAATTTTTTAAATATTTTGTTTTTTAATTTCTTTTTTAATTTAATTTCCTTGTTGATTAAATTTTTTCTTTCATAACAATCATTGCTTATATTAAACAATTTTTCTTTTCCATTTTCATAAAGGATATATTTATATTTTTTTGATCTTATTGATTTTTTTGCACATTTAATATCTTCGTATCCAAAATTTTTGTTTAGTTTATGGATATACTCAATTGATTTTTTTGGATGCTCATGTTCTGAAAAAACATATTTACAATTTTTAAATAATTTTTTTTCTTTAATTTTTTTACCACAATACTCCAAGATAGTATAAAATAAGTTATGTTGTTGAGCTAGTTTAGATATTTTTTTTCTTTTTTCTTTTTTGGAATCGTAAATAATCAAAGGTACTCTCAATAATGTATCATATAAACATAACCAATGACCATAAATTCCTTCAGAAATGTGTTCTCCAATCTCTTCTCCATGATCTGAAGTGATTATTAAAATATAGTCTTCAACTTCTTTTTTTAGAAAATTATTAAATTGCCCTATTTTTTTATCTACTGTAGCGAGTGAGGCATCGTATAATTTATTTAATATCTTTAGGTCTTCTTTTGATAATTTTTCAGGAAAAACCCTATATGTGACGAATTCTTTTTGCAAATAATTAATTCTTTCTTTATTATATTTATCTAATTCAAAATCTTTGAATAATGATTTATCTGGAATATAGGGCATATGGACATCCATTAAATTCATAAAAAGAAAAAAAGGTTTTTCTTTTTTCTTTTTTATATAATCTTTTGCCATTTCTATTAAATTTGAATTTTTTTTTGGTTTTTCATAAAATTTATTGAATCCTTTATTTAAATTAGTAGATTTGGATAGCCATCCGTTATTTGCTAATCCTATTGTGTCATATCCTATTCCACTTAAAGTTTCAGCTAATGTTATATTTTTATTATCAAGAAAATTATTTATATTATCGACTCCGTGTTTTAAAGGAAATTTGCCAGTGAATAAAGAAGTATGTGAAGGAAGGGTCCAGGGAGCAGAAGCGAATGCATTTTTAAACAATATACTTTTTTCTGATATTTTATCTATATTGGGAGAAGTAGATTTATGATATCCATAACAAGAAAGTTTATCTGCCCTCAATGAATCTATAACTATTAAAATAATATTGGGTTTTCTATTTTTTTTATATTTCAAAAATGTTCACCAGTTTCTTAACATTTTTTTCAATATTAAATTCTTCCATAACTTTTTCTCTTCCTTTTTTTCTTATTCTATCAGCAAATTCTCTATTCTTTTTAATTTTTACTATTGCTTCTGCCAAAGCATTTGCATCTTTTTGGGGGACAATTACCCCATTTTTATTATTTTCTATAAGTTCAGGGATTCCAGTAACATCTGTAGAAATAACTGGAACTTCTCTAGCCATAGCTTCCATCAAAGAAACAGGTATACCATCTTTATCTCCATTTGAGGACTCAATGCAAGGAAGAACAAAAACATCACTATCTTCAAATTCTTTTAAAACTTTATTTTGGTTTACAAAACCCATTAAATCTACATTTTTTAAGTTGTTTTTATCAATTAATTTTTGTAAATCATTCCTTAAATCCCCATCCCCTAGAATACTACAATGAAAATTTATATTTTGATCTTTTAATATTTTACATGATTTAATTAAATATTTGATACCTTTTTTCTCAACTAATCTTGCAACTGAAAGTATATTTATTTGAGAATTTGTATTATAATCTATTGGTTTGAATAAATTTAAATTGACACCACAGTGAATTACATCAATATTTTTTTTATCAATCCCAAACTTATCCATCATATATTTTTTGTTATAATCAGAGACGGTAATTACTTTTTTAGCGTCGTTAGCCCATTTTTTTATATCTTTAGAAGGACTGGCAAATATATCTATAGCATGTGTAGTAAAAGTATAAGGAATATTTAAAATTTTAGAAACAACATATACTAAATAAACATTGTAACAAGCAAAATGACAATGAATATGGTCTATTTTTTCTTCTTTTATTTTTTTAATTAATTTACTACAATAATAAAAATCATGAAGAATTAATTTAATATTTTTTCTCTTATCATATAAAATATTCAATAAATTTTGTTTATCTTTACTCATTTTTGTTTTAAAAATGCTCTTCAAAATATTAAAATTTTTTTTATTAGACCATTCTTTTTTAGAATCAATATCTTGATTTAAATAAATAGTTTTATTTAATAAGCCATATTTTTTTATTTTTTTATGGATGGTTTTTCTTTTTAGATTCCATAAGCTAGCTATACTTATATCATGTCCTAAATCTGTTAAAAAAGTAATTTCATTTAGGACAAATGTTTGAGATAGTTCTGGAAAAGATT
>WJLJ01000081.1 GCA_014728525.1 Candidatus Babelota bacterium | reverse complement strand
TTTCAGAGAATATGACATACGAGGAGTAGTAGGAAAAGAATTTTTAATTGATCAAACTTATAATCTTACAAAAGCTATAATAACTTATTTCAAAAAAAATAATCCTGAAATACAAACAATCACTGTTGCAAGAGACGGAAGAAATCATTCTGAATTAATTAAAAAACAAATGTTAAATGCAATAACAGACTTAGGTCTAAATGTTCTAGATATTGGTATTTGCCCTACCCCAACATTTTATTTTTCACTTTTCAACACAAACACAACCTCAGGATTAATGATAACAGCATCACACAATCCGGCAGAATATAATGGAATAAAAATATGCCTCGATAAAAAATCTGTTTGGGGAAAACAAATTCAAGAAATAAAAAATATTTATTTCGAAAAAAGTTTTTTTGAAGATAAAACAAATAAAAAAGGGAAAATAAATAGCCTAGAAATAATACCGCAATATATTAATTGGTTAACAAATCACTTTGAACATTTAAAAAACTACGATATTAATGCCGTAATTGATTGTGGAAATGCTGTTGGAGGAACTGTTTTACCGGAATTAATAAAAAAGATGAATTGGAAAAATGTAAAACTTCTTTTTGCAGAACTAGATGGAAACTTTCCAAATCATGAAGCCGATCCAACGGTAGAAAAAAACATGCAACATGTAAAAAAAGAACTAAAAGATAATAAACAAATAGAATTAGGTCTGGGGCTTGATGGAGACTGCGATAGAATGAGCCCTATGACAAAAAACGGTTATCTAGTACCCGGAGATCAATTATTAGCAATTTTTGCAAAAAAAGTTTTAAAAGATTTTCCGGGAGCAGGAATAGTTTTTGATATAAAAGCATCTTCATCCCTAATAGATTTACTAAAAAAATGGAATGCTAAAGATCACATTTGTCCGTCCGGCCACTCTTTAGTAAAAAAAGCATTAATGGATACCAAATCAAAATTAGCCGGAGAACTAAGTTGTCATTTTTTCTTTAATGATAAATACTTTGGATATGATGACGGCATTTATTCAATATTGAGACTTTTCGAAATACTAAAAGAAGAAAATAAATCTTTAGATGAACTTATTAAAATATTTCCAAATAAAGAACGTTCTCCTGAAATCAGAATACGCTGTAAAGAATCTGAGAAAAATAATATTGTAAATCATGTTAAAAGTATTTTTGCAAAAAAAAAGGATTCTGAAAATATTATAATTGATGGGCTAAGGGCACAAATAAATAATAGTTTGGGATTAATAAGAGCATCCAACACACAACCGGTTATTTGCCTTAGATTTGAATCTGAAACAAAAGAAGGTTTAAAAAAAGTAAAAAATGATTTTTATGAGGCTTTAAAACCTTATTTTGATAAAAAAGAATTAAAGGAAAAAATTGAACTCTAATGTAAAAAAAAGGAATGTAGGTTTACATCTAAAATTAAAAACAAATTTATCCTCCTTAATTGAAGCTGCATTAAGTTACAAAATTAAAATTTTTCAATTTTTTTTAACTAAAGAAAAAACAGGTAAATATTTAAAATTAGATAATAAAGATCTCAAAAATTTTTTAAAAATAAGAAAACAATTTGATGATTTATATATACATAGTTCCTATTGGATAAATCTAGCAAGCGGTAAAAAAATAGGATACCAAACGTCACAAAAACTCCTTAAAAAAGAAATAGAATTGGCTAAAAAACTTAGAGTAAATTTTATTGTATTACATCCAGGTTCAGCTTCTAAATTTAAAAGCACACCAAAAGATCCCAGATGCAGAATAAAAGGGATTGATAATTTCACAAGAGCTTTAAATAAAATATTAAAAAAAGAAAATAAAGTAAAAATTTTACTTGAAAATACAGCACACTCAAATAGGACAATTGGAAGTAATTTAAATGATTTTAAATTAATAAGAAATAAATTGGATTTTCCGGAAAAAATAAAATTTTGCATAGATTTTGCTCATGCTTTCTCTTATGGTTATGACATAGAAAATGTCATAAATTTCACAAAACTTTTAGATAAAACTATGGATTTAGATAATATAAAACTCATTCATTTAAACGATTCTATAGAAAAAAGAGGCAGCAGAATAGATAAACATGAAATTCCGGGAAAAGGTTTAATAGGCGAAAAAATTTTAAAAAAGCTATTAAAACATCCAAAATTTAACAATAAACCCATAATTTTAGAACTTCCAAAAGTAACCAGAGAAAAAACTCTATTTTCTTTAAAAAAAGTACATTCCTGGTTGTAATAATTTACGTATAGAAACAATAAATCCGGTAAAAAGAATAATCCAATTCTATAATTAGCAAAAAAATAAAAATAGAAATTATAAATAAAATCAGCGATCAAAGTCTTTTACAATAAGCAAAAAAGCCATGTTTTGCTTTTGACTATATATCTGTATTGTTTATCATTGTTATACAATTTAAATTAAACACAATTTTTGGGGGATCTTATTATGAAAAATAATTACAATAAAAATTTACTGATTATGGAGGTTAAAATGTTCAAGTTTAATAATTTAAAAAAGTTATTTTTATTACCTTTTATATTTGCGTTTACTATTTCTATTGCTAAATCAAACAATGAAACTCAAATAAATTTATTAATATTGAATATAGAAAATTTAGCAAATAATATAAATCAAACAGTTCAAGAATTTGAGAAAATAAATGAAATAAAATTAAAAAATGCTCTTATAATTGGAATAATAAAAAACTTTAAAGGTGATATAAGTTTTTCAGAATTAACAAAATTAAACTCTTTAGAAAAAAGTACAAACCCAAACCAAACCCCTTATGAAATATTAGAATTTACAGCAAACTTAATTGCTTCTAAAACAAATTCCTCTGAAAATAAAAAAAGAATCGAACAAATAAAAAATTTTGTATCTAGTAATTTGCCTAATATTGAAAAAACACAAACAACAAATAACCTAGATCAAATAAAAAATCACCCGACAATTCAAAAAATGATTAATATTGCAAAATCAAATCCAATAAAACTTAAAAATTTATTAAATGAAATTATAAAAAAAGTTTTTCCACAAAATTATGTAAATCAAAACTTACAAGGGATAGTAAATAATCTAGATTGTTTACTATAAAATTTTACAAAAATAAAAAATTTTATTAGATTAAACCTCCTTTAAGGGGGTTTTTCTTTTTGTTTTTTTTTAATTGTCATTCATTGTTTGGGGAAACATAATGCAAATAAAAAAAGTATTATTATTTTTTTTAATTTTAATATCAATTGCTAAATACACAAAAACTGAAGAATTAGAAAAAGAAATCTGGGAAAAAACTAATCTTTTTAAAATAGAAAGTTTTTATGGACTATCTAATTTTGAAAAAGAAAAAAGAACGGCTATTCATGAAGCAGGCCATTTAGTTATAGCAAAACAATTAGGTAGCATTGTAACACAAATATGTATCCGAACTAATAATTCGGGATACATAAAACACATAAAAAATTTATCTTTAAAAAATAATCGTATTATTATTTCTCTTGCCGGATATTTATCAGAAATAATATTTTTTGGAAAATCAAACTCCGGTTCACTTCACGATATAAATAAAGTAATTAAAAAAATTATCAAATTAAAGAGACTAAAAAATAATGATATACCCAATATAAAAAAAGCTTTGCAAAATTATATTAATCAAGCAGAAATAATAATCTTGCAAAACTTAGATTTAATAGAAACATTCGCAGAAACTATAATCAAACAAGAACCAAATGAAGCCGGCGAAAAAATTCTTTATGAAAAAGAAATAAATCAAATTTATAATTCTTTAACTCAAGCTTCTAGATAACGAGTTCCAAGAATTAGGCCAAATTTCTTTAAGAATTTCACCTATAACTTTTGCATATTGCCTTATTTCCCATTGAGCATCAGAAGCGTTTCTTAATTTATAGAATGCAAACCAATTCCTAAGGTTAGCAGTAGCATAAAATTGCGTATAATTTCCAACAGGAACAACCAATCTTGCTTGTTCTCTACAAACACCCATTTCTAACAATCTATCATAAGTAGCCAAAGATTGTTCATAAGACTCTTTTAATAATTTTGTACACTCTTCCTGATTTTCTATTTTACCAAAACTCGATTGTTGGTTTGTTTTTGCTTGTAATCTCCAGCTCTCCGGATAATAAAATTTTCCGACCGGATCTGCAGAATAACGCATAGAAACTTCATTGTAAGATTGAGTTCTATGCCTCATCCATTGTCTTGCAACAATTAAAGGCGTAACAATTTTAAAAGTAGCACTTTGATGTTCAAAAGGAGTCATATGAAAATTTTCAGCTAAATAATTCATCAATTTTATATCACGTTCTTTATTTTTTCCTGTTTTTCCACTGGCAGCATGTGAAACTCTAGCTGATAAAGCAGGCATTTGATCTATGTTATATTTATCACCTTCCATTTTAGATACTGCAACAAGTTCAACTATCGCATGAGGATCTTTTTGACCATATGGATATTTAACTATTATATTATCTTTTTTTACTGCTAAATTTTTTTTATCTTTAATCTCAACCTGTTCCATAAAATCTCCTTTAAACAGAAGGTAGAGTTATTCCGGTTTGTTTCATATATTTCCCTCCTCTTTGTGCGTATGTAACAGCACAATCTTCATCCGCTTTTAAAAATACAACTTGAGCAAGACCCTCATTTGCATATATTTTTGCAGGAAGAGGTGTTGTATTCGAAATTTCTAAAGTCACATGACCTTCCCAACCGGGCTCAAAAGGGGTTACATTAACAATAATTCCACAACGAGCATAAGTAGATTTTCCCAAACAAATTGTAAGAACATTTTCAGGTATTCTGAAATATTCAACACTTCTTGCTAATGCAAAAGAATTTGGAGGAACAATACAAACATCACCTTTTACATTAATAAATGAATTATCATCAAATTTTTTAGGATCAACAACTGAATTTAAAACATTAGTAAAAATTTTAAATTCATCTGAAACTCTAAGGTCATATCCATAACTTGAAACACCATAGCTTACAACTTTTGTTCCATTATCAGTGTAACGAATTTGTTTTTCTACAAAAGGCTCAATCATTTTTTGTTTTTTAGCCATATAAGAAATCCATTTATCTGCTTGTATACTCATTTATGTTTACCCTCTTTTTTATTTTTAATTAAACAAATTTTATTTTAAAATTTTTTACAATAATAAAACTTCAAACTATACTTTTATTTTATAAAAAATAAAAAATTTTTTTTAGTTCTTTCAAGGATAAACTCGTGACAAAATTTAATCAATTTTTAAAAAAAGAATTAAATAAACCGCAACTTCAAGCTGTAATAAACAAGAAAGGTCCTTTAATTGTTATTGCCGGCGCAGGTTCCGGAAAAACAAGGGTTATCACTGCACGAATGGCAAATTTAATAATAAATGAAAATGTTAATCCTTCTTCTATAGTTGCTCTTACGTTTACTAACAAAGCAGCAAATGAAATGAAAGAAAGATTAAACAATTTTTTAGACAACAAAACAAACTTGCCATTTGTTGGCACTTTTCATTCATATTGTTTATTGTTGTTAAGATCAAACCCAACTCTTTTAGAACACCCAAAATTTACAATATTAGATGGTGAAGACCAAAAAAGTTTAATTAAAAAAATTATAAAAAGATTCGGATTAGAAAAACAATTTTCTGTAAACGAATTGGTTTATCAAATATCCAATTTAAAAAATAAATTAACTTTAGATTTTGAAAATTTTTCAACACCGATAATAAAAGAAATATATCTTGAATATGAATCTGAGAAAGCAAAGTCACATTCTTTTGATTTTGATGATCTTTTATTAAAAGTTTTAAATATATTTAAAACTAAAAAGGAATTTCGAATAAAGTTTCAAGAAAAAATAAAACATGTTTTGGTTGATGAATATCAAGATACAAATATGGTTCAACATGAACTTTTAAGATATATATCATTGAATGAAAAACAAAAATTTTGTTTGGATTCTTTATGCGCGGTAGGAGACGAAGACCAATCGATTTATTCATGGCGAGGCGCGATAGCAACAAACATGCAAAAGTTTCAAAAGGATTTCAAACCAGTAACTCTTGTAAAAATTGAGCAAAATTACAGATCTGTTCAGCCAATATTAAAAGCCGCAAACAATGTAATAGAAAATAATAAAAAAAGAACACATAAAGAACTTTGGTCAGATAAAAAGGCTAAAAATAGAATCTTGAGTGTTTGTTGTAGATCAGGAAAACAAGAAGCCAATACTGTTGCAACATTTATAGAAAATTTACCCAAAGATAAACCTTTAAATCAAACGGCCATTCTTTATAGAACTCACTATCAATCAAGAAATATAGAAGAAGCACTTCTTTCAAATTCCATACCATATAAAATAATTGGCGGTATTCGATTTTATGAAAGAAAAGAAATAAAAGATCTTCTTGCATATTTAAGATTGATAGTAAATCCATATGATAGAGTCAGCTTATTAAGAGTAATAAATTGCCCAACTAGAGGTTTAGGAGCAAAATTTGAAGTTTTATTACATAATGAATGGAACAAAAATCCATTACTAAACTTCAAACAACTATTAAACTACTTATTGAAATCAACTGAACATAAGCTAACAACAACTAAAAAAACTGCAGTTCTAGATTTTTTAAAACTTTACGAAAAAATTGAAAACTTAGAAAAAGCAAGTGACCAAATTGAAGAGATTATAGAAAACATAAGATATTTTAGTTATCTGCAAAAACATTATGATATAAGAGAATCAGAAATAAAAACAGAAAACGTAAAAGAATTTATACAATCAATTTATAACTTCGAAAAAGAAAATGAAAAAAATGACCTTGAAGAATTTTTGCATCAAATAACATTAATGCAAGAAAAAACAGAAGACAAAGGTAATAATGATCAAATTCAATGTATGACTCTACATGCAGTAAAAGGTCTGGAATTTGATAATGTTATAATTATAGGATTAGAAGAAGGATTATTGCCCAGTAGCAGATCTTTAAATACGAATAAAGAGCTAGAAGAAGAAAGAAGACTTTTTTACGTTGGAATGACACGAGCCCGAGAAAGACTGATATTAATGCATGCTTATTATAGGAATAGTTATGGACAAATAAGCGATCAGGTTATCTCAAGATTTTTAACAGAAATACCAGATAACTTGATAAAAAACATAGATATTTCTGAAAAAAGCATTGCTCGAACAACAATAGAATTAAAAAATTGGTTGGGAATAAAAAGTAAATCTGTTTTGACTTTTCATGATTTTGCAAATGATCTTGCAAAAAATATGGAATTTAAAACAAATACAAATAATAAAAAATTAAAAACTAAACCTAAAACAAATAAAACAAAATATAAATTGGCAAAAAGATTAAATTCAAAAAAAATATTTGGTGATTTAACTTGGAAAAAAAATCAATCTGTAAATCACCCCAAATTTGGAATAGGGCTTATAAAAAAAGTGGAAAAAAAAGATGGTAATACTTATTATTTAACTATAAATTTTAAATCCGGTGAAAAGAAGATTTTATCAAGTTTTGTTGCAAAAATTTAAAATGCTTTACAAATAATTTTATAAATATTTTTTGCTTGTTTTTTATACCCTGCAAAAATTAATGCCGTAATGTAAACAAAAACCTTTTTTAATTTTTCTTTTTTATCTTTTATTTCTTCTGTTTCATCTAATTCATCAGAATATTGCTCAAAACACTCTTGTATAACTTTTTTGTTTTTTTTAATAGCCTTATTAATAAAAATATCTAAATCCTGTAAAGAATTCTCAGGCATTAATTCTTCTGGCAAAGAACAAGAATAAGCAATATAAGATAAATATATTGTCAACACTTTTTCAATATAAACTGCATCATCTTTATCTTTTATTAAATTTCTTAACTGATTTTTTCTAAATAAAGTAAAACTCCTACAATAACCATTTTTTATAATAGTTATAAGTTTTTTTTCTAAAAATTTATAAAAACTTCTTACCTCCGATGTATTGAGTTTTTTTCTTTCAAAAGAATTATAAAAATTAAAGCCTTCAGGAAAAATAAATCCAAAATATTCGGTTTCAAACATGGTATGAATAGCAAAAGTACCAGAAATAGACATTGATTTGGAAAAATTAAAAGAAACTATTGTAATAAAAATAATTAATTTAAAACTTTTTATTTTTAAATAATTAATTCTAATCCTTTTATTTTTTATAAATTAATCGTTCAAAATAAATTTATTAGAACATGTTTCATTTTGGGTAAAAGGCATTGCTTGATTAAATTCTTCTAAAGCATCATTAAAACTCTCTAACCTTTTTTTTCGTAATTCTTCTCTTCCCCAATCTCCTATTTCAAATTTCAATTTAGCAGCTAAATATAAACCTTTATAATTTAAAAAGCCACCATCTTTTAGCATTTCATCTACCGAAGAATCAAAACTTAATTCAAAATCCTTGCCGACTTTAAATCCATTTGGCAATTTTACACCTACACCGGGAACAACATAAACACCTTCTTTGTTTTTTATAATTTCATAAAGTTTTCCCTGCATTGTAGGGTTATCTTTAACATAAGGTCCTTGCCATTTTTCCGGATAAGCAAGATTTAAACAACCAACCTCCGAACCTGTAAATTTAATTACGTTTAAAAAATCAATATAATTGCGCTGATTTTCTATACTCAAAATACTGCATTCTCTATCTATTTTATTTAAAGCATTCACAATTATTCTTATATCATTAGCAATTACAGATGTTACAAAATACGGTTTTTCTCTATATACTCTTGCTATAAAAAAAATAACTAAAAGAGAAAGTAAAGTTATGCTGAATATGGGGAAAATTTTTTTGAAAATTTTTGAAGTTTTTCTTTCTATTTTATCTGTTTTTTTATCCAAATCTTTTATTATTTCTTTAAAATCCTTCATAATCTATCCCCCTTTAAATTTAATTTTCATTACAAATTTAAAACAATAATGTATTAAAAGTGAATAGTTTAGAAAAATAATAATAAAGATTGTTTAAAATTAAAGAATAAAAATTTAAAAATTAAAAATACATCTTAATAACATTTATAATTAAATGATCCAAAAAATAAATACCTACACCTATAAATATAATGCCTGTTACAAAAGAAATAATCCTCTGGCTTCTATATTTTAAAGAACTTCCTATTCTTGATGCAATAAAAGAAACTAGAGTCAAAATACCCAAAGATCCTGCCATTACAAATAAACTAGCAAAAAAGACTTGACGTATAGATAATATAAAAGCTTTTTCCGGTAATATTTGAACACCTATAAAAAGAAAAAATAATAAAGCCAAAGGATTAAAAATTGTTAATAAAAAAGATTTTGTCATTGTTCCCCAAAAACCCAATTTTTGATCATATCCAACAAATTTCTTACCTATTTTAGCTTTGCGTAAAGAATATAAGCCTAATGCTATTAACAAAACTCCACCCAATGTATCCAATATAAACATAAAGTGGACCGATTCTTTTAGAATCGCCAGAACACCAATTAAACCTAGAAAAAAATAAATACCATCTGCAAAACAAGCACCCAAAGCAGTAGCAAAACCCCTTAAAAAGCCATAAAGAGAACCCCTATTAAAAGTAAGAATAAAAATAGGCCCAAATGACGAAGAAGCAAGAACACCAATTAAAAAACATCGAAAATAAATATTAAATTCCATAAAATCCTCTCTTTCCCCAAAATTAACCCATTTACTCAAATTAAAATATTAACTAGTATATATGATACTTTATATAAAGACTATTTTGCAAAACAAAGGAATCTAAGTGAATAAAACTGTTAAATTTGGAACCGATGGAATTAGAGGAAATTCCCAAAAATTTCCTTTTACGAATGAAGCTTTAATGAATCTAGGATACTCTATAGCTGAATGGAGTATTTTAAAATACAAAAAAAATAACCCTAAGGTCTTAATTGGTCACGACACACGCATTTCATGTAAAAGAATAAAAGAACAACTTGAAAGAAGTTTTACCTTAAAAAATTTAGAAATAATAGATGCAAAAATTCTTCCTACTCCTGCAATATGCAAGCTTACCAATTACTACAAAGATTTTGATTTTGGAATAATTATATCTGCATCACACAATCCTTATTATGATAACGGTATAAAATTAGTTGATGCAAAAACAGGAAAACTAAAACCCGAAGATGAAAAAATTATAGAAAATAATTTTGCAAAAAACTTAAAAAGTTTCAAAGATCAAACAATAAATATTAAAAATAAAATAAAAAAATGGCCGGAAGCCAAAGATAAATATATCAAAATCATAGAACAAATGTTTAAAGAAAAATTTTTAGAAAATAAAAAAGTTGTTCTTGATTGTGCAAATGGCTCCACATATATGATTGCTCCTAAAATTTTTCAAAGGCTTGGAGCAGAGGTTATTACTATAAATAACGAACCTGATGGTAAAAATATAAATAAAAATTGTGGAGCTTTATTTACTAAAAATTTAGAAAAAGAAATATTAAAACATAAAGCAGATATAGGTTTTGCCTTCGATGGAGATGGAGATAGAGTTATTGCCGTTAATTATAAAGGTCAAAGAATCGATGGTGATCAAATTTTAGCCCTTCTTTCAAATCATTCTAAAGTAACAAAAGATAGAACTATAGTAGGAACAGTAATGTCTAATTTAGGGTTAGATTTATATTTAAAACAAAAAAATTTCAATATAATTAGAACCAAAGTTGGCGATAAATATGTTGCAGCCGAACTACTTGATAAAAAACTATTTTTAGGGGGTGAAACTTCCGGTCATATTATAATGACAGATTACTTGAATACCGGAGACGGAATATTTACAGCATTAAGAATAATTGAAATGGCGATACTTAAAAATAATTGGGAATTAAGCTTATTCAAAAAAACACCTCAAATAATAATTAACGTCCCGGTCACAGAAAAAAAAGACCTTACGGCTCCTATATACTCAAATATAATAAAAAAACATCAAAAACTTCTAAAAACAGGAAGAATTGTTGTACGTTATTCTGGAACAGAAAATCTTCTAAGAATAATGACAGAAGGAAAAGAAGAAAAACTTACAATTAATATTGCCAATTCTTTAGCTAAAAATTTTAAAAAAGTTTTAAACTAATTTAGGAGTCATAATATGAAAATAATTAAATTTTTTGAAAAAATAATAGGATTTTTTAAATCCTTATTTTTAAATGGTTTATTTACAATTCTTCCGATAACGGCAACAATATTTTTTGCACATTTTACATATAACCTTTTATCACATTGGCTAATACCTCTACGTAAATTTATACCTATAAAATTACATCAGATTCCAGGAATAGAGTTTTTATTGGTAACTTTATTAATTTTAACAATAGGAATAATAGCAAGAATATTTATAATAGCCCCAATAATAAATTATTTTGAAAAACTAATTTCGAAAATACCTTTAATCAGAACTATATATTCTGCTGTAAAAACTCTTGCACAATTTTTCAACGTCCCAAATATAAGGAAAACAAGCAAAAAAGTTGTATTAATACAATTCCCCAAAAAAGGCTTTTATAATATTGCATTTCAACTTGAATCAGCAAAAGAAGACTTTCAAAAACTAATCCCTTTGCCGGCAAAAGAAAAAACAAATAAAAATTTTTATAAAGTTTTTATGCCAAATTCCCCAAATCCTGCCAGTGGATATTTTTTAATTTTATCCGAAGATGAAATAATACCTACCAATATGACCTTTGAAGAAGCAATTAAAACAGTTGTCTCTTGTGGAATCATATCTCCTCAAAGCATAAGAAAACTTTAATAATTCATGGTACTAAAAAAGTATATAATTAAACGTTTTTTTAAATATTTATTTATTATAAATATATCACTGACTTTGCTCTTCAATTTCATTGAATTTTTTGAAAAAATAGTAAGAGTAAAACATGCAACAATAAGCATGATATTAAAATTTATAGCTTTAAATATCCCCTCTTCTTTTTTCGAAACTTTGAGTATAAGTTGTTGGCTTGCCACTTGTTTACTAATAAAAGAATTTGCAGAACAAAATGAATGGGATACATTTAAAATTTTAAACATTAACTACAATAAGTTATTTAAACTTTTTTTGTTTGCAGGAATAATAACAGCTATTTTTGCTTTTATTGGAAGAGAACAATTAACACTTAAACTGCAAAACAAATCAGAAAAATTTAAATTTGAAAAATTAAAACAAAATTCATATCAAAAAATATATAATAAATGGCTTGAAATAAAATCAAAAAATAAAAAATATTTTAAAACATTTTCATTTTTTC
>WJLJ01000080.1 GCA_014728525.1 Candidatus Babelota bacterium | reverse complement strand
TGCACCAATAAATCATTTTAAAATTATAATAAATTTTTTATTTTATCTTCAAATTCTTTTTCACTAACAACACCTACAAGCTGATCCATCTTTTGATTATCTTTTATAAATAAAAACGTAGGAACTCCAAGTATTTGATATTTATCCGCTAAATCAGGAAGCTTATCGGCCTCTATAGATAAAAAATTAATCCTCTTAAAATACTTACTTGCCAACTTTTGATATATAGGAGCCATATCTTTGCATGCACTACAAAAACTTGTTTCAAATTTTACAATAACAGGAGTTTTATATTGTAAATATTTATCAAGAGCTTCCTCATTATCTATTTTAATAACTTTCGAAACCATAGTTTTTACCTGCGGTACAGATTCTTTTTTTGAAAAAAAATCACATCCTGAAAAAAATAATATCAATGGAATAAAAAAACAAAGCCTTTTCATAATATCTCCTTAGAAAATGTAAAAAAAGGGGAAATAAACCAAAAATTATAATATCTAGAAAAAAAATTATTGTATATATACTCTAAAAATAAAAATATTAAAATTGGGAAAGGAATAATGACAAGGAAAAAGTTTTTTTCTTTATTTTTTATATTAATTATATCTTTTGTCTTTATAAGAATTTACCAACATAATTTAATTATTAAACTAAATTATGAAAACCAGCGTTTTGAAAGAAAAAAAGAAATTTTGAAGCAAAAGAAAAACCATATGCTTGCAAAATTTTATACTTTACGGGATTTTAAGAGAGTAAAAAAAATAGCACAAAAAGAATTCGGCTTAAAAGAATTAAGACTTTCACAAATAAAAACTCTTAAAACAAATTTAATTAAAGGATAAAAATTTATATGGTTAAAAAAAATTATAAACCTAGAGTTTTAATTGTTTTTATATCCTTTGTATTATTATTTTTAATAGTATTAACCAGATTTTATATATTACAAATTCATGGCAAAAATTTCTTTAAAAATTTAGCAAAGCAACAATATGAATTCCAATTGAAAATAAATCCAAATAGGGCAAAAATATATGATGCTTTTAATAATGTTTTAGCTTTTAACATTCAAACTTATTCCGCTTTTCTTTTACCCAAACAATTTAAAGAAAAAGAAAAAACTCTTAATTTTTTGAAAAAAAATTATAAAAATATTTATAAAAAAATCAGAAAAAACAAAAGAAGAAAATTTATTTGGCTTGAAAGACATTTATCCGAAAAAAAGCTAAATGAATTACAAAATTTGAAATTAAAAGATATTTTATTTGTTTCTGAACCCTCGAGATTTTATCCGTTTAAATCAACATCGACTATAGTTGGATTCACAAATATAGATAATATAGGATTAGCAGGAATAGAACTTCAATTCAATAAAAGACTTCAAGGCAAGCCTACAACTTTTGAATTAAAAAAAGATGCACGAAAAGATTCTTTTTATTTTGATAAAAAAATCATAGAAAAGGGTAAAAAAGGTAAAAAGGTAATTTTAACAATAGATAGTAATCTTCAATTCTTAGCGCAAGAAGAATTAGAAAAAACAATCGAGAAATTTAAAGCAAAAGAGGGTTCCGTATTAATAATGAATCCTGATAATGGTCATATATTAGCCATGGCCAATTATCCAACTTTTGATCCTAATAAAAAAAATATAAAAAATTTAAAAAATACAAAAAATAAAATTATTACGGAATGTTATGAATTCGGATCAGTAATAAAAACTTTTTCTGCCCTTGCAGCTTTAGCAGAAGAGGTTGTAACTCCGGATGAAATAATAGATTGCCAAGGTAAATATGCGTATTTTAATAAATTTCGAGTAGAAAACTGGAAGGCTGTAGAAAAAATTCCTTTTAGTGATGTTATAAGATACTCAAGTAATGTTGGAATAGCTAAAGTAATAACAAGATTAGGACCTAAATTTTATACACACCTAAAACGCCTGGGTTTTGGAGAAAAAACAAGAATAAGATTTCCGGGAGAAAGATCGGGATTCGTAAATCCTCCATCAAATTGGTCCGGTTCATCTTTAATAGTAATGTCTTTTGGATATGAAATTACTGCAACATTGCTTCAATTAGGAAAAGCTTTTTCTATAATAGCCAATGGCGGTTACGATATAGAGCCAACTTTAGTAAAAAAACCCATAAAAGCAAAAAATACCTTTTGCAAAAAAATATATAAATCCAAAACTATAAATCAATTAAAAAACATACTTGAAATAATTGGAAATAGATACTCTCAAAATTTAAACGAATTTAGGATAATGGGAAAAACAGGAACAGCAAGATCTGTTGTAAACGGGAAATATTCTAATAAAAAACATATTTATTCTTTTGGAGGAATAATAGAAAAGGGTGATTACAGAAGAGTTATAATAACATTTATAAAAGAACCTGAAAAAGCCGGTTGGTGGGCTTCACAAATTACTGCACCACTTTTTAATAAAGTAGCAGAAAAATTAATAATTCATGATTTAACAAGCTTTAAAATAAAAAAAGGCGACTGAATCAGTCGCCCTTTATGCAATAAAACTTTTTTATTTTCACAACATTTTTTTAAAATCTTGAAAAATAATATCCGGAGTTTTTTGAGAAACATTTAGTTTTTCGATTTCCAATCCCTCGGATTCATAAAAATTAATTAGCTCTTTTTCATGCTTATTATAGACCTCAAATCTATCCGCTATTACTTCCGGAGTATCATCTTTTCTTTGAAGAAGTTCGGCTCCGCATTTAGGACACTTACCCGAAGATATTTCCGGCATAGAAGTATTATAAATAGCTTGACATCTCTTATTTGAACAAACTCTTCTATTTACAAGTCTTTGAGATATTTCTTCTTGTGGAATTTCAAGTTTTACAATTTTAAAAACATAATTTGGCATATCTTGTTGTATTATTTCTAACAATTTTTTAGCCTGAAGAGATGTTCTTGGAAAACCATCCAAAATAATTGATTTATCTGAATCTGATCTTGAAGTAAGCCATTCTTTCACCATTTTTACAACTAATTCATCAGGAACAAGTTGACCTTTTTCCATATATTCATTTAATTTTTTGCCTATATTTGTTTTATTAGAAATGTGCTGTCTAAAAAGATCACCGGTTGATAAAACTTCAAAACCTAAGTTATTTGCACAACGTTGAGCCAAAGTTCCCTTTCCTGAACCAGGAGCACCTAAAAATGTAAAAATCATTTTCTCTTTTGCCATTTCTTTTTGTTTACCTCTATTTTCGGTTGAATCATTAAAAATAAAACAACCAGACAAAAATATTAATCCTAAAACAACTGTAGATAATAAAATTTTCCCCTTTAACATAATAAAACCTCCTAAAATATAATAATTCAGACTAAATAGATTAGCTAGTATTAATAATAGTTATAAATATTTATTTAAAACTAGTCAAAGGGGTAATGTTGAAAATTCCGATGCCGGAAGACTATCTAATTTAAGCATTTTAGCAATAGTAACCGGTAATTGAGGAATCCATACTTTTTTGTCTATTTTTTTATTTTCAAATTTACCTTTTTGATAAATAATTAAAGGAACATTTGTGTTGTATCCATAAGCAGATCTATGCCCTGCTCCATATGTATATGTTGTAAACATACAATATTTTTTTGGCATACAAATTAAATCCCCGGATCTTTTTGGATACATTTGCCTTTTATAAAAATTTTCAGAACTATTAAATTTACATTTTAAATTAGACAATTCATCGTAAGACCAAACTTTTTTTACACCTTTATTGCTTAAAATTATTTCTTTAAGATCTTTTATAATTTTTAACTTATTTTTTGCGGAAAATAAATTAAATTTATTCTTATCAAAATAAAATTGTGAAGTTTTAAACATAACTACTAAGTCTTCAACATTATATTTATTTTTCACATGCCTGTTCATTTCTTGAATCAATTCATCTGCTTGAATTCTGTATCCCTTTTTTCCTTTTTTCTTTGAAACTTCAACCAAATTTTCTACTCCGTGATCTGCAGTTAAAACAAATAATATATTTTGCTCTCCAAATTTATTTTTTAGGTAATTATAAAAATGTCCTATTTGTTTATCAAGATGATATATCATATCAATCACTTCTATACTTTGCGGTCCATAAACATGTCCCAATTTGTCTAAAGGAGAAAGAGACACCCATAAAAGCATATTATCTTGTTTTTTTAAATTCTTTTTTATACAAGCTTTTGCCAAGTCTAAAAGATATTTATTGGCAAAAGGACTTTTTAAAAAACCATCAAAACTTTCTTTTTTTTCTTCTCCTGTTTTAACTTTCTTGTTTATAAAATCTGTAGTGGTATAAATTGCATCATTTAAAATTAAAGTTTCATCAAAAATTGCATATTTATAATTTGTATTTTTATGAAAATTAATATCTTTTAATTTGTAATATTTACTTTTTGCAGGATAACAAAGTTTCCATTTCTTATTTTTTATCTTATTTTTTAAATCTTTTTTTCGGTTAAAATCAGATACCCATTTAGGCATTTTTTTAAAAAAAGCCTTTGATGTTGTAAAAATTCCTGAATTTTCATCAAACCAAATAGGCTTTCCTGATTTTCCTGCCATTCCGATAGCGGCTCTAGATTTATGCGATAAAGAAAAACTTTTATATTTTTTTGATTTACTTACAAATCGATCGGTCAAACCTTTAACTTTTATCTTTTTTGCACTATTACCGTAATTTTGCAGCCCATTATCAGAAAATACTAAACTTTGAGTAGAATCATCTCGATCATATCTAATTTTTTTTCCATTTTTTTGCTTCCAACCATTTAAAATTATTCCATGTTTATCTGCAAGAGTTCCTGTATTCAATGCATTATGCCCGGTAGCAGTTGTTGGTGTTCCATGACAATGATGAGCATTAGTATAATTTATTCCTTTTTCCTGAAGCATTTTAAAAGCATAATTAAAATTATTACCCAATCTATTCATATAATGCTGCGCAAACTGGTCAATAACCATAACAACTGTCAACTTTGGTATCGCAGATAATTGGAAAATTATTAAGATTGTTAGAATTATAGCTCTATACGCTATACAAAAAAGCCTATTCATCCCTTTTTACCCTTTTTTTTTTAACAAACCTTTTTTTTATTTTTTATTATTTAAAATAGCAATATTACAAAAAATAAATAAAGGCTTTTATATTTATGTATAAATTTAGAGCATAAAAAAAAGGAAATATTTGCTTTTTATTAAATTATTTTAAAATTAACTTAAGTTGTGACCTTCGATTAAAATAATTATGCTAAACCTCCTGCTGCCTTTTTTAAATAATCCGCTCTTTTTTCAAGTGAAGGATGAGAAGATAAAAACCATAAATATTTTGAATAAAACTGAAGTATATTATAACTAACTTTTGATTTTTCTTTTTGCGTTTGATGTATTTTTTCCAAAGCAGAAATTAGTAAATTAGGATCTTTAGTATACTTTAAAGCCTCAAGATCGGCTTCCTTCTCTTGTAATCTAGATATATAGTTTTCAGCCAAAGAAAACAAAAACATAAAAATTTCAAAAGTTATATTAAACTTATTATAAAATTCTCTCTTCTTTTGATTAAAATTTACATGCTCATTATCAGTATGATAACTGCCTATATTGCTATAATAATAAAACTTATTAGCTAAAACGTCTTTAAAAAAGAATAATAAAATTTGGCTTATAAATAAAACTTTTCTTTTTATTACATGATTATTTTTTATGTGACCCAATTCATGAGCAATAACTGCACGTAATTCTTTTTCATTTAATTTATCAAGTAAATCTTTTCCTATATATATATC
>WJLJ01000079.1 GCA_014728525.1 Candidatus Babelota bacterium | reverse complement strand
TTGGAAAAAATAAAAATATATTTGAAAGCCGAGAATAGAGATCCCGGATCAAGTCCGGGATGACTAATTGGTGTTTATGTCAGAAAATAAGGCAAGAATCAGTTTTAAATCTATGCGGTGTAACAAAAAAAAGAAATTTTTAGAACGAACTTTGGTTTTATAGTATTAGTTTTTTTTGTTGATGTCATTATTGGTAATTGAGTTTATTCTTTATGGATTAAAAATCTTAACTCAGATATTAGTATTCGTAATACTCCTTTTAGTTTTCTGAATAAAATTTAAAGACTCGCTGCAATCATCCCGGGCTTGACCAGCTATTTATTCCTTTTTTTCAAAAAATAAAAAATAAAATACATTCTTAGTTTTCTGAATAAAGTTTAAAACTCTCCGAAGTCATCCCGGGCTTGACCCGGGATCTCTATCTTGAACTTCGAAGAATAATAAATAAAATTCATCTTCTTTTTAATAAATCTTAAATAATAAATCTTTTAAAATTATAAAACAGAATCTCTTCTATACGAACTCTCTTCTATTTCCAATAATCTATTATATTTTGCTACCCTTTCTCCCCTGCAGGCGGCACCGGCTTTAAGTTGCCCCGCACCAGTTCCTACAACTAAATCCGATATAAAAGTATCACAAGTTTCTCCTGAACGATGAGAAATAACGCACTTATAATTATTATCATTTGCAAGTTTAATAGCAGCCAAAGTCTCTGTCACTGTTCCAATTTGATTTGGTTTTATCAAAACAGCATTTGCAACTTTTTGCTCTATACCCTTTTTAATTAAATTTGTGTTTGTAACAAAAATATCATCACCTACAAGTTGAATTCTTTTGCCTAATTGTTCTGTTAAATTTTGCCAACCGCTCCAATCCTGCTCATCAAGTGCATCTTCTATAGAAAAAATAGGATAATCAGAAACTAAAGAATCATAAAATTCGATAATATCATCACTACTAAATTTTTTATCACCTAATGAATAATATTTTTTTTCACTATTATAAAATTGTGATGCTGCAACATCCAAGCAAAAAACTACATCATTACCTAAATTAAAACCGCTAACATCAACAGCTCTTTGCAAAAATTTTAAAACACGATTAATAACAGAAGAAGAATTTGCTGCAATATCAGGGGCAAAACCGCCTTCATCACCAACCCCGGTGCAATAGCCTTCCTTTTTCAAAATACGTTTTAAATTTTGATAAACAATCACAGACATTTGCAAATTTTCAGAAAAATTATCTTTTTGTGGCATTATCATAAATTCTTGAAAAGGAATTTTATTATCTGCATGAACACCGCCATTTAAAATATTAAACATAACTTTTGGTAAAATTATATTGTTATTTCCAAATTCATCTGCAATTAATTTATAAAGTTCTTTTTTTTGGCAAAAAGCTTGTGCTCTTACTGCAGCAATACTTACAGCCAAAATAGCATTGGCACCTAAATTAGATTTATTTTCTGTTCCGTCTAATTCCAAAAGTTTTTGATCTATAATTTTAAAATCAGGCTCAAATCCAACAATAATTGGTGCTATTTTTTCATCTATATTTCTTATGGCCTGCAAAACACCTTTACCAAAATATTTTTTATCATCACCGTCTCTTAGCTCTAAAGCCTCTTGCTGCCCCACAGAAGCACCAGAGGGAACACCGGATTTAATTAAAATATCATTATCCAAAAGTAAATTACATTGAACGGTCGGAAAACCTCGGGAATCTAAAATTTGAGTACCCCATAATTTTTTAATCTTCATACAAAACTT
Organism: Candidatus Babelota bacterium; assembly: GCA_014728525.1. GTDB lineage: Bacteria > Babelota > Babeliae > Babelales > UASB340 > WJLJ01. The sequence continues at coordinate 979 of WJLJ01000079.1, read as the reverse complement.
TCTAAAAATAAAATCAAACCAAGGTCAATTGACATTTAATAAAAACTGTTGTTAGTTATTATAATAAGTTTTTAATAACACAAATTCTTATAAAAACGAAAGAAAAAAATGATAACATTGTTATTTTCATTATTAAACGCAGCACCACAAGCTGCAACTGGCGCAGAAGCCCAAGGAATGTTAAAAATGATAGGCCAATTTTTACCGTTTATCCTTATAATAGTTATTTTTTATTTCTTTTTAATCAGACCTCAAAACAAACAACGTAAAGCTTTGATGGAAATGATAAATAACTTAAAAGTTGGTGATAAAGTTATTACAAAAGGTGGAATAATCGCAAAAATTGTTAGCGTTTCTAACAATAACCTTATTGTTGAATTAAACGACGGCACAAAAATGGAAATTCTTAAGCACGCAGTAGTTTCCATAATTAATGAAAATAAGCAATAAAATACCACTTTTCTTCCCTTTAATATTTTTATTACTAGGAATAATTTACCAAGAATTTATTCCTAGTAATTTTTATTTATTGGCGATTTGCATAATTTTAAATATCTTTCTTTTATTAAAAAACAAAAGTAAGCTCCTTGCATATTCTCTTATTTTTTTATCCGGAGCATTTTTGCTGCAAAATCAGAAAAATAAAAATCTAGAAATTCTAAATCAAATAGCAAATAAAAAATTAAATCTTATAGCAACAGTTACTAATAAAGAAAATTTAACATCAAATAATATAAAAGAAGAAATTACTTTAAAAGTAAGTCAAATAAAAAAATTAAATAAAAAAACAAATACAAATTTTAATCTTTTGTGCTATACATACACACCAACAAAAATAATTCCCGGACAAAAAGTAGAAATAAAAAATGTAGAAATAAAAAAAATAAGTAATACTAAATTCAAAGATTACTTAATAAAAGAAGGAATAATATCTTCATTTTTTTCTAAAAAATTAATTTATAAAATAATAAATAAAAAT